>JAAYPY010000163.1 GCA_012519555.1 Tissierellia bacterium | reverse complement strand
TTCCGCGGAAATAGTCTAATATACGACATAGTATTTGTCGAAAATCTTCATCTACAATTTGACAGCCATGAGTGTTGACTATGCTGTAAAAGCTGTTTCTTCTATGCATACCCAAGCTTAATGGACCATCCTTTATTTCATCACCGAATGAAAATTCCATTTTATTTCTGTACCCGGTCTTTTTAGGGCTTGGAACTATAGGTGAAAATTCGTAATTTTCTGTCAAAATTTCATCTATAATCTTTTTAAACTGTTGAGATTTTATTTCAAGCTGCTTTTCATAGGGGACTGTTTGGTAGGAACACCCTCCGCATAAGTCGAAATGTTCACATGATGGTTCTTGCTGGTAAGGTGCCTTTTTTAATACTTCAAGCAGTTTTGCTTCAGCCCTGTCTTTTTTTGAACGTTTAATCCTAACTCTTACTTTTTGTCCGGGAAGGGTATTTTTGATTTTCACTGTTTTATTTTGAAAATTAGTTATTCCAATGTTGGGAAATTCTAAATCATTTATCATTACTTCAATTATATCGTTCTTTTTCATTTCTACTCCTTGTCTAAGAGATGAGATTTTTTCGCTGCGCAGAATGATAGGGGGACATGCCTTAACCTTATAGATAAAAGGAATGTCCCCATTTATAGTAAATTTATAATTTCATAATTTTTAGTGTCATTTCTTTTATGGCAGGAATTATCTTGCCGCTTGGTCTTAGGTTTGAATAGTCTCCCACATAGTGGATTAATCCGTATGCAGGAAAACTCTGGCCGGTTACTAAGTTTCCAGGAACGGGGATTATCATCATTCCCATGTGCTGACCGAAAAGAGTCATTGCATTGAGACAAAGGTCTCCACCGCCTTCTCCGTTAGCGCAGGTTGTAAATGAAAACATCTTTTTGCCCCAAAACCTTCCCTCAGGCCAATGGGGAGAAAATTCATCCATGAATGCTTTCATGGCACCTGATACATTTCCGAAATAAGTTGGTGAACCGAATATTATTATATCGCTGTCAAAAAGCTTTTCTACTTTTGCTTCTTCAATATTTAAAATTTCATTTTTGTATTGACCGGCAATTGAAAATTGTTTTGCAAGCTCTTCCAAGTTTGGGTCATTTACTCTTAACAACTTAACGTCAGCATCTTGAGCTTTAAATTCTTTATAAAATTCTTTAGCAATGAGATAATTGTTTCCGCATACGCTGTGGAAAACAATGGATATTTTCTTGCTCATTTTTGTCTTCTCCTGTTTTTGCATGTTTTTAAGCAATTTTCATTTTCATTTGCAAACAAGCAGCTTAAATACTCCTCTACTTCAAGTGCATTTTCCATATCAAGGGTGCTTTTTGCTATTATCTCCATGTCTTCTTTATTTATGTTTCTCACAATATATCTTGCCCTTAGAATGGAAGGAGAATTCATGCTGAATTCATCTAATCCCATTCCTATGAATACCGGTATTAGCTTAGGGTCGCCGGCTGCTTCGCCGCACATGCCTACCCAGATGCCTGCCTTGTGTGCATTGTCTATTATTCCTTTTATTAATCTCAAAAGTGCAGGGTGATATTGGCTGTACAGATAAGATAATTTAGAATTTAATCTGTCGACAGCCATGGTATATTGAATTAAATCGTTGGTGCCTATGCTGAAAAAGTCAACTTCTTTTGCTAAAAGGTCTGATATTATTGCAGCTGAAGGGGTTTCAATCATGACGCCTATTTCTATATGGTCCTTGAATTTTATTCCTTCCCTTGTTAATTCATCTTTTGCCTGCTGCAGGATTTTTTTTGAGTCCTTTAATTCCTTCATGGTGGAAACCATGGGAATCATTATTTTTACGTTGCCGTAAACGCTGGCTCTTAAAATAGCCCTTAATTGTGTTCTAAAAACTTGTAAATTTCCAAGACACAGCCTTATTGCCCTGTAGCCCAAAAATGGGTTCATTTCTTTTGGCATGTCAAGATATGGAACACACTTATCTCCTCCAATATCCAAGGTCCTTATTATTACCGGCTTTCCTTCCATTTTAACAAGGACTTCCTTGTATTGCTCAAATTGTTCGTCCTCGGTTGGCTGGTGTTCTCTGTTCATAAATATGAATTCGCTTCTGAAAAGACCGATGCCTTCTGCATCATTATCCAACGCCATATCTACGTCATTTGGAATTCCAATGTTTGCAGACAAGGTAACTTTAAATCCATCCTTTGTTACTGAAGGCAATCCGATTTGATTTCTTAATTCATTGTTAATTTCATCTTCTCTGATCTTTTTCTTGTTATAGAAGAATAGTTGTTTCGCATTGGGATTTACAAGGACCTTGCCGGTTCTGCCATCACAGATTACAGTATCGCCAGCATTTATTTTATCGGTTATATTGTTTAATCCTACCACGGTAGGAATGCCCATTATTCTTGCAATTATTGCTGCATGGGATGTTTTGCCTCCCACTTCGGTAATCATGGCTGCTACTTTTGTCCTGTCCAACTGTGCAGTATCTGAGGGAGTCAAGTCCTTGGCTACAACAATGGAGTTGTTTTTTAAGTTGGAAAAGTCATTATTATTAATACCCATCAGCAGTCTTATTACTCTATTCATTACATCTTTTATGTCTTCTGATCTTTCTCTGAGGTATTCATCTTCAATATTTTGAAACATTTCAATATAAGCATTGGAGGTTTCATTTAATGCGAATTCAGCATTAACGCCTTCTGCTTTTATCCTGTTTACTACGTCTGAAATGAATGTATCATCTTCCAACATCATTTCGTGAGATTTAAAAATTCGAGCTTCTTTTTCACCTAATTCGTCTATTGTAGAAATGTACAACTCGTTAAGTTGTTCTTTAGCTGTTTCTAGTGCAATCATAAGCCTGTCTATTTCTTTTTCAACATCAGTAACATGTTTTTTCTTTATGTTAATTGCTCCTCTGTCAATTATAAAGGCTTTACCTATACCAATACCAGGTGAGACTCCCAAACCTTTCATAACTTCACAACCTTTCAGTCTTATAACTGCTAAATTTAATATATAGACTTAGCATGCTCATCTTGATACATCAATCCAAAGATATATAATTATATTATAATATGCATGGCATTGTCAATCGAAAATATTGCAATTTCAACATTGCGGGATAAGGTTTTCATCAAAAAAGGTCCTTTCACAGCTGATGCTGCGGGACCTTTGGAGTAATTTTAAGAATAACTAATGAATTGTTTGCTCATGATAGCCTGCATAGTTTAAGAAGTAATCGACACCGGGTCAAACTAATGTGCATAATTAATTTATGGGAATATGCAGTTTGTTGTTGTCTGCATTTTGGTCCTCAATCATGCCCATTATATATTCTTGAATGAAGCATTCGTCTAATCCTTCAACAATTTCAAACCCTTGACTTTCTATGTGTTCCTTCAATGCTTCATTTCTGTATCCTGAGAAGTATTTTTTATTCATTTCAACTACTGTGATGAATGCTTCTTTTTTTTGCTCATCAGAAAGCTCTAATAACCCTATGCTTTCTTTATGCTTTCTGCATAAATTATCAATAAAGAACTGCTCGGAGTATTCATTGAATGATAGTAAATTTTCATCTTTTAAATTATTTTCCAAAGCATATTTTTCAACATTGAGCTTTATCGTTTCATAATCATAGCCCTTAGAAGGCGAATAGATTAGTTGTCCGTATTGATGGTTGTAAACAGGGAGACTGCTTGTTGCAATATCATATATTGTATTTCCTGTTGTTACTGATGTATGTGATTTAATATCCTGTATATGAATATGTCCTGACAAGACAACCTTTATGCCGATTTCATGGAATGTATTAAGAACGCTGGTATTGTTATCCACTGTGTAGTCTTCCCATATAATATCGCTGTGATCAAGTAAGTTGTGGTGCATTACAACTATCATTTCAGCATTTTCTTCCTTAGCCATATCCGAGCATGATACAATCCAATTAAGCGTATCTCTGTTTATATATCCGCCCGGTTCCGGATAATCCTTTGTGGTATCAAGCATTAAGAGCCACAAATTCTTATAGGGCTTTGCCAAATAGCTTAGTGTATTTTCATCTCTTGATATAGCTTCCCCATATCCGTAGTCATTGTAAATTTCAGTGAACTCTACTTCGTTTATACTCTCAGCTAAGTGTATTTGATCATCTTTGAAATATAATGCCTTTTCATTATTAATATCATGATTTCCGGGAACTACATAAATCTTTGTTCCTTTCGACTTCATTTTTTTCAAACGCTTTTCAAATTCAAGGTGATTTACCCTTGAACCGTTATTTGTCAAGTCTCCGGGAAAAACAACAATATCAGGTTGGTTCTTTTTAATTTCGTCTTCCATTATATCAAGAAAAACACCGGTATACTTCATCATTCTGTCAACAGTATTCAAATAGTTTGTGAATGTTTGGCTGTCTTCGGTCATTTTTTCAGACATGTAATGGGGATCAGCAACTATATACATATTAATACTTTCATCAATATTAATCATAGGTACTTCCTGAGGATTGAGGCAGGCTGTTGCAAGAAAGAATACTAATACTAATATTCCAATTATAGCTATGGTATTTTTCATTGGCTGCCCTCCGGTTTATTAAGATGTATACATTATACTTTAAAATAAAAAATATAACAATGTTTTTATTTTAGTTTACAATATAAAATAATAAAAAAACAGGGGACATATCAATGTGTCCCCTATAAGATACTTCTTATCCGTTAACTTTTTCCAATTTCATTCCTGTATCAATGCCGTTCAGGTTTTGTGCTTCCATTCCTTCTTCATTGGATACTGCAATTACATCTGCAAGTGTTTCTTCCTTGATAAAATCTTCAAATTCTTTTACGGCTTTATCAATTTCAGGTGAGCTTGAGTAGAATATTTTTATTCTGTCCATCATTTCATATCCGTTATTCTTTCTCATCTGCTGTACCTTGGATATAAATTCACGGGCATAACCCTCATTCAATAATCCATCGGTTAAATTGGTATCAATTATGGTGAATAAATTGTTTCCTGTTGCAACATCATATCCTTCCTTTGCCGAAATTCTGATATCCAGCAATTGGTCATCCAACTCAACAATTTGTCCGTTAACATCCAATTCATATTTCTCGCCCGACTGAACTTTTGTGATTATCTCAAGTGCATCTGCCTTCGCTAAAATACCTGCAAATGCTTTTACATTACTTCCAAGCATAGGCCCTGCAATCTTAAAGTTAGGTTTCAAGGTGAAGTCCATAAATTCATTAAGGTCATGTTCAAATACAACTTCTTTGACATTTAATTCTTCCTTGATCAGCGGAACCAAATCATCAATTAATTCCTGGTATTTCCCGTCAATATGGATTTTTTGAATAGGCTGTCTAACCTTAATTTTTGCATTCTCTCTGGAAGCCCTTCCCAAGCTGACTATATCCTTTACCAAATCCATTCTCTTTTCAATATTTTCATCTATTAAATCCTCATTAACCTTAGGATAATAGCTTAAATGAACTGATTCTTCGCCTGTTAAGTTCCTGTATATCTCTTCAGACAAATAAGGAGCAAAGGGAGCTATCAGCTGTGAAATTCCGACCAATACTTCATAGGTGGTGTTATAAACCGCCTTTTTGTCTTCAGTAAGTTCTGTTTCCCAAAATCTTCTTCTTGAACGTCTGATGTACCAGTTGGACAAATCTTCGTTAACAAAATTTTGAATTGCTCTTACAGATTTGTTGTGGTCATAAACATCCATGCTTTCAGTAACATATTTCACCAAATTGTTGTATTTTGATATAATCCATCTGTCCAACTCCGGTCTATCCTTGTAATCAACAAAGAAGTCCTGGGGTTTGATTGAATCTGTGTTTGCATATAATGCAAAGAAGGTATATACATTTTTAATTGTTCCGATAAATTTGCTCAATATTTCCTTTAACCCGTCTTCGTCAAATCGAGTAGGCGTCCATACTGGTGACACGTAGAGCAGATACCATCTTAGTGCGTCAACTCCGTATTTATCGAAAAGTTCCATGGGCTCTACCGTATTTCCTCTGGATTTTGACATTTTCTTTCCGTATTTGTCAAGAACCAAGTCGTTTACCAACACATTTTTATATGGAGCTTTGCCCATAACAAGGGTTGACACGGCAATCAGTGAATAGAACCATCCTCTGGTCTGGTCAATACCTTCATTGATAAAGTCAGCAGGGAATAATTCATCAAATCTTTCTTTGTTTTCAAAGGGATAGTGCCACTGTGCGAAAGGCATGGAGCCTGAATCAAACCAACAGTCGATTACATCTTTCACCCTTGTCATATGCTGTCCGCATTTAGGACAAACAATGTGCACTTCATCCACATATGGTCTGTGAAGTTCAATTGATTCATCTATATCTTCTATTGCTTTTTCGACTAATTCTTTTCTTGAGCCGATGCTTTCCAAATGACCGCATTCGCATCTCCAAATTGGAAGAGGGGTTCCCCAGTAACGGCTTCTTGAAATAGCCCAGTCATTAACATTTTCAAGCCAGTTTCCAAAACGCTTTTCTCCCACATAATCGGGATACCAGTTAACGGTATTATTGTTTGAAACAAGAAGATCCTTGAGTTTTGTCATTTGAATGTACCAGCTTGGTCTTGCATAGTACAAGAGGGGTGTGTGACATCTCCAGCAGTGAGGATAATTGTGAAGAACCGGTTCTTTTTTATATAACTTCCCGTTTTCCCTCAACCATTTTAATATGGGCTGGTCTGCATCCATTACAAACATTTCTGACCAAGGTGTACCTCTGAACCTTCCCGTATCATCAACAGGATTTAAAACAGGCAGATTGTATTTCATTCCTGTGTTGTAGTCATCTTCTCCAAAAGCAGGTGCAGTGTGGACAATACCTGTACCGTCTTCAACAGTCACATAATCTGCTAAAGTTACATAGAATGCTTTTTTCCCTGCAGGAACTTCAACATAGGGTAAAAGCTGTTCGTATTCAACATACTCTAATTCTCTGCCCTTTTTTTCATCCAAAACTTCATATTCTTCATTTATTACCTTGTCTGCTAAAGTTTTTGCAAGAATATAGGTTTCACCTTTTACATCTTCTTTATCTTTAGTTCTTATTTTAACATAGTCAACTTCAGGATGAACCGTCAAGGTAACATTGGACAATAAGGTCCATGGGGTTGTGGTCCATGCAAGAAAGTATGCATCTTCATCCTTCTTCTTAAATTTTGCATAGGCAGTTACTGTTTTAATTTCTTCATAACCCTGTGCAACTTCATGGGAAGCAAGACCTGTTCCGCATCTGGGACAGTATGGAAGAATTTTGTGACCCTCATAAATCAAGCCCTCTTTAAAAACCTTATCCAATATCCACCATTCTGTTTCAATAAAGTCGTTTTCAAGGGTAATATAGGGATTATCCAAGTCTATTAAATACGCCATACGTTCAGTCATTTCACGCCATAATGCTTCATAGGTGAACACTGATTCCCGGCATTTTTTATTAAATTCGGCAATTCCGTATTCTTCGATTTCTTGTTTAGTGGATAAACCTAATTGTTTTTCAACTTCAATTTCAACAGGAAGTCCGTGAGTATCCCAGCCGGCCTTTCTCTTAACTTTAAAACCCTGCATGGTTTTGTATCTGCATACAGAGTCTTTCAATGTTCTTGAAATAACGTGATGTATTCCGGGTCTTCCGTTGGCTGTAGGCGGGCCTTCATAAAAAACAAAGGATGGTTTATCATTTCTTGTTTCTATGCTTTTCTTCAATAGGTCTATTTCTTCCCAGTATTTTGATATTTCACGCTCATTACTCTTATAATCAGCCTTAGATATATCTTTGAATAGTTTCATTTTTTCCTCCTATTATTTACTTCTTCCTTAAAAAATTAAGTCCCATGTCAAAAGACATGGGACGAATCTCGCGGTACCACCCAAATTACATATATAAAATTAATATATGTCACTCTAAAATTTAACGCATTTGTACGTAATTTCTTACTGGTCTTTCAGAAATTAGACTCCTGGATGATCTTCGTTGCATTCAGATTTATAATCTCTCACCATATAATTATATCTCTTTGAATCCTACTGCAATTACTGTTCCAATCACTGTCTTTATTGTTTTTATTCTGTATTATGATATACGAATTTTTTGATAAAGTCAAGGAATAAATTGAAATATTTATGAAACAATAACACTAATATTATTAAAAAAAAATAAAAATGCCGCTCACGGTTTCGGCCACGAATAATTCTAAAACTCATTCCGGCTAAAAATCCTACAGCTTGCAAATTGGCTTCGCTCAAACAGTGCAAGCTGCTTAACGGATTTTTAACCTGCATTCGTTAAGAATTATAGTCGTGTCCTGCAAATGTTCGCTAACATTTTTATTATTTTTCTTAATTACTGTAAAAATTATATGTGTCTAAATAAAAATATTACGAAAAGAGGTAATTATGAAATATCCGAGACATTCATACTGGCATGATACAGCTGATAACATAAAAAAACCCCTTGTTGAAAATGCTGACTTAAATGACAAAGAATTTGACATTTTGATAATAGGTGCAGGGCTTACCGGACTTACAAGCGCTTATTTATTAAAGGACTGCGGCTTTAAGATAGGAATAATTGAAGCCACAAATTCAGGATACGGTGTGACCGGTTATACAACGGCAAAAATTACAATTCAGCATGACGTGTTTTATGACAGTTTAATAAACAACTTTAGTTTGGCAGAAGCAAAACAATATTTGAAAGCAAATGAAGAAGGGATAAAATTAATTAAAAATATAATAAAGGAAAACAACATTCAATGTGATTACAAAGAACAAACAGCATATGTTTACGCATCCTCCATGGATGAGGTTGATGATTTGCAAAAAGAACTAAAAGCCTATGAAAAATTAGGAATAGACGGATTTTATACGGAAACAGTTCCTTTGCCCAATAATGTTTACGGGGCAATCGGGGTTAGAAACCAGGGTCAGTTCAATCCTTTAAAATATTTATACAGCCTTTACAATATTTTAATTAACAGCAATGTTAAGATATATGAGAATGTAAGAGCTTTGGATATTAACCCTCACGATGAGCATGTGGATGTAGAAACAGAAAAAGGTACAATACATGCCGATAAGGTAATAGTTGCATCCCATTATCCCTTTGACAACAGCTTTGGTCTTTATTTTTTAAGACTTTATCAGGAAAAAGCATATGTTATTGCTGCAAGAACAAAGGAAAAACCTTTTGAAGGAATGTATATAAATATTAAGGACCCTGTTCATTCAATGAGATACCAGTTTTCAGACAAGGAAAATCTTTTAATTCTTGCAGGAGGCAATCATCGTACAGGAGAAAAAGATGATGAAAATGAATCATACAAGGAATTGGAAAGATTTCTTAACAGCTCTTTCAAGAATCCGGAAATAGTGTCTAAATGGTCTACCCAGGACTGCATGACATACGATAAAATTCCATACATAGGAAGATATTCAGACAGCATAGATAATTTATATGTGGCTACCGGATTTAAAAAATGGGGAATGTCTCATTCTGCAGCAGCTGCACTAATTTTAAAAAACAAAATACTCCATGTTGAAAATGATTATTCAGCTATATTTAATCCCTCCAGGTTTACCCCCCTTCAGTCATCAAAGGAATTCGTATCTTCGGTTAAAAGTATTGCATTAGGGTTTTTAAACAGATTAGCGGAAGATTTGGAAGAATTTTCGGATGTAAATCCGGGAGAAGGAAAAATAATTGACTACAAGGGTAAAAAGGTTGGAGTATATAAAAATGAAGCAGGTGAATATTATTGCATTAATCCTGTCTGCTCCCACCTTAAATGTGCTCTTTCATTTAATGAAGCCGAGAAAACATGGGATTGTCCATGCCACGGCTCCCGTTTCGACATAAAGGGTAATATTTTGGAAGGACCTGCGGTCCGCCCCATTGATAAAATCGAGTAGGAGGTAATTAATTATTTTAATTACCGTCCTCTCACACCACCGT
>JAAYPY010000162.1 GCA_012519555.1 Tissierellia bacterium | reverse complement strand
GATTTCCGGTTCAGTTTTGGGATGTTTTTGGCGAAGGAGGAATACCTGTACGAACTACCATTACTGAAATGGGACCATTAATGCTATCAAGAATATTAGATTTAAATGATACACAGGCAGGAATTTTGAATATCGTATTCAGAGCGGCAGATGAAAAAGGACTTTTGCTGTTAGACTTAAAGGATTTACGAGCAATGGTACAATATGTGGGTGACAATTCCAATGATTTCAGAATGAAATATGGAAATATATCATCTCAGAGCATCGGTGCCATTTTAAGAAATATGTTGACCTTGGAAGACCAAGGCGGTGACTTCTTCTTTGGAGAGCCTGAATTGGATATCAATGATTGGATAAAAACTTCTGAAGACGGAAGAGGATATATAAATGTACTGCATTGTTCAAAATTATTTTTAAATCCCTTGTTATATTCTACATTTTTACTGTGGATGCTGTCAGAATTATATGAAAATCTTCCTGAAGAAGGAGATTTGGGAAAACCTAAAATGGTATTTTTCTTTGATGAAGCACATCTTCTTTTTGAAGATGCTCCAAAACAGCTGCTTGATAAAATTGAATTAGTGGTTCGTTTAATTCGTTCTAAAGGAGTAGGTGTTTATTTTGTAACACAAAATCCAATGGATGTGCCCGATGAGATTTTGGGGCAATTAGGAAACAGAATTCAACATGCATTAAGAGCATATACACCGGCTGAAAGAAAAAAAGTTGTTACAGCTGCAGAAACATTCAGGGAGAATCCGGAATTCGACACTGTGGAAGCAATAACACAGCTCGGAACAGGAGAAGCATTGATTTCATGCCTTGATGAAGAAGGAATACCTTCTGTGGTTGAGCGTGCATTCATACTTCCCCCTCAAAGCCGGTTTGGAACAATAGACGATATGCTGAGAAATCAAATAATTGCAAGTACTCCTGTTTATAAGAAATATTACAAGGCAGTTGACAGAGAATCTGCTTATGAAATGCTGTTAGTAAAAGCAGAAAGGAAACAAGAGGAAAGGCTTATTGAAATCCAAACACTAGAAGAAGAAAAAAGACTTAAGATAGAGGCAAAGGAAGAAGAAAAGAGGCTTAAGGAAGAGGAAAAGAGACTTAAAGCTGAAGAAAAAGAAAGAGAAAAACAAGAAAGAGAATTGCAAAGAAGCCAGAAAAAGACAAGCAGCAGATTAACTCCCGTTGAAAGGGTAGCAAATTCTGCCATGCATGCAATAGGAAGAGAAGTGGGACGTTCATTAATAAGAGGAATTTTGGGCACCTTAAAAAGATAATGAAATATATTTAGAAAACTATGTATAATAAAAATAAGGGCTTTGAATATGAAAGAATAGCCGAAGAATATTTACTGCACAAAGGATATAGAATATTGGAAGTAAATTTTAGCAGCAAGTTTGGTGAAATTGATATTATTGCCCAAAAAGATGACAAACTGCACTTCATTGAAGTAAAGGGGCGCAAAAATACTAAGTATGGTTATCCAAGAGAGGCAGTGACTTTTACTAAACAAAAAAAATTGAGAAGCGCCGCTAAATATTATTTCATGCTGAAAGGTAAAGACGATTACCCTTGCCAATTTGATGTGATAGAAATAGTATTAGAAAACAGAGAACTAAACCACATAAAAAATGCTTTTTAGATACAAGTTCAGATTAGTCTGAACTTATTTTTACGACAAGGGGACGGGGTTGATTTTGTCAATAATATATGTTATTATCATGCAAGAAATTTATTGCAAGGAGCAAGAATGAATAAGGATACAAATAAAGTATACACTGTTTCCTTTATAACCTTGGGTTGTAAAGTAAATCAGTTTGAAACAGAAGCAATGACTGAAATTTTGGAGAATGACGGGTTTACAGTTCTGCCTCCCAATGAAGTCAGTGACATATATATTATTAATACATGTGCAGTCACTAAGGAAAGCGAAAGAAAATCCAGGCAATTCATAAATAAGGCAAAAAGAATAAATCCTGATGCCTTGGTTGTTGCAGTAGGTTGCAGCGTACAATTAAACTCAGAAAAAATAAATAAAGAAACAGTGGCAGACATAATTATCGGGACAAAGCATAAAGGTAATATAGGCAAGTTAATTAAAAATAAGCTTAATGATGTTAGTCTAAATTATAAAATTGACAATTTTCAAGGAAGAGAGAACTTTGAGGAGTTAAAAATAAGCACTGTTCATGATAAAACCCGTGCTAATATTAAAATTCAGGACGGCTGCAGTCAATTTTGCTCTTATTGCATTATTCCTTATGTGCGAGGACCCATAAGAAGCAGAAATCATGAAGATATCATAGAGGAAGTTAAAAGAATAGCAGAAAACGGCTATAAAGAAATTGTACTGAATGGAATTCACATATCATCTTATGGCAAGGAGCTTAAAGAAAAGTACTATCTTATTGATTTAATAGAAGATATAAATAAAATTGAGGGAATTGAGAGAATCAGACTTGGATCCATAGAGCCGAATTTGATAACTGAAGATTTCATGAAAAGATATGCCGCCTTGAATAAGACCTGCGATCATTTTCATTTGTCTCTGCAAAGCGGCAGTGATAATGTTTTAAAAAGAATGAACAGAAGATACACAAGAGAAGAATATAAAAAGAATGTAGAAGAAATAAGAAAATTCTTGCCTGATGCCGGTATTACGACGGATATTATAGTGGGATTTCCCGGAGAAAGCGATGAAGAATTCAATGAAACCTTGGAATTTGTGAAAAAAATAAGATTTTCTCGAATTCATGTCTTTAAATATTCCATAAGGGAAGGCACTAAGGCTGCAGAAATGAAACCCCAAGTTGACCAGTCGGTAAAGTCGCAAAGAAGCAAGCTGCTTATTGAATTAGGAGAAAGTATTTCAAATGAATTTATGAAGGAATTTATAGGCAGGGAGCTGTCGGTATTGATAGAAACTAAAAAAGACAATAATATCTATGAAGGTTATACAACAAATTACTTGAAAGTTTTGTTAAAAAGTGATATAAATGTTAAAAATGAAATAATTAACGTTCATATTAAAGGAATATGGAACGATTATTTATTGAGTGAATAAATTAGTAGGGTGAGGTGAAATAATGGATTGTATATTTTGCAAAATTGCAAACAAAGAAATTCCGTCTCAGTTTGTATTTGAAAATGAATACATGGCAGCTTTCAGAGATTTAGCTCCTCAAGCTCCTGTACATATATTAGCTGTACCAAAGGTCCACATAGCTTCAATGAATGAAATCACAAAGGAAAACAGCCATATTGTTGCAGAAATTTTTGAAGCAATTAATAAAATTGCAGAGTCCGAGGGTATTAAGGATTCAGGCTACAGAGTAATCAGTAATTGCGGCAAAGACGGCTGTCAATCAGTACAACATTTGCATTTTCATATTTTAGGCGGAAAGAAATTATCAGAATCATTAACATAAACTACTTGCATTTACTTATTCTATGATATATAATAATAAATGCTATTTCAAACTCGCTGGTGTCTTAGGATAACTGGTAGTAGAAGACGAGGGGAGGGTAGCAAGTAAAATGACAGAGGTAAAAGTAAGAGAAAACTAGTCTATAGATAATGCTCTTAGAAGATTTAAAAGACAATGTGCACTTACAGGTGTTATGTCTGAAGTAAGAAAAAGGGAGCATTATGAAAAGCCAAGCGTTAAGCGTAAAAAAAAGGCTGAAGCGGCTCGCAGGAAGAAAAATAAAAAAGCAAGATAAGAGGTGAAAGTATGCCTTTAAAAGAGAAACTCATGGAAGATTTAAAACAATCCATGAAGTCTAAGAACAAAGTCAAAAAAGATACTGTTACAATGGTTAGAGCGGCTATTAAACAAAGAGAAGTTGACGAAAAAATTGAATTATCCGATGCTGAAATAGTAGATATAATAGCTAAACAGGTTAAACAGAAAAAAGATTCAATATCTGACTTTGAAAAAGGCAATCGACAAGATCTTATTGATCTAACCAAGGAAGAAATCAAAATACTCTTAGAATATTTACCGCCTCAACTGTCAGATGAAGAGCTTGAATCAATTGTGAAAGAAGCAATTGAAGCAACGGGCGCTCAGTCTAAAAAAGATATGGGCAAGCTCATGGCCTTCATAATGCCTAAAGTAAAAGGCAAAGCTGACGGAAAACATGTTAATGAAATTGTGGCTAAATATATAAAGTAGTGAAAGAACCCTAAGGGTTCTTTTTTGATGCCTTAAAACTATATAAGAGCCCTGATAGGGTTCTTTTTTAATTTTTCATAGTAATGTACTTATCGGCATAATTTGTAATAAGGCAAATTATTGACCGGGGAGGTAGAAATGAGCAGGTTTAACAATTTTAGGAGCAAGCTGGCAGATGAACTTGAAATACCCAACGATGCATTATCGGATAATTTTGAACTGAGAATGCACGGCAACAAAAAAGTCATCATTGAAAACCATTTGGGAATAACAGTTTATGAAGACAATATAGTAAGCGTAAAAACCAATGACCAAGATGTAACAATTAAAGGCTCCAAATTCAAGATAGAAGAAATCAATAATTATAAAGTAATAATAAAGGGGAAGATCAAAGAAATAGTATTTAGTATGAAGGAGTAGTTATGCTAATATTCAAGCTTATGTATTTAATAAGAGGTTATGTGGTTATCTGTTCGGATGTCATAAACTCAGAAAAACTCTTGAATATACTCCGGAGAAAAAACATCACGGTATGGGATGTGCAAAAGAAGGACAAAGGAATAAAGTTTAAAATTTCCTATGAAGATTATATAAAAAACTCAAATTTAATTAATGAAATTGTGAAACCGGTAAGCAAAAGGGGAGCAATACCTAAGCTTAAAAAACTTAAACTCAGAAGAGGGTTTTCAACAGGAGTGTTGATATTAATAATATCTCTGTATTTGCTAACTTCCATGATATGGGATGTTGAAGTTGTAGGAACCAATCAAACGAATACCAATAAGATATTAGCTTTTTTAGAAGAAAATCAAATAAAAATACCTCTTGCCATTTCAAATATAGAAGCAAAAAAATTAGAAACACTGATTTATAATAACTTCGATTATAAATTTGTAGATGTTATTGTGGAAGGCTCAAAATTAATAATATTTATCAGGGAAGAAGAAACTGAGCCGGCTGAAATTAAAAGCAATGAGCCAAGCAGCATCATATCTTCAAAAAATGCAATTATAAACAAAATAATTGCTAAGAGCGGTCAGCCTGTGGTAAGGGAGGGAGACGTTGTATATGAAGGTCAAACCTTAATTATGGGTCTAGTCAAGAACAAAAACTCCGATGACTTTATGATGGTGCCATCTGACGGAATTGTTTATGGAAAGACATACTATAATTTTGAAATGAAGGAAGAAAAAATAAGAAATGTAAATATTTCCACAAATAAAAGCAAATCTGTTTATTACTTGAAAATAAATGGGAATAGTATTAAAATAATAGGTGACAAAGAGCCATATGAAAACTATAATTATAGGGAGAAGGTCATAAAACTACCTATTGTTTCAAATATAACCGATATTAGTATTTTAAAAGGCACATACTATGAAGAAGTTATAAAGGAAATTGAAATAGATAAAAGTACTGCAGAGAACAAAATGAAAGTCAGAATGTATGATGAACTATTGAAAAGATGTGATGAAGATAGCAGAATTCTAAAATCAACAATAAACTTTTCAGAGGATGACGAATTTTATTATTTAATTGCACAGATAGAAGTAATTGAAGATATAGGAGAAAAGATAAGAATTTTTCCTGTACTCGAAGAAGAGACAAAAGAAAAAATGGAGGAATAATGGACTTATTTGAGCAAAATGTTTTAATAGCTAATGAAGATGAATTAATTAAGTTATTAGGTATCCATGATAAAAATATTAAAATTATCAAAAGCTATTACGATGTTAATATTTTAATGAGAAACGGTGCTGTAAAAGTAACGGGAGAAAAAGAAATCTCAGAAACGGTTGCTAAGATTTTAAGGGATATTTTAAATACAATTAGAACTGAAGGAGAAATTAGCGATCAAAAGGTTGTTTATTTAATAGAAGCAAATAAAACAAACTCACAAATTGATTACAACCAAATTTTAAAGGAAGTAATAGTAACATCTGCTTCAGGAAGAATCATTAAACCTAAAACAGTCGGGCAGAAAAGATATGTTGACATGATAAACTCTAAGGATGTTACATTCGGAATCGGACCTGCAGGCACAGGCAAGACATATTTAGCTGTTGCCTGTGCAGTTAATGCATTCAGAAAAAAAGAAGTTGAGCGAATAATACTTACCCGGCCTGCAGTGGAAGCAGGGGAGAAGTTGGGTTTTTTACCGGGAGACTTACAGGATAAAGTAGACCCTTATTTAAGACCTCTCTATGATGCACTTTTTGACATTATGGGAATAGAAAACTTTATGAAAAATGTTGAGAAACAATTAATAGAAGTGGCCCCCTTGGCATATATGAGAGGCCGTACCTTAGATTCATCCTTCATTATTTTAGATGAAGCTCAGAACACCACTAATGAGCAAATGAAGATGTTTTTAACACGTTTAGGCTTTGGTTCAAAGGCTGTAATAACAGGCGACATAACTCAGATAGACCTCCCTGAAGGAAAGAAATCAGGACTTAAGTCCGTAATTCAAATTTTAAGAGAAGTAGAAGACATAGGCTTTATGTTTTTCAACACTAGAGATGTGGTAAGACATAAATTAGTTCAAGATATTATAAAGGCATATGAAAAATATGAGGTAAAAAAATAATGATAAATGTATTGTATGATAACAGGCAGGATGCGATGGAAATCACCAAGGATAATGAAGCTGCAATAGAAAAGGCTGTGGAAGCAGTTTTAATCAATGAGGAGTTGGATGGTGATTTTGAGGTAAGTATTTCATTTGTTACAAATGAAGAAATTAAAGAGCTTAATAAAGAATACAGAAATGTAGACACTGAAACTGATGTTTTATCATTTCCTATGAACGAAGAATTTAACGGCGTAAATATCCTTGGGGACATTGTAATTTCAACTCAAAAAATAATTGAACAAGCTAATGAGCTAAATCACAGCTTAGAAAGAGAAATGATTTACCTTACAGTGCACAGTATGCTGCATCTTTTGGGATATGATCATATAAACCAAGATGAAAAAAGTGATATGAGAGCAAAAGAAAAAAAAATCATGAAGGAATTAAATATATTCAAATAAATCATCCAAGGGGGAAGACGTGAAAAACAGACTGATATTAATAATTGTATTTTTGCTTTTAATAAGCGGATGTGCAAAAGAAACCGTCACAACTGAAGAAGATGTGCCTCCAATAGATGAAATTGAGGCAGAATTGGAAGCTGAACCTGAAGAAACAGAGGAAGAAATAGATCCAAATAAGATAATTTCACCCTTGGATGGATTAAGATACTATCCTGAAGAGCTATCCAAAAGACCGGTGGCAGTATCAATCGACAATCATCCTAAGGCAAGATGGCAAGCAGGCATAAACCAAGCTGAAATAGTATATGAAGTTGAAGTAGAGCATCCTTTTACCAGGTACCTGTGTATATTTTGGGCAAAGGACCCGAAAAGGATAGGACCTGTAAGAAGCGCCAGACCCTACCTGATATATTACGCACTCGAATTTGATGGTATATTCGTACATGTGGGTGGCAGCCAAGATGCTTTTACGGAAATTAAAAGGCTCAATGTTGCTGATGTAGACGGACTTTATTCCGGAGCCTTGTGGAGATACTATGATACCGGAAAATATGCACCGCATAATGCATACACCACATTGGATTCCATAAGAAATGAGGCAGAATATTACGCCTACAGAACAGAATTCAACTTTAAAGGATACTTATTCAATGAAAAGGATGGGAAATTATCAGAGAAATTTGAAATCAATTCTGCAAAGGAAGTAAATATAATATACAATGATTACAACACAACGGATTACATATATGATGAAGAAAAAAATTCATACCTGAGATATAAAGATGAAGAAGAACACATAGATGAATTGGATAATAAACAGATAACTACAAAAAATATTATTGCAATAGAAACATCAAAAACAGTATTGGATAATGAGGGAAGATTGTATTTAGGGACTATCGGTGAAGGAAAGGGCATTTATATTACTAACGGAGAAAGCATTCCGATAACATGGGAAAAAGTTTCGGAAAAAGATAGGCTAAAGTTTTACATCGGGGATAAAGAGCTGATGTTAAATCCAGGAAAGACGTGGATACAGGTTGTTAACAGCCTTGATAGAATTACTTTGAAATAGGTATGGGGACACGCCTTCATGAAAAGAAGTCTATGAGGGTAGGCATGAAGGAATGTCTCCAAATTAGAGAGAAAGGGGAAAAAATGGAGGATAAATTACTTATAAAGATTGCCATGGAGGCAAGGGAAAAATCATACAGTCCATATTCCAAATATAAGGTGGGAGCAGCTGTTTATACAAGAAGCGGTAAGGTATTTACAGGCTGTAACATAGAATCTGCATCCTACACTCCGACCATATGCGCTGAAAGGGTTGCTGTTTCAAAATGCATATCTGAAGGATATATGGATATAGACACAATTGCAGTAGTTGGAAGCGAAATCAAAACTTCTTTTCCATGCGGCGTATGCAGGCAGTTTATGTCTGAATTCGGCAAAGACATAAAGGTGATATGTGCAAGAAACATAGATTCTTATGATGTTTATACCTTAGAAGAGCTGCTGCCTAACAGCTTCGGTCCCGATGACCTCGATTAAAGAAAGGAAGAATATGTTTAAATCAGGATTTGTTACCATAATAGGAAGACCAAATGTAGGCAAATCAACATTGATGAATAATATGCTGGGTGAAAAAATATCCATAATGTCCGATAAGCCGCAAACGACAAGAAATAAAATAAGAACAGTATATACAGATGATGAGGCACAGATAATTTTTATGGATACCCCCGGAATTCATAAACCCAAAAACCAGCTTGGAGAATTTATGAATACAGAAGTGGACTCTGCTTTAGAAGAAATGGATGTATTGATAATGATAACCGATGAGTTTAACAAGGTCGGTCCGGGAGATGAGTTTATCATTGAAAAAATCAGAGATATTAATACTAAAAAAATCCTTATAATAAATAAGATTGATAAGTTTGATCGGGATGCTGCCATGCGTATTGCGTCTGAATTTGAGAAATATAAGGTCTTTGATGATATCATGCCAATATCTGCACTTAATAATGTAGGAGTTGATGCATTAGTTAAATTGATAATTAAATATTTAAAGACGGGGCCCATGTATTTCCCGGCAGATTATATAACAGACAGACCTGAACGCTTTATTGTTTCCGAAATTATTAGAGAAAAAGCTCTTATGTATTTAGAGGATGAGGTACCCCATGGAATTGCAGTTGAAATTGAAGAAATGAAGGAAAGAAAAAACCGTGATTTAGTAGATATAAGGGCTAATATTCTATGCGAAAAAAAGTCTCATAAAAGCATAATAATCGGCAAGGAAGGAAGAAAAATAAAAGGTATAGGCAAAAGTGCCAGGGAAGACATAGAAAGACTGCTGGGAAGCCAAGTAAATTTACAGCTCTTTGTAAAAATTTCCGAAAACTGGCGTGATGATAGTTTCCGGTTGAAAACATTAGGGTATGATAAATGATACAAGAAGAAGTTCTTATACTGAAAGAGATAAGTTATAAAGAAAATGATAAAATACTCCATGCTTTGTCCAAAAATAGCGGAAAAATTCAGATTATTTCAAAAGGCTCAAAAAAAACCAACTCACATTTAATAAATGCATCACAAATTTTCGCATATTCAAAATGCACTCTGAATGTTTCCAAAGATATGTATATTATGACCTCTGCCCAGCTTTTGGATAATTTCTACAACTTAAAAAACAACATGGATGCTTATTACAATGCATGCTACATATTAGAGCTCATCAGCTATGTAGCTCAAGAAAATGAATATGAAACAAGAATATTCGATATGACTGTGTCTGTTCTTTCTCACCTTTGCAAGTACACACATGAGCATGATAAACTTACGGCTGCTTATGAATTAAAATTAGCAGCCATGCTTGGCTACAAACCGAATTTTCTCCATTGTCTTCGTTGCGGCTCTTCGATAAATGCCGACGGCAAGTTTTCTGTAACAGAAGGAGGAGTTTTTTGCGGACCTTGCGTAAATTATGGAAATGGAATAAATGTAACATATAATGAAATACTAACAATGGATAAAATATTAAAATCTAAATTTGAAGATATTGGCTTTATTGAAGTAACCAAGCATATAATGGGATTGATAAGAAAATTCTTGTTTTATTATATCGGCAAGGACAATTTTACAACATTAAAGCTACTATAAAGAAAGGATTAGTCATATGGAGAATGATAATTTACAAAAAATCGACGAAATTTTAAAACGCACAAATACAGACTACTCTACTGCAAAAGAAGCTTTGGAAGCTGCTAACGGAGATGTGCTTGAAGCTATAATATTAATCGAAAACAAGCAGAAAGGCAGAACTAGCGGCTTAAACAGAGGCGAGCAGATTATGGACCAATTGAAAGATATTATAGCAAAAGGCAATGCTACAAAGCTGACGATTAAGAAGGACAATGATATAATAATCAATATCCCCATAACTGCAGGCTTGGTCAGTGCCCTGATTGCTCCTTTTTTGTCGGCAGCCGGAATAACCGTAGCTCTTCTTGCAAAATGTTCTGTGGAAATTACTCAAACAGATGGAAAGGTAATCGACCTTGGTCAAAAAGTTGATGAAGGAATGGACTATGTCAAAGACGCTATGCAGGATATAAAGACAGGTGCAGAAAATATAAAGGATGATATCAAAGATTTTAAAAGTAATTCTTGACATAAAAAGATTATTTTGTTACATTATAGTAAATTAAGACTGTGAGAAAGAGGAGTAATCTGCGCCGGAATTTACAGAGAGTCAGATAAGGTGAAAGCTGATAAGGATGGGTAGATGAAGGGAGCTTTTGAGTCATTACAATTAAGAGGGTAAGGCAAATGCCTTATCAAATAGGGTGGAACCGCGGAAGTAAATCTTTCGTCCCTATAGGGGATGAGAGATTTTTTATTAGGAGGAAATCATGGCAAAAACAGAAAAAAACAGCTTAGAAAAAGTAGTATCATTATGTAAATCCAGAGGTATAATTTTCCCTGGCTCAGAAATTTACGGAGGCTTAGCTAATACATGGGATTATGGTCCTTTAGGGGTTGAAATTAAAAACAATATTAAAAGAGCCTGGTGGAAAAAATTCATACAGGAAAGCCCCTACAATGTAGGATTAGATGCGGCAATACTAATGAATCCTACTACCTGGGTTGCTTCAGGTCACGTGGGAGGATTTTCTGATCCCTTAATGGACTGCAAGGAATGCAAGGCAAGGTTCAGAGCTGATAAGCTTATTGAAGACTACATGAAGGAAATAAATGAGGTAAAAATTGTTGACGGTTGGACAAACAGTGAAATGGAAGCATATGTTTTAGAAAACAAAATTGAATGTCCGGAATGCGGAGCCCACAATTTTACTAATATAAGAAAATTCAACCTCATGTTTAAAACTTTTCAGGGTGTAACTGAAGATTCCCAATCCGAGCTTTATTTAAGACCTGAAACAGCTCAGGGTATTTTTGTTAATTTTAAAAATGTACAGCGCTCCATGCGAAAGAAAATTCCTTTCGGTATTGGTCAAATAGGAAAATCATTCAGGAATGAAATTACCCCGGGTAATTTTACATTTAGAACAAGAGAATTTGAGCAAATGGAATTGGAATTTTTCTGCAAGCCCGGAGAAGACAT
>JAAYPY010000161.1 GCA_012519555.1 Tissierellia bacterium | reverse complement strand
TTACAATATACTTTTTATATGCTTTGGTATCTTTACTTACACTGTATGCCGTGGCTGCTGTGTTTTTCGGATTTGAAATGCAAGGAAGCATACTACAATTTATTCTTGGATGGATACTGGTAATGGTATCAATGTTCAGCATAGGCATGATGGTAGGCGGCATAGCCAAGAATTCTAAAATTGCAGGCATTATTGCCAGCATCTTATATTTTCCAATGCTGATCTTTTCTGGAGCAACCCTACCTTATGAGGTAATGCCGGTACCAATGCAGAAGATTGTAAACATAATGCCATTGACCCAAGGGATAAAAATACTGAAATCTGCCTCATTGGGTATGTCGATGGATAATGTTCTGTTACCGATTGTTTCAATGGCAGTAATTGCATTCATCTGCTCATTTGTCGCAATAAGGTTTTTCAAATGGGAGTAAAAGCAGAAGCAAGACAAGTAATCGAAAAAGAAATTAGGGTTTTACGGGTACTTGGCATCGTTATGACGATGCCAGGTACCGAAATACGGATATAATGTAGTTATTTGGCGATAGATATATAAAAATGTTGAAATACCATGTTTTTATTGATATAATTTGGAATATGATAACGTTTGTAAATTATAACCTTTAATAAATATCCAAATCTTATTAATTTTTTTTGTGTTTAGGGATAATTCCTTTAGTGAATGACAAGGAAACCAATAGTGCTTATTTATCAGAAATGATGATTGCTTTGGTTAAGAATTTTAGATAGAAGGAGCTATGACGTATTAAATACATCAAATAAAAATATGGGAAAAAGAATAGTTGTAACAGGCGGAGCGGGTTTTTTAGGGTCACATCTGTGTGAAAGGCTGTTAAAGAGCGGAAATGATGTTATTTGTGTTGACAATCTTTTTACCGGCAGCAAGGAAAATATAAGACATTTGCTTAACAATAATTATTTTGAGTTTATTCGTCATGATATTGTTACTCCTCTTTATGTTGAATGTGATGAAATATATAATTTGGCTTGTCCTGCCAGCCCTCTTCATTACAGTCACGATCCTATTAAAACCACCAAAACAAGCATATTCGGGTCTGTTAATATGTTGGGATTGGCAAAACGTACTAATTCCAAAATATTGCAGGCAAGCACCAGCGAAGTTTACGGGGACCCCCAAATGCATCCCCAAAGTGAGGATTATTGGGGAAATGTTAATCCCATTGGATTGCGTTCATGTTATGATGAGGGTAAAAGAGCCGCAGAAACACTTTTTATGGATTATCATCGAAAATACAAGGTTTCAATTAAAATTGCAAGAATATTTAACACCTACGGTCCCAGAATGAGTTGCAATGACGGAAGAGTAATATCAAACTTCATAGTTCAGGCCCTTAAAAACGAGGATATAATAATCTATGGAGATGGAAGTCAGACAAGAAGCTTTTGCTATGTTGATGATTTAATTGAAGCTTTAATAAAGATCATGGACACAGGCAGTGACTTTACGGGACCTGTAAACATAGGGAATCCGGAAGAATACACCATCTTAGAGCTTGCGGAAACAATTATCAGCTTAACAAATTCAAAATCTAAAATTACATTTCAAAAATTGCCTCAGGATGATCCGGCCAGGCGAAAGCCTGATATCAGTTATGCAAAAGAATCTTTGAATTGGGAACCCAAAGTATCATTAAATGAAGGATTAATCAAGACAATCAAGTATTACGGAGAATTGCTAAATGTTAAATTGTGAAGATATTAAGGTCAGCGTAGTTGTTCCGGTATACAATATCAAAAAATATTTACCAAAAAATATCGAATCATTAATAAAACAAAATATTAATATGGAAATAATATATGTGGATGATGGAAGCGAAGATAAGAGTGCGGAAATAATCAAGAAATATATGGATTCAGACCCTAGGATAAAACTGTTGCAAAAAGAAAACGGCGGCGCCGGTTCTGCCAGAAATTTTGGACTTAAGAATGCAAGCGGTAAATATGTTCTTTTTATCGACGGAGATGATTATATAGATGAAAACTCCCTTGCTGCTTTACTTAAGGCAGCCGAAGCAGAAAATTTAGATATAGTTCAAGGCAGCTTCAGGTTTGTAGATGATAAAGGCAATAATATAATCAGAAAATACAAAAACGGAAGAGAAAACACAGGAGATTGTTTAGACGGGTCTCAATGGTTGGTAAGAAAGAACATTTATTTTGTAATGTGGCTATATTTGTTCCGCAGAGATTACCTGATTGATAACAATTTATGGTTTTGTGAAGATATATATCACGAAGATTTAGAATTAATCCCCAGGGCCTTGTATTTTGCAAAAAGGATAAAAGCAATCGATTTATGTTTCTATAATTATGTTCAAAGGCAAGGTTCTTTTATGCATTCCAGGAACATAAAAAAATGCACGGATTTAATAAAAATCAGCGATAGGTTTAAAGTCTTTGCCAATGATAATATTGATAAACAAAGGCACAAAGATGTTTATGATTTTTTCGAAAATAATTCAAGCTATACATATGTATACAGTCTTAATTCTGCAATAGATCAATGCGTCCCTTTGAGTGAGCTTTTAGAAGACAAGGAAGTAAAAAATAAAATAATCTTTGAAATTTCCAAATCCGATAAAATGAGGCATAAGTTT
>JAAYPY010000160.1 GCA_012519555.1 Tissierellia bacterium | reverse complement strand
GCGTTTTTTACGGCAGCCTTTATTCCATCGCTTGTGAAAGTAGCACCTGAAACTCCGTCAACGTCTGCTGAATCTGCTTCTGCTATCAAAGCAGGAAGTTCATCTATTGCTAAAGACCCGATACCTGGTGTTTCACCATCACCAACTGCTTCTACCGAAATAATATCGTCACCCTTTACGACTAATGTAACATTGATGTCACCGCCAAAACCTTTAGCTGTACCTGTAAGAGTTTCTTCAGCTGATGCAGTTTCTGAGCCTCCCATATTATCAACAAATGCTAAAAAACCAAAAGACAATACAAATACAATAATAATTGCTAATACCTTTTTCATTATTTCCTCCTATTATTCTACTCCGATAGAGAATTATTTTTTCATAACATTGAAAATTATACAACACTAATCAAACTATGTAAAGATGAATTTTTCTATTCCTAATTTTATTTACCCATAAAAAAATCAATTAAACATCCTTTTTATTTTTCTTAAAATATCAAACCCGCTTTATTTACAAAGCGGGTTTCAAAGCGGGTTTTTCTATTCGGCTGTTTATTTATTTCACCAAAACCATTTTTTATAAGTTCAGCTAACATAATCACCTCATACAAGGTCTAGCATGGCTACGATTTTATGCTTTATTAATTTTTCCCAGTAAAATACTTCCACATTCAATCTGGTTGGGAATTCTTCCATCCCTGTCCCGAACACGCCAAATATCAGGAGTTATTTCATCTACAATATATATTTTGCCATTTTCATCGTATCCTATTTCTATTTTAAAATCAATCAGCGTCAGTTCCATTTTTGCTAATTCTTCCTTAAGGATCTTTCCAACCCTTTCCGTTATTTTTAGTGCTTCACCATACTGACCTTCCTTTAAAAGGCCTTTCATAATACACAGTCTTTCGCTAATCAAGGGGTCTCCCTGTTCATCGTCCTTAAGGGTAACTTCGCAATAAGGAGGGTCAAATGGCAGACCCTCTTCCAAACCAAACCTTCGGCACATACTGCCTGCAGTGAAATATCGCAGCACAAATTCTAATTTTGGTACGGTAAGACTTCTTACTTTCATGAGGTTTTTGTCAATATCAGTTCCAAGATAATGGGTTGGTATGCCGTTTTTCTCCATGAGCTTAAAAAAGTACTCGGAAATCATAAGGCCGATTTTACCTTTGCCTTCTACGATTCCGCCCACAGTATTGGAGCCCGGGTCAAACACTCCGTTTTCACCTGTTGCATCGTCTTTAAACAAAATGTACACGGAACCGTCATCTTCATTTTTTAGTACGTTCTTTGTCTTTCCTTCATAAAGTGTTTTCATCTTTTCTCCTATCCATAATCAAAATTTATCTGTAATCGTCTTGTCTTAGCATTCTTCTATGGGCTTCTTTTCTTGCAAGGTCCTGACGTTTGTCATAGAGCTTCTTGCCCTTTGCCACGGAAAGCTCCATTTTAACAAGACCATTTTTAAGATATAAGCTTAAAGGTATGAGCGAATAGCCTTTTAGGGTTGTAAGTCCGACAAGCTTTCTTATTTCTCTTTTGTTTAAAAGAAGCTTCCTTGGTCTTAACGGGTCTACATTATATATATTTCCTTTTTCATAGGGGCTAATGTGCATATTATAAACAAATGCTTCGCCATTTTTTATGCTTACATAGCTGTCTTTTAAATTAACCCTTCCTTGTCTTATGGATTTTACTTCTGTACCCACAAGAACTAAGCCCGCTTCATATTTCTCTTCTATAAAATATTCATGATATGCTTGTTTGTTTTTTGCAACTATTTTTTCAGCCATTCTACCACCTCACCTATCCCACAAACTCTCTTAAACACCTTCTGTATGCTTCTACAGGGTCCTTGGCTAAGGTAACCGGTCTTCCGATAACAATGTAATCAGAACCAAGAACCTTTGCCTTTGACGGACTGGTAACTCTTTTCTGGTCTCCGGTATCATTATCTGCAAATCTTACTCCGGGAGTTACAGTTAAAAATTCTTTTCCGCATACATCATGAACCTTTCCTGCTTCAAGTGGTGAGCAGACAACCCCGTCCAAGCCTGCTTTTTTTGCACATTTTGCATAGTGCATTACCACTTCTTCCATGGGTCTGTCGATTAAAATATCACTTTTCATTCTTTCTTGGTCTGTGGAAGTAAGCTGTGTCACACCAATCAATAAGGGTCTTGAACCATCATGGCGGGTTAATCCTTGAATAGCAGCCTCCATCATTAAAATAGTTCCTGCAGCATGAACATTTACCATGTCTATATTGTACTTCGATAAAACCTTCATTGCTTTATTAACAGTATTAGGAATATCATGAAGCTTAAGGTCTAAAAATATTTTATGTCCCATAGAGCTGATTATTTTTACTATTTCCGGACCTTCTCCGTAAAATAATTCCATACCTACCTTTACATAAGGTTTCTCTTCTTTAAATTTTAATAGAAAACTGATAACTTCTTCTTTATTGCTAAAATCACATGCAATTATAACATCCTTACCCATAATATCTCCTACTTATATAATAACCTTAAGCAAGTATACCATAAAGAAGTAACAAATAAAATAATTTTTATGATATTTTTTGCAGCTCGACAGCAATTTTTGCACCTAATAAGGCATTGTTATAAACAAGCATTATATTGGATTCAAGGCTGTCTCCGCCGGTTATTTCCTTAACCTTAGACAGTAAAAAGGGGGTTGAATCTTTTCCCTTTATGCCTTTTTCATCAGCTTCCTTAATGGCTTTATCGATTGCGGCGGTTATTGTGTCATAATCCATTTGATATTGTTCTTCTATGGGGTTTGCTATAACCATGCCGCCTTTAAGACCCAAATCCCATTTTGCTTTTAATGCTAATGCTATTTCTTCCGGACTGTCAACTGTGTAATCTACCTTGTAGCCGCTTTTCCTTGTATAGAATGCAGGCATTTCTTCGGTTTTATATCCGACTACCGGAACTCCGTGTGTTTCAAGGTATTCCAAGGTTAAGCCTATGTCTAAAATTGATTTGGCACCTGCACAGACAACAGCAACATCGGTATTAGATAATTCTTCCAAGTCCGCAGATATGTCAAAGCTTTTACTTGCCCCTCTGTGTACACCGCCTATGCCTCCTGTTGCAAAGACCTTAATGCCTGCAAGGGACGCTATTATCATGGTAGAAGCAACTGTTGTTGCTCCGTCTGATTTTTTTGATACTATAAAGGGAATATCTCTACGAGATGTTTTTAAAACATTTTTTGCTTTTCCTAAATATTCAATTTCTTCCTTAGTAAGTCCAACCTTTAATACTCCCTTTAAAATTGCTATTGTAGCAGGAATGGCACCATTGTCACGGATGATTTTTTCAACATTTAATGCTGTTTCAACATTTTTGGGGTAAGGCATGCCGTGGGATATAATTGTTGATTCCAAAGCAACAAGAGCCTTGCCTTTTTTTAATGCTTCATTAACTTCCGGACTAATATTTAAATACTTTTTCATAATAGTTTAACTCCTTCACTTTTAAATTTATAAGTTCTTTTGACATGTTTGGATTTATCGTATTTTCATGGGAAAGTGCTATTATGGATGCAGCTGTTGCAAATCTTGCTGCTTCATCAATATCAGAATTCATCAAATAGCAATATACTAAAGCTGACATAAATGCATCTCCTGCTCCTGTTGTATTAACAGGTTTTATATTATCAGCCCTGATAATTTTCATAATATCATTATTTGAGTAAAATACTCCTTTCTTCCCTAAGGTGATAAAAACTTGCTTGACTCCTTTATTTAAGAGAAATAGGCTGTTTTTTACCAGGCTTTCCTCGTCATTTGCTTCTATTTCTGTAATTGCTTCAACTTCTAATCTATTAGTTTTTATAGTGTGAATATTTCCAACCAGATTTTTGACCTTTCTTGCTTTAGCTGCTGAAACAGTATCAAGAAAAATGTCTTTATCCTTGTACTCGTCCAGCAGAAATTCAATAACATCTTCAGGAATATTGGTATCCAGCACTAAAAGTTTAGAATTATTTATAAGGTGCTTTTTTTCTTTGATGAAATCAACAGTCATTTTTTCTAATATATCCATGCTGTTAATTGCTATATGCATATCATTGTCCTCATCTAATACGGCAAGATAAATCGATGCATTTTCACCTTTTACCCTTAAGCTGTCATTAATGTCCAAGCCTATTTGGGCTGAATCATTTAAAATTTTGCTGCTGTAAATATCATCCCCTACTACGCTTATGAGCTTTGCATTTATTCCCAACCTTATGAGGTTTTCGCCAATGTTTCTGGCAACTCCTCCTAAAGAAATTTTCACTGTCCCTATATTGGAGTCCTCAGGAATCAACTTATCTTTTGAAAATCCCTGGATATCCACGTTTACGCCTCCTACAACGGTTACATACTCCGCTGCTTGCCCTGAATTTATCATAAGCCCTCCATCATTATTAATCTTCAGCATTAATATCTATAAAGCGTCTGCCCTTTCCCCATACATTGACTACAGGCAGCACTTTTACAAATGCTCTCGGCTCAATTTTCTTTATAAGCTTTTGCACCATAACTGCCTCATTTGGTGAGCATATTGATTCTATTTGAATTTTTTCTTCATTTGTATAACATCCTTTTATTTTAAAAAGAGTAACACCTCTTCCCAACTCATACATTATGTAATTGCTAATTTTCTCATATTGGTTGGCTATTATTTCAAGTTTGTACAGTTTTGTGCCAAAGCCAAACATTATATAATCACAAACCTTGGTAAATATAAATTGGCTGATGATGGAATACAGGGCAATGTTTCTTCCAAAAGTAAAGGCTGCCGTTATTATGATGAATCCATCCAGGATCATCATCAAATAGCTTAGATTTATCGAAGGAAAAAGCTTCTTGTTCAGTATTCTTGCTATTGTATCAGTTCCGCCGAAGGAAAAGCCTTTTCGTAGTATCATTCCCACTCCTATGCCATAAAAAAGGGAAAAGTATATTGAAGCAAGCAAGAGGTCATTTTCAATAAATTTAAATTCAACACCCTGCATTAACATCAATACCGTAGGATACAAAACAGAAAGAAATACAATTTTCATTATTTCCCTTTTACCCATCAATATGTATGCAGCAATTAAAATTATAAATGTAGCAATATAATATATTAAGTAATAATCAATTAATAAATATTTTTCCAATATTATGGCTAATCCGGTTATACCGCTGGTTATAAGACCGTTAGGCTTAAGAATATAATTTACCGAAAAAGCTGTAATCAGACAGCCCACAGTTAAATATATTGTTTCATAAAAAAATTTCTTTAAATTATTCATTGAATCTCCTAAATAATAAGTCTTTTTCATTAACAGTATAACATGTTTTATTAATATCTGCTATCAAAAATACTCCTCAAATAGAAGAGTATTTTTGATATTATTTTTAAATTTACTTATTGTTTTTTTCTTACTGGAATCCAAATTTCACTGTAAGCGTAATCTTTTTTATCTTTATTAAAATTAGTAAAAGAAAAAGATGGAGCCCTAATAATTTCGTAATCTGAGGAAGGAAGCCATTCTGAATATACTTTGGCCATCGTGTTTTGTAGGGTAGAAGGAAAAGGTCCTTCGTTTGGAAACACTGCCCAAGTACAAGCATCCACCGTTACTTTATCCAAATTATCGCTTATTTCGTTTTCAGTAGTCAAAACACCTATCATATGAGTTAAATCTCCCTCTTCTCTTAAAAAGTCAGCATCAGCATCATAAGAAGCATTGACAATTTCATAGGGTGCCATATTTTGTAGAGAATGCATTTCATTTTTTTGTCCATCAGTTATACTCATTGCAAGCTTTACTATCTCATCATTAACTCCTTCAAATTGCATAGGTACACGCTTACTTACACCAACAATATTGAATCTTGGTTTTTCTTCAATTCTAAATTCCATAGAAATTCCTCCTTTAACGGTTATTATGAATGAAAGTTTTGGAAAAGATTTGCTTACACCTCTTTTTATTACATCGGACGGTAGAAAACCACTCCATTTTTTAAATGCTCGTGTGAAGCCATCCATAGACTGATAACCATATTTTAAAGCAACATCCGTCACCCTTTCTCCCTTTAACAAATCCTTATTAGCTTCCGACAGCTTTCTGTTTTTGATATATTCACTTAGTGTCATCCCTGAAAGATAAAAAAATATCTTTCTAAAATGATAATCTGATACACCGGCATATTCAGAAATTATATCAGGAGATAAGTCGTCAGTTAAATGGTCATCTATGTAGTCTATGACATGATTTAATTCTTTTATCATCAATTTCACTCCTTTACAAACTCATAATACCAAAAATAACTTAATAGTGCTCGACATTTTTAACACAAAAAATATCGAACCTCCGGGCTTTCAGAAAAATACCGGAGGTTCGATATTTTTTAAGTAATAAAGTCAACTGATTTTACTGTTAATTATAGGAAGTATTGTCGCTATTGAAAGTAGAGCCAACAACAAGAATGCCATACCATTCGTTTGGGCGAAACCACTTGGTGCGGCTCCTTTTAAAATACCCGAAATTTGAAGTATAATCCCCACAAGGCCTATTATGGAACCACCTGCTACAAGCCCTGAAGACAAACTTATTCCATTAGAAATTTTAACATCTTTTTCCTTTTCGGATTTTGAAGTTCTTTCAATTAATAAACGAATAAAAGCTCCATATAAAATTATAGAAGTAGTGGATATGGGTAAATAGAAACCTACAGCGATTGTCATTATAGGGAGATTTAATAAAAACAACACAATTCCAATAACAATGCCTACAATTATCATAACCCAAGGCAGCTCACCGGATATTATACCGGCAGTTAAAGTTGCCATTAAGTTAGCTTGCGGCAAAGCAAAGGTCACATCATCACCGGTTAATGCAAGCTGGCTTGATAGAATAATTATAGTGCTGATAACAACTACAACACCTACTATCGAAGCAAGAGTAAAGTATTTTTGCATTTCATTTTTATCTCCGCCTAATATAAAAGAAACTTTTTGAGATTGACTGTAACCTCCTGCAATAGCAATTGCAGTGACTATAAATGTACCGAACAAAAGTAAAGATTTGTTATTTTCACTGCTTACCCATCCAAATACTGCAAACAATAAAGTTATAAGAACCAATGAAGCTATTGTCATACCGGAGACAGGAAGGTTTGAAGTTCCAACGGTACCTGTTAAACGACCTGAAACAATGACAAAGAGCAGTGATAAAAATAAAGATAAAACAGATGCAAGAATTGCCATTAGCATATTGCCGTCAGAAATCAAAAAACCGGCTAAAAATCCTATTATTATACCACCTAATAATATTAATGTTCCAACTGATGAGCTATGGTCATTATTTGTTGATTTAGCACCAAGGGTTTCCTTTATGGAAGAAATAATAGTCGGTATTAGCTTTATGGCCCCTATTAAACCACCTGAAAGCATCATGCCTGCACCAATATATTTTACATAACTGCCGGATATGTCAGAAACACTCATTGCATTGATAGCAATACTTGGGTCATTCCATACAAATTCACCGCTTTGACCAAGAGCAGTAAAGTAACCTATCAAAGGCAGAATACCAAAGTTAGCTAATACGGAACCGGCAAACATGGTTAATGAAACATCCAATCCAACTATAAATCCTATACCTAACAATAGTGGATTAACTTCAATCTGAAATCTCCACTTATAGAAGGATTCGTTAACATAGCTTATAACATTGTTAGCTGCATTTAAAAATGCACTTGTAACAACAGTTATAGCACCACCTATCACAAACCCTATTCCCATGAATTTTATTGATTCACCAGCACCCTCTGAAGCAACAAGTGTTTCTGATATGGCCATTGACTCAGGATACATTAACTTTCCATGTTCTTCTACTATTAAGTATTTCTGAACTATACCAGCTATTCCAATACCAAATAGAACTCCGCTTGCGCCAACTGCAAAACCTTCTAAGAAAGAAACATTAAAACCTATTAAGAGAACTGCCAGCAATACGAATATTATACCGCTGGCAACTGATTCTCCGCCACTAGACATACCTTGTATTAAATTTTTTCCAAGAATCCCATTCTTTTTTGAAAATGCTGATACAAATGCTGAGCCTATAATAGAGCCCGGTATACCGGCAGCAACCGTAAGACCTGATTTCATACCGGAGTATGCGGTAGATGCCGCAAACAAGGCTGACAAGACAATACCTATAATTAGTATAGCAATACTTCCACCTAACTTTGAACCGGTTGAAATATACGGCACGTAATCTTTACCGGATATATTGCCATATGCATCTTTTGATAACTTTTTATCCATTAATAACCTCCCTAAGACATCATTTAATATTTTTTAATACTTCAAGTAAAAATTCCCAGCTTCTTTGAACAGAGGAAATACTCATATTTTCATTTGGAGTATGAACATCATATAAATTTGGTCCAAAAGAAATTGCATCTAATTCACCAAATTTCTCTGAAAAGAGCCCGCATTCAAGACCTGCGTGTATTGCAGATATATGAGGCTTTTTTCCGTACATTTTTTCATAAACATTTTCAAAAATTGTTCTAATTTTTGAATTGGGATTATATGCCCATTCAGGATAATCAGATTCACTGGTTACACTGCCGCCGTTAATTTTAGCAGTCACAAGTATTTTTTTGAATAATTCTTCTTTTAAACTCTTAACAGAGCTTCGGATTGAGCTTATGAACTCCACCCTATCTTCATAGCTTGTAACAATTCCTAAATTCAAGGAGCTTTCCACTAAACCATCAATATCCATGCTCATTGAAGTAACTCCATTAACAATCAAGTATAGATAGTTTATTACATTATCAGTTGATTCTTTTGTAAGCATGTGTGAAGGAATAGGAGATAAAACTTCAAATTCTAATCTAATATCAGGGTCAGGAGTTCTCAACTCATTTTTAAATATTTCATCATACTCTGAAATTTTTTTCTCAACTATAGTACTATCCTCAGCCTTTACCAAAATAACAGCATCCGTCTCACGTGGAATTGCATTATGCTTAGAGCCGCCATTTATTGAACTGAGCCTAATATCGGTTTCAGATATGATATTCATAAGTATTCGACCCATTAATTTATTGGAATTTCCCCTTTCCTTGTCAATTTCCATTCCGGAGTGTCCTCCCATAAGGCCTCTTATCTTGATTAAATATGGTACAAGTTTTTCATTTACTGGTTCAAACTTTATAGGAATTGATGTTTTAGCTGTAACCCCGCCGGCACAACTCACCAATATGGTACCCTCTTCTTCTGAATCAATATTAATTAAGATTCTGCCATTTATATTCTTAGGGTCTAGGGCAAAAGCCCCATCCATACCTGTTTCCTCAGAAGTGGTTACAAGTAATTCTATTGCCGGATGTTGATATTCATTAGAAGCTAATAATGCCAATCCCATAGCAACTGCAATTCCATTATCTGCTCCCAATGTAGTACCGGTTGCATATACCTTATCATCTATAATTCTCAATTTAAGCTGATCCTTAGTAAAATCATGTACTATATTTGCATCTTTTTCACACACCATGTCCATATGTCCCTGCAAAACAACGGCAGGACTATTTTCATATCCTAATGATGCCTTCTTTCTAATAACAACATTTAATGCAGAATCTTGAACATATTCCAAATTATTCTCCCTAGCAAATGATACTAAATAATCGCTGACCTCTTTTTCATTACCTGAACATCTTGGAATTTGTGAAAGCTTTTCAAAATATTTGAATACATCAAGAGGTTGTAAATCTTTAAGTACTTCAGTCATGGCCGATATCCTTTCTTACTAAATTTTTCAAAATTTAAATCATATATATATTTACCATAATTTTAACTATTAACCATTTGATATAAAAAAACTCCTCATATTTGAGGAGCTTGTAGGGGAAAGCTGGGTGAAGCTGTTACCCCAATAAATCTACGAAAAAGGGGCTTCCACTTTTTACAGTGAAAGCCCCGGAAAGGCTTGATGGAGGCGGTGGGAGTCGAACCCACGTCCGAAAACATTTCCATTAGACTTTCTCCGAGTGCAGGACATAATTTGATTTTCGCCTCAACTATCGCCTATGTCCAGGCTTTAGTGTCTGCTATCTTCAATTGTTCAACTTAAGGTCGAAGAGTCCCTTAAGTCTTCCCTGATTTAAATGATGCCCCGGATTAACCTACAGGTCGGTTAAGCGGAACAAGCTGCAGCTCTTAAGCTGCGTAAGCTAAATTATTTTCGTTTGCGTTTATTTTTTTTGCCGCTTTTAACGTTGTTCAGCGCAACGACTCGCTTATCTAACTTCTATATCCCCGTCGAAACCATTTACGCCCCCGAAATCTTAGGGGTCAGTCAATGATTACCTCTTTATTAATCATAAAAGATTAACCTTAAACAAAACTTAATAGTATTATCGACTAAATACCTGTATTTATAATAGCACAAATTTTAAATAAATGCAAAATCTATTTCTGCTTTTGGAATACTTACCTTATCAACTCTAATTTTTACCAGGTCTCCGATTTTAAATGCCTTATGACTACCCTGTCCAAAAAGCTCTTTTTTCTCGTCGTCATATATATAGTAGTCATCAACCATATTGGAGATGTGTACAAGTCCTTCAACAGTGTTTTCAAGCTCAACAAAAACACCGAAGTTAGTTACCCCTGAAACTACGCCTTCATATTCTTCACCGATTTTGTCAGACATAAATTCAGCTATTTTTATTTTATCCGTATCTCTTTCAACTTCGTCCGCAACTCTTTCCATTTTGGATGACTGTTCAGCAACCATTGCAGTTCGCTCGAAAAGCTTTTGTAAAGCTTCCTCTGAGAATTTTCCCTTTATTTGACCTTTAATAATCCTATGTATCTGCAAGTCCGGATATCTTCTTATGGGTGAAGTAAAGTGGCAATAATATTTGGCAGCCAGCCCAAAGTGATTTGAAGCATCAGGTGAATAAATTGCTTTTTTTAATGACCTCAGCATCATGTTATTAATTAAAGATTCTTCTTTTGTATCTTTAATTTTGTTTAAGAGCTGTTGGAGCTCTTTTGGATGTATATTATTACCTTTTAAAGTATAACCAAAATTATGGATGAATTTGCTGAATTCATACATTTTTTCTTCGTCCGGCTCCTCATGCACTCTGTAAACAAAGGGCATGTTAAGCCAGTAATAATGCTCTGCAACAGTTTCATTGCACACAAGCATAAATTCTTCTATTATCTTATTTGAAGTTCTTCTTTCATACTTTGTTACATCAATTGCTTTACCGCTTTCATCAGTTATTATTTTTCTCTCAGGAAACTCAAAATCAATGGCTCCTCTTAAGTCTCTTTTTCTCCTGAGTATTAAACTTAATTCTTCCATTGTTTTAAGCATGGGAACAATATCATTATACTTATAGGTCAATTCTTCATTATTATTTTCAAGTATTTCCGTCACATCATCATAGGTCATTCTATATCTGTTATTCACTATACTTTCAAATATTTTATAATCAATAACCTTACCATCTTTATTTATAGTCATTTCAACGGAAAGAGTAAGCTTATCTTCTCCCGGATTTAAACTGCAGACTCCGTTTGAAAGTTCTTTTGGAAGCATTGGAATAACTCGGTCTGTCAAATATATACTGGTTGCCCTTTTGAGGGCTTCTTTGTCTAATTTCCCGTCTTCTTTAACATAATGAGTTACATCGGCAATATGAACGCTTAAGATGTATTTATTGTCACTTAACCTTTCTGCATATACTGCATCATCCAAATCCTTTGCATCACTGCCGTCAATTGTAATTATATTAAGTTTTCTTAAATCTTTTCTGCCTTTTATTTCTAATTCATGTATTCCTTCATCAGAAACTCTTTTAGCTTCCCTTATTACATCCTCCGGGAAAACCTGTCTTACCTTCTTAGCCAAGAGCACAGCATCAATATGAGTCTTAGTGTCTGCAATATCGCCTATTACTTCAACTATAGTCCCTTCCGGATTCTTTCGCTGGTCAGGCCATTCGGTTATTTTTACAGAAACCTTATTATTTTCCTCTGCCTTGTTAAATTCTTCTTTTGGAACGAATATGTCAAAAGCAATTCTTTTGTCATCAGGCACCACAAAACCAAAGTGCTTGCTTTTTTGAAATGTTCCGATTACATAATTATTGGCTCTTTCAATTATTCTTATAACTTTCCCTTCGGGGCTTTTAACATCTTCCAAAACCTTCATAGGTCTTACAATTACCCGGTCTCCGTGCATTGCACCGTTCATGTCCACCGGTGAAATGAAAAGGTCTTTTAAATTTTTATCATCAGGTATTAAAAAGGCATATCCTTTTTGATGTCCTTCCAAAGTGCCTATAACTAAATTCATTTTTTCAGGTAGGCCGTATCTTTCAGACCTGGTGAATATTATTTTGCCTTCATCTTCAAGTTCGTTTAAAGCAACCAAGAGTGCTTTTTTCATTTTTCCTTCAATTTCAAATGCTTGAAGAAGTTCTTTGAATGTTAAAGGCTTATATGTTTCTTCCTTCATAAATGCCAATATTTTTTCTTTAAAGTTCATGAATTTTTCTCCTGAGTCTCTTATTTATTCTTTCCCCCTGCACTCATTTTATTTAATAAATCAATGTCGTATGAAATAATGTTGACTTTTCTTTGCTTGTGCTGAACCTCTGCGAGCTCAATAATTGTTGTAATTAATTTTTTAAATGTTATTCCCTTTCCTTCCCAAAGATAAAAAGCTAGGGAGCCCGGTATTGTATTGATTTCATTTACAAATATATTGTTGCCACTTAGCAGAAAATCTATTCGTGCATTTCCGCAGCCATCCACTGCTTTGAAGGCTTCCATTGCATAATCTTTAATTTGTTTTTCAATTTCTTCATCTATCTCTGCCGGTATTCGACGTTTAGATTCACTTGAATCTTTCTTTCTGTTAACATATTTATCTTCATAAGTTAAAAATTCTTTCCAGCCGACAGGCTCTTCGCAAAGAGAAGTTTGAAGGTCATTTTCGTATCCGATTACAGCACAGTTTATTTCTCGCACATTCTCAATGCATTTTTCTACAATTATTTTTCTGTCATAAGACATGGCAACATCAATAGCAAATAATAATTCATCCAAATTCTTTGCCTTGCTGATTCCGACGCTTGATCCTAAATTAGCAGGCTTTATGATAAGAGGGTATCCAATGTTTTCAGCTTTTTCTATATATTTAACTTTGTTTTCTTCATAGCTGCTTCTGTAAAACCAAACATAATCAACGATTGGAAGGTTGCAGCTTTGAAATACCTTCTTCATTATTACCTTATCCATTCCTACAGCAGAGCACAAGACAGAGCCAAATGCATAAGGAATTCCGTTCATCTGTAATAGGCCCTGTAGTGCACCGTCCTCCACGTTTGTGCCATGAACAGCAGGAAATACAATATCAATTTCATATGCAGGATATTTTTTTCCGAAAATCCTTGTTTTAAGTTCAGGGTGAGGGTAGAGAATCAGCTTCTCATTTTTAAATCCCGGCAAAACCTCATATGCATCTTCAAATTTTTTTGCTTTAAAATTGTTTATGTCATGGAGACTGTCACCAAACAGCCATTTACCGTCCTTTTGTATATATATTATCTTAGGTTCATAAATGCTTTTGTCTATGTTTTCAAAAACCTGCAGGCCTGTTATTATTGAAACTTCGTGTTCAACGGATTTACCGCCAATGATAATACCTATTTTTTTCATGACTTCCTCCATAATTTATTTTTCGTCGTATGTGTCCGGCAAATCATTTTCAAAAAGAACAACATCATTAATTTTTGTCAAGGTTTTTAATACTTCTGAAGCTTACTCAATGAATTAACCACATACAAATTATCTTCATTGAAATTATGCTTTTTCATTCCTTGGTATATTGGCAAAGTACGTTTTTTCCCGACTAATATTGCAATATCACAGATACATGCAATATGCTCACCTAATTTATAGTTTTCTCTTTCTTCTATATTTCCTAATTCAACCATTCCCGGTGTCACTATTATTTTTCTTCTGTCCGTAAAAGAATTCAACACATCTAAGGCAGCTTTTGCTCCGTCAGGGTTAGAATTAAATGAATCATCTATAACCAATACACCTGTTCCATGGTCAATAAGATGAAGCCTGTGCTCCACAGCTTCCAACTTTGAAATTCCTGCTTTAATTTCATCTAAAGTCAGACCTAAAACAGATGCGATTGCTGCACCGCCTAAAATATTAAGTATATTGTGTCTGCCTAAAAGCTTAGTCCTGCATTCGATTGTTCCCAAGCTGTTAATGCACAAGGTAAAAGATGAGCCAAGACTGTCAACATGTATGTCTGTTGCAAATATATCGGTTTCTTCAATGTTGTCAATTCCATAGAGAATTTTATGCTTAAAAGTTTTATCCGCTAATTTTTTTACATATTCATTGTCATAATTAAAAATAGCTGTTCCGTCATCGGGCAAATTCTCAATAAGCTCATATTTGGTTCTCATAATATTGTCAATTGACTTAAATGTTTCTAAATGACATGGTCCGATAGATGTAATAATACCGATTTTAGGGTTTGTGAGCTTAGCTAGCTCATCTATGTCTCCTGCTTTGGTAGCACCTAACTCAGCAACAAAAACATCGTAATCGTCAGTTAACTCATTGTTTATTATCTTGCTTATACCCATGGGGGTATTATAGCTTTCGGGAGTTTTTAAAACCTTGTATTTTTCATTTAATATAGTTTCCGTAGTAAATTTAGTACTTGTTTTTCCGTAACTGCCGGTTATACCCACTGAATTAATATTCATGCTTTTAATTTTTTCGGACGCTTGAATATAGTACTTTTTATTTATCCTTTCTTCCATAGGTTTCGCTATATAATTTGCTCCATACATGTAGTATGATGAAAAATAATAAATTATTGTTAAAATACTTGCCCATACTGGAAAATAAGACAATATGTCTTTTGTAATAATATTTATAATCCATAAAGTTATTAAAAGATCAAATATAAGAAGCGATAGCGAAATTGCATACAATCTTTTAGCTCTTGGTGTGAAAATCAAAGGTTTTTTAACTTCTTCCGCTGACCTTATATTCTTAAATAGAAAAACTATTGATACACCTGCATAAATCAAGGGGTATACAGGTGTTTTATAAATAGGAGAAATAATCGTTAAGATTAGTGATAGTACTAATAAAATTGTTACATATATTTTATCATTTCTTGTATGAACCTTTTCTTTGTTATTCTCCATCCAATATAAGTATTTATCACTGTTGTAACCTTCCAATTGTATTATATGCAGGCTTTTTTTTAACTTAAGTTCACACAGATTTAGCCAAAATAATATATACAGGCTTGTAATAATTTCCATCTTCACTCTCCAAAATCATCTTTTAAAAATACACTTATAACTGCTCTGAACTGCTCATAATTATCCGCATATGAATAATGACCTGCCCCTTTTAATATTACAAGACCACTGTCGGGAATTTCTTTTTCCATCAGTTCACCCATATAAACTGGGGTGTCTTCATCATTTTCTCCCCAAATTAACAAGGTCGGTGCTTTTATAAGAGACAAAAGTTTTAATAAATTATCATTTATCACCTTGACCATGGTTTGCCGCATAACCCCTTCTGAATCTCTATAATCCTGAGAGCCAAATTTTTTATAGAATTTATCTAATTTTACTTGTTTGTTTTCTGCAGGAAGCATTAAGTATATCCTTTTAAGCAATTTAAACCAATATACTTTTATGTAATATTTAACTTTTCTTTTGGGAATTATTCCCGCACTGTCTATGAGTATTAACTTTTTTACAAGCTTGTATTTGCTTGCTAATATTATTGCAATTCTGCCGCCGTGTGAATGTCCAAACAAAATCAGTTCATTCAAATTTAATTTATTAATAAATTTATTTATACATTGAGCATAATCATAGGAGTTCCAAGGTTCTTTTGGAATATCACTTTTGCCGAAGCCCGGCAAGTCTAATGTTAAAACCCTGAATTTATTTTTTAATATATTAAAAATGGGCATCATGGTTTGAATGCTGCCGCCCCACCCATGGAGCAGCAAGACATCTTTCCCGTCTCCCTCATCTATGTAGTTGATATTTAATCCGTCAATATCAATATACAAACCTCTACCCTCCTTAATCATCTCAATCAGGAACATTCCTCTTATTTTAAAGTCTATCCCTATGCCGGAGGTGTGTCACTATACTCTTCCACTATTATTATATGCCGATTTGTTTAAATGATTATATCGATGTTCTCTAAGCAGCCCAAAGCTTTGCTTTGGCATGCGGCGTGAGGTTATTATACCATCAAAATAATACATCTGCAAGAAAAAAGACCTCTCCCTGGGAGAAGTCTGAGTTTGTTTTTTGTTTAGAATAATCCTATTAAAATACCGCCGTATTCAGCTAATAATGGACCAAACACCAATGAAACAACCGTTATAAGTTTAATTAATATATTTATTGAAGGTCCTGAAGTATCTTTGAAAGGATCTCCTACTGTGTCTCCAACTACTGCAGCTTGGTGAGCAGGGCTTCCTTTTCCGCCGTGTGTTCCGCCTTCGATATATTTCTTTGCATTGTCCCATGCACCACCTGAGTTCGACATGAATATAGCCATAAGGACACCTGTTACCAATGCACCTGCCTGTAATCCGCCAAGAGCTTCGGTTCCTAACAAGAATCCTACTATTAAGGGTACAACAACTGCCAAAAGACCTGGTACTATCATTTCTTTCAAAGCTGCTGCTGTTGAAATATCAACACATCTTTTGTAATCCGGCTTGTCTTTTCCTTCCATTATTTCGGGCATTTCTCTAAACTGCCTTCTAACTTCTTCTATCATTGAGTATGCAGCTTTACCGACAGCACTCATTGTAATAGCAGAGAATAAGAAGGGCAACATACCGCCTATGAATAAACCTGCAATAACTGTTGGTTCTGTTAAACTTATAGATGATATTCCAACTGTTTGTGTATAAGATGCAAATAAAGCAAGAGCAGTTAAAGCTGCAGATCCGATTGCAAATCCTTTGCCTATTGCAGCTGTTGTGTTACCTACCGAGTCTAATTTATCTGTTATTTCTCTTACTTCATGAGGCAGTTCACACATTTCGGCAATACCGCCGGCATTGTCTGAAATAGGGCCATATGCGTCAACAGCTATAGTCATACCTGTTGTTGACAACATACCTACTGCAGCTAAAGCTATACCATATAGACCGTTAATTGCATTCAAGCCGTTCGGAGTATAGCCTGCTATTATATAAGAGCCGATAATACCCGCAGCTAAAACTATAATCGGATATGCCGTTGATCTCATGCCAACCGATAAACCGCTTATAATTGTTGTTGCTGCTCCTGTTTCTGATTGGTCAGCTATTTCTTTTACATATTTATATTCATCTGAAGTATAAATTTCTGTAATTTTTGCAATAATTAATCCTACAAATACACCAAATATAATTGCGCCAAATGGCTGGTAGCTGCCTAAAATAGATTTGCTTAACAAAAATGATACAACTATTACAATCGCTGATGAAGCATATGTACCCATGTTTAAAGCTTGTTGAGGATTCTTATCTCCTCTAACAAAGGCTGTTCCCAATATGGAAGCTATGATACCTACTGCTGTTACCATTAAAGCAAATAAAACTCCATTGCCATCCGGGAATGCTATAACACCTAATGTGATTGAAGAAACAATTGCTCCTACATATGATTCAAATAGGTCTGCACCCATTCCTGCAACGTCGCCTACATTATCGCCAACATTATCTGCTATAACTGCAGGGTTTCTTGGGTCATCTTCAGGAATTCCTGCTTCAACCTTTCCTACCAAGTCCGCCCCTACGTCAGCTGCTTTAGTATAAATACCACCGCCTACACGTGCAAATAATGCAATTGAAGAAGCACCTAGACTGAACCCTGTAACAATAGTTGCATTTTCAAAAATTATCCAGAATATACCTGTTCCTAAAATTCCAAGACCAACAACAGTCATTCCCATTACTGCGCCGCCTGAGAATGCAATATCAAGAGCCTTGCCCATTCCTGATTTCATTGCGGCATTTGTAGTTCTTACATTAGCTTTTGTAGCAACTTTCATGCCAAAATATCCTGCAAGTGCTGAACATGCAGCTCCTGCTACAAATGCCAAAGCAGTTGCCCAATTGATTGCCACTACTAAAATAATGAACATAATTATTGCGAAAATACTAACTGATTTGTATTCTCTTGCAAGAAAAGCCATTGCACCTTCGTGGATAAATGAAGAAATTTCTTCCATTCTTTCAGTTCCAGGCTCCGCCTTGCTTACAACTGAAGCTTTATAGAAAGCAAATAATAAAGCCAAAACTCCTACAAGAGGAGCTATAATTAAAGTACCCATTTGATTCTTTCCTCCATAGTTAGATTTACAATCTTTAGACTTTCATCTGCACTTAAACATTAAAATATATTCTAATACCATTAAAACATTAGAATAATTATTTTATTTATATGTTTCCAAAATTTAACAAAATATTACTGAATCGCTACTAAAGCTAAAGAAGCAACAACAAATATAATTGCTGATACCATTGTAGCCTTTTCTAATTTACCTTCGAAACTTCTTCCTTTACTCTTACCCCAAATAGATTCAGCTCCGCCTGCAATTTCGCCTGACATACCTGCTGATTTTCCTGATTGAAGCAAAATACTTGCAATTAATATTAAACTTGCTATTATCAAAAGAATTCTAACTGCTACTTCCACTATAACACCTCCTGCCACTTTGTCTGCATAACATTAAAATTATAACACCAAAGGTTTACTAAATCAACTATATTTTTAAATATGACCGCCGGTTAAGGTATGGGGAGGTGTGCCCCCTTACCTTATTATCTCAAATTATAGAAAACTTCCGTTCCCTTATATTGAGCATTATCTCTTAACATGTCTTCCAATCTTAACAGTTGATTATATTTAGCAACACGGTCCATTCTTGAAGGAGCTCCTGTTTTAATCTGGCCTGCATTAACAGCAAGAACTAAGTCTGAAATAGTTGAGTCATCTGTTTCTCCGGAACGGTGCGAAACAACCGCTGTATAACCTGCCCTTTTTGCCATTTCTATAGCATCTAATGTTTCTGTTATTGTTCCAATTTGATTTAATTTTATGAGTATAGAATTAGCAACTTTTAATTCAATACCTTTTTTTAGTCTTACCGTATTGGTAACAAATAAATCATCACCCACTAACTGAACTTTATTTCCTAATTTGTCAGTAAGCATCTTCCATCCATCCCAGTCTTCTTCATCCATACCGTCTTCAATTGATATTATTGGATATTTGCTTACCAAGTCAGCATAATATTCAACCATTTCAGCCTGAGTAAATTGTCTTCCTTCACCTTCTAAATTATATATTTTTGTTTTTGCATCGAATAATTCGGAAGCAGCTACATCAAGAGCTAACATAACATCTTTTCCCGGAATGTAGCCTGCCTTATTAATTGCTTCAACTATTGTTACCAATGCTTCTTCATTGGAAGATAAATTCGGTGCAAATCCACCTTCATCACCAACAGCCGTATTTAAACCTCTTCCCTTTAAAACGCTTTTTAAATTGTGAAATATTTCAGCTCCCATTCTTAATGCTTCCTTGAAACTTTCAGCTCCTACAGGCATAATCATGAATTCCTGAATATCCACATTATTGTCAGCATGCTGTCCGCCGTTTAAAATATTCATCATGGGCACAGGCAGAAGCTTGCCGTTTACTCCCCCTAAATATTGATAAAGCGGTAATCCCAATGTGTCTGCTGCTGCTTTAGCGCAAGCCATGGATACTCCCAAGGTTGCATTGGCTCCCAATTTACCTTTGTTGGGAGTACCGTCAAGTTCTATTAAAAGTTTGTCAATTTCAACTTGTGCTAAAGAATCTCTTCCTATTAATTCAGGGGCAATAATATTGTTAACATTGTCAACAGCTCTTAACACGCCTTTGCCTAAATATCTGTTTTTATCGCCATCTCTAAGCTCTACGGCTTCAAATGCCCCTGTTGAAGCTCCGGATGGTACTCCTGCTCTGCCGTATCCGCCGCTTTCTGTCCATACTTCGACTTCAATTGTAGGGTTTGCTCTTGAATCCAATATTTCTCTTGCATAAACATCTGTTATTATTGACATAGTATTCTCCTTTATTTGTTTTGAACTATTAAACTTTTTCCTGTCATTTCTTTAGGTTTTTCGAGTCCCATAAGCTCAAGCATTGTAGGGGCTACATCAGCTAAAATTCCTTCTTTTAAATCAAATTTTTTGTTGTCAACAACAATAAACGGTACTCTGTTGTTAGTGTGAGATGTTATTTTATCAAGGGTTTCTCTGTCATACATTTCTTCACAATTGCCATGGTCTGAAGTTATTATTGCCGTTCCTTCAGCTCTTATTATATAGTTTACTATTTCACCAAAACATTTATCCACAGCCTCAACAGCCTTTATAGCTGCTTCTATATCCCCAGTGTGTCCAACCATGTCAGGGTTTGCAAAATTAATAATCATAACCTGATATATATCCTTTTCCAATTGCTGCATAACCGTGTTTTTTAACTCAAAAGCACTCATTTCAGGCTTTAAGTCGTAAGTTGGAACATCAGGTGATGGTATTAAAATTCTCACTTCGTTTTCAAAAGGCTCTTCAATTTCACCGTTTAAAAAGTATGTTACGTGAGCATATTTTTCTGTTTCTGCAGCCCTAAACTGCTTAATGCCTAAAGAGCTTAAATATTCACCTAAAGTATTTTTTACAAAATTTGGCTTATATGCAATTTCTACATTTTCAATAGTCTTATCATACATGGTCATGCATACATACTTAACATTTACTTTTTTTCTGTCAAAAAATGGAAAATCATCATCAGCAAAAGCTCTAGTTATTTCTCTTGCCCGGTCAGGTCTAAAATTGAAGAAAATAACTGCATCATTGTCTTTGACAGTTCCAAGCTCACCGTTTTCTTTTTCTATGAGAAGCGGCTTTATAAATTCATCTGTTACTCCTGCTAAGTAAGAACTTTTTATTGCTTCCAAAGGATTTTTGAACCTTTCACCCTGCCCCTTGGTTAAAGCATTGTATGCCAACTCGACTCTGTCCCACTGCTTGTTTCTATCCATGGCATAGTATCTTCCCATAATTGAGGCAATGTGACCTGTGCCTGTTTGTTTGATTATTTTTGTCAATTCTTTTATATAATTGGGACTGCTGGTAGGACTAACATCCCTGCCATCAGTAATACAATGGATTTGAACATCGCTTAATCCATTTTTCTTTGAAAGTTTAATAAGGCTGTAGAGATGAGTATTGTGACTATGTACCCCCCCATCTGATAATAGGCCTATTAAATGCAGCGTTGAATTGTTCTCTTTTACATATTTTATTGCACTCAGCAAAGCTTCATTTTTTTCAAACTCTCCGTTTTCAATCGACATAGTAATTCTTGTTAAATCTTGATATACAATTCTGCCTGCACCTATGTTTAAGTGTCCAACTTCTGAATTCCCCATTTGTCCTTTAGGAAGACCTACATCATAACCACTGGTAGATAAAGTTGTATTTGGGTATCTTCTCAGTAATACGTCAAAATTGGGAGTTTTTGCTCTCTTAATGGCATTCCCATCATAATCAGGTCCTATGCCCCATCCGTCAAGTATAATCAATGCAGTTACTTTATTCATAGTTCAACCTTTCTGATTTCAATAATTAATGATTTTAATAAACTCATCAGCTATTAAACTGGCGCCCCCCACCAAAGCACCATCTATATGAGACTGTTCCATTATTTCTTTGGCATTGGAAGCTTTTACACTGCCGCCATATTGGATTAGTATATTATCTGCAATATCTACTGTAAAAATATCAGCTAAAACAGCTCTGATATACGATGACATTTCATTAGCTTGATGGCTTGTAGCAGTCTTGCCTGTTCCTATAGCCCATATAGGCTCGTATGCAACCACAATCTTTAAACCATCTGTAACACCATCCAAATCTTTTATTAATTGAGCCCTTACCGTTTCTTTTTCAATACCTGCTTCTCTTTGCTCCAAGGATTCTCCGACGCATAGAATTGGCTTAAGCCCGTGCTTTAAACAGGCCTTAATCTTTTTGTTTATTATTTTATCTGTTTCCCCAAAGTGTTGTCTTCTTTCGGAATGTCCTATTATTACATATTCAACACCTAAACTTTTCAGCATTGATGGTGAAACTTCTCCTGTAAAAGCACCCTTGTCTTCAAAGTGCATATTCTGTGCTCCTACTTTTATTGAAGAATTTTTAAGCTCGTGGATTACAGGATATAATGATGTGAAAGCAGGGCATATTAATACATCAACATCCTCATTCAATTCTGAAGTAAGTAAGCTTTTAATCAGTTTAAGGCTTTCCTCTACATCATTGTTCATTTTCCAGTTGCCTGCAATTAATTTCTTTCTCATTTTACCTCCTTACAAGAAGGGGGGGAATTTACGTGTCTCACCCTTCCTATTTATCATCTACTGCATCAATTCCGGGTAATATTTTGCCTTCCAAGAATTCCAGCGAAGCTCCGCCTCCGGTGGAAATATGAGTAATGTTTTCTGCCAGTCCTATCTTCTCAACAGCTGCAGCACTGTCTCCTCCGCCTATTATTGATATGGCATCCTTGTTATCAGCAATTGCTTTCGCTATTTTATTCGTTCCGATGGCAAAGTTGTCCATTTCAAAAACACCTAAGGGACCGTTCCAAATTATTGTTTTTGAATTATTAATTACATTTATAAACATATCCACAGTCTTTTCACCAATATCTAAACCCATGTATTCATCAGGAATTTTATCAGCATCTGTCGTAAAAAAATCAGTATCATTTTTAAATTCTTTTGCAACAACAGTGTCAACCGGCAATTGTATTTTTTCTGAAGCTTTTTCAATGATTGAGCTTGCCATTTCAACTTTATCTTCTTCCAAAAGTGAGCTTCCGGTATTATATCCTTTTGCCTTTAGGAAAGTATACATCATACCTCCCCCTATTAATACATTATCTGCAATATTTAATAAATTTTCTATTACTGCAATTTTATCGGATACCTTTGCTCCTCCCAATATAGCCGTAAAAGGTCTTTTGGGTTCTTTTAAGGCCTTCCCCATAATCTCAACTTCTTTTTCTACCAATAATCCAAGTGCGGAAGGAAGAAATTCACATATCCCCACATTTGATGAATGTGCTCTGTGTGCAGTTCCAAAAGCGTCATTTACAAACAGATCCCCTAGTGATGCAAGCTCCTCTGCAAAGGTGCCTGCGTTTTTTGTTTCTTCTTTCCTGAATCTTGTATTTTGCAGAAGCATTATATCTCCGGATTTAAGCTTGGCAGCATTTGATTTAACTGTGTCATCAACTACCGTGTCACTGTCTTCAAAACAAACATCTCTTCCTAATAGTGTGCTTAATCTTTTGGCTACCGGCAGCAGAGAATATTTCCTGTTTGCTTCTCCATCAGGTCTTCCAAGATGGGACAGCAATATTACTGCTGCACCATTATCCAATAGGTAATTTATAGTTGGCAGAGAACTTACAATCCTTATATCATCGGTTATATTCCCTTCTTTGTCCAAAGGAACATTAAAATCACAACGCACTAATACCTTCTTGTTTTTCAGGTTTAAGTCTTTTATAGTTTTTTTCATATTACTTCATCTCGCCCCAATGTTTTGCTAATCTCACCAATTGTGCTGTAAATGACATTTCATTGTCATACCAAGCAATTAGTTTAACCAACTGTTTGCCGTCGGCTTCTATTATTTGAGTTGATAATGCATCAAATACACATGCATAGCGGCTTCCGATAACATCGCTTGATACGATTGGATCTTCTGTATATGCTAATGTTTCATTAGCTGCATTCTTAACAGCTTCATTTATTTCTTCAACTGTAACATTTCTCTTTAGTTCAACAGTTAAATCCACAACTGAGCCTGTTATTGTTGGAACACGGAGAGCTATACCATCAAGTTTACCTTTTAATTCAGGCATTACAACGCCCACTGTTTTAGCTGCACCCGTTGATGCAGGAACAATATTTGCTGCTGCTGCACGCCCTCTCCTTGCTTTTATACCTTTCTTATGAGAATTATCATGAATGTTTTGGTCATTAGTATATGCATGAACAGTTGTCATAAGACCCTTAACAATTCCAAATTCATCATTTATTGCTTTGGCTAAGGGAGCTAAGCAGTTTGTTGTGCATGATGCTGCTGATACAACTGTTTCTTTTCCATCTAAAATATTGTGGTTCACATTGTAAACGACAGTTTTTAAGTCGCCTTTACCCGGTGCCGACAGAAGTACTTTTTTTGCCCCTGCTTTAATATGTGCTTCTGCTTTTTCTTTTTCATTGAATTTTCCTGTGCAGTCAATTACCAAGTCTATATCTAATTCTTTCCAATTGCAATTCTCAGGCTCCTTTACCCTGGATGTTATAATTTCTTTATCGTCAACATACATTAAGTTGTCTTTGTATGATATTCTATCGGTCATAAAATTACCGTGTGCAGTATCATACTTTAACAAATATGTTAATGTCTCCGCATCTGAATTTGTGTTGATTGCCACAACCTGGAAGTCTTCATCTTGAACCATCAGCCTTAATGCCAATCTTCCAATTCTTCCAAATCCGTTAATCGCTACTCTTACCATATAATCCTCCTGTTAGTTAAATGTTTATTTATTTTGTATCTCTATCCTTATTTCAACAAATCAACAAATGATGCTGTCTCAATAAGGTTATTATGTAATAATTTGATTATATCATACTAAATAAATATTGTGTAGCAGTTTTTAGGAAAAAAAAAGAATATGCTCTAATCATCATATTCTTATTTAATACCTTCTTCTCATGGATGATGACGGTATTCTCATTTCGTCTCTGTATTTTGCTACAGTCCTTCTTGATATATTTATACCTTCATCTTTTAATTTTTCTGTTATCTTCTGGTCGCTTAATGGTTTTTGTGGACTTTCTTCATCTATTAGTTTTTGTATAAATGATTTGACACTTGTTGATGATACTCCGCTTCCATCTGTTTCACTTACGCTGCTTGCAAAAAAGTATTTCAATTCATACAATCCTCTTGGTGTCTGCACATATTTTCCATTAGTGGCTCTGCTTATTGTCGATTCGTGCATGCCGATATCATCTGCCACATCCTTTAAAACTAAAGGTCTTAATGCTGCTTTTCCCTCGTCAAAAAACTTCCTTTGAAATTTTAATATTGATTCAACTACTTTATATAAAGTCATTCTTCTTTGCTCAATGCTCTTAATCAACCACATAGATGAATTGAGTTTGTCCGCTAAAAATTTGCTTGCTTCCTTATCCTCTAATTCGTTTATCATGTTTCTATAATAATTGTTAATGGTTAGAGTCGGCAGGTAGCTGTCATTTACTATAATAATATATTCATTATTAATTTTTTCTATGGTTGCATCAGGTACTATGTACCTTATATTATCGCTGTCTACAATGAAACCTCTTGATGGCTTGGGTTCAAGCATTTTTATTATGTCGCAAATATTCTGCACTCTTTTAACAGATATATGAAGCTCCTTAGCTATTTTTTGAATTTTATTGGTTGCAATATCTTCAAGATGTTTTTCTATAATAATATAAGCATTCTTATCTTGAATTCCTTTTTCCTTAAGCTGTATCATAAGACATTCACTTAAATCCCTTGCTGCAACTCCAACAGGATCAAAAGTTTGTATAAGTCTTAAAACCCTTTCAACATCAACAACATTTTCATTTATTAATAAGCTTATGTCTTGAAGAGAACATCCCAAATAGCCTTTGTTATCCAAGGATTCAATTATAAATTCGCCAATACGCCTATCTTTGTTTGTTTTAACAGCCATTCCCAACTGAATCATCAAGTGATCTTTCAGGGATATTTTTTTGGAAGTATAGCTTTCAAAGGATTGCTTATTTTCATCATCTGTATATTTATCATATGTTTTATAAGAAAAATCGTCATACCTCTCAGCTAATTCTCTCCAGTCTATTTCTTCATGCTCTTTTTTTTCAACCACTTGTTCATCATTTGAAGAGGCATCACTCTTATTATCGACAGATTCCAAAAATGGATTGATTTCTAATTGCCTATTGATAAAATCAGTCAATTCGACATTATTAAATTGCAAGATTTGGATAGCTTGCCTTAATTCTGGTGTCATAATAAGCTTTTGGGTTTGAGAAAGATTTAATTCAAATCCCATTTTCATGATATCACTCCTCACATGTCTATTATAACAAAAAATCATAAATTTTCAACTTATTTATAAATGGTAATAAAAGTTGCTTTTAAAAAATAATTCTTCATCAATATAATTTAATATATGATGAAGAATTTATTATTTAAATTAGGAATTTTTGCGTTTTACCTGCCATCAAAACTTCCTCCCTCCGGTCTAAGTCTTGGGTTAGGGTATCAGCAGTCTAACTGCTCTTTAGCTATATAGTCATTATCCGCTAGTATTTTTAATGCTTCGTTTGTTTTTGCTTCACTTACCAAAATAATAGGTCCGGTACATCCCATTCCGCTTTCAGCATATACCCCGCTTTTCCACAACAATTTAACTGCATCTTCAAGGTCCATGATTTCAATTCCGGATATTTGAGATGTTACAACTTCTTTTGGAGGAGCTGCAATTTCTGCTTCTTCTGCTGCCGGCTTCTTAGATGCCTTTATTTCAGACAAGATTTCATCCAAGCCTGCTTTTTTAGCTTTATTGAATTCTTCTTTTGCAATTTGCAGGCAATTTCCTTTTATTAAGTCTCCCGCAAATCTAATTGCTCCTTCAATCAATGGAGCTCCGGAAGCCCGTGAAATAATCAATATCAGCTTATTAAAGTTTTCACCCATGCCGGGACCGTAACCATAACCTAATGATTCATAGCTTCCTCCTGTAGTGTAGGATGAAAATATTTTAATCATCAGATTGCCGGTAAGAGAATCCATAACCATAACGTCTGCTGAGCCTGTTAATAAATCATTTCCTCTCATAATGGCTCCTCCGTCCGCTCTCTTGGACTCAGCAAAGTTTATATCATAACCCTTGTTTTTAAGCTTGTTTAATGCAATTTCAGTTTGTCTGGCACCATCTACATTTAAAATTCCAACTCTTGGATTTTTTATTCCGCAAGCTTTGGCAGTAATTATGCCATAGACGGCATTCTTAACCATTCCTTCAATCTTATCGGTTGAAGAAGTTCCTGTTGTTGTTGCAATAAACATTTCTTTTCCATTTCCGGGAGTTATAATTCTGCCTACAGTGGATACGCCTATAGGAAAGGGATAATGCATGGTAACGGCAGCATCAACATTGCCGGAATCCAGCAGTTCTTCCATTTTCTTATGAGCGTCATCTTCTGAATCAACTAGAACCGTATTTACACCTTCATTTGCTTTTGAGCCTATCACAGTAGGTTCAATCCCGAATTTTAAAGCGCCGACTGCGGCCTTGATAACTTCATCCTCTCCGTGTTCGCTTCCTAATGCAGTAACTGCAACCTTGGGTTTTTGACCATACTCTCCGCTTATTAATGTATCAGCCAATTGGTTAAAAATTCTACCTATTGTTTGTTTTACTAATTTTTCAGACATATCTTCACTCCTATTCGCTTAACAGATTTGAAGCGAAATCCTTTAAGGCATTAGCAATTAATTTCTTTACCTCTTCCTCAGAAATTGCTGACGTTTCTACCTGACCTCCTTTATTTGCTTCAATAATAAAGGAAACTCCATCGAATAAATTAGTCATTCTTCCAAGGAATAGGCTGCCTTTGCCAATAATCATAGCATTTTTAATTTTGCCGGAAAGTATATCTTCTCTGCAGAAGCCAAGGTATGGAACACCTGAAGGTATATGTCCTTGTGTTGGTGCCCAGCCTGTCATACCATGTTTTTCAGTAAAATCAGCTAATTCTTTTCTATCTATATCTCCGCGTTTTACTGCTAATGCACCAATCATTTTATAATTTGCCAATGGAACATCTCCTGCTCCGGCAGGCTTTGTTACTTCAGGATTTTGCATTTCTACTGAATATTTATCGATATCTGTTATTTTTAATCCTGCTTTATCTAAAGATGATACCAATGATGTTATAACCGCCTGCGGAGATGAACCTGTACCAACTGTATGTCTTCCTACAAGGTCAAGGTTTATCTCAGGGTTTACACCGTCATTTTCACCTATTAATACAGCAAATCCACCAATGGTATCTTCTAAAATCGGGTATCCCTTTTTTAGGTGGTCCTTACCGTTCATACCCAATTTAGCTGTGCTGCCGCCTGCTGATACCACAACTTTTTTAAATACTCCTGCTTTTACCAATGCAGCTGCTTCAATTATTGCATGAGTCGGTGCTGCGCAAAAACCTCTTGTATCTGAACCTGTAGCATTAACAAATCCGGCTACTTCAGCACAAGCCTTTGCAAAGTTTCCACCGCCTCTTTGATTTATATCACCGCATGCCTCTTCACTGCATTCAATTACATATTCAATTTCTTCTTTGTTAATGTTGTTTTTACTTACAAGATTTAATAAAGCAAGCACATTAGAAGCCTTTGATACAAGATTTTCAAACATTACATGTCCGCTTAAATTCATGTCAATATCATGTGCTCTTTTTACACACCCAATTAACTCGCCCTTATTGTATATGGGCTCAGCATGCTCTGTATCCACATATTTTTTTATTGCATCAAGCTCTTCTCCATCTTTGATTCTTCCTATTAAACCATCATCAAATAGAGGATGTTTCATAAGCTTAGCTTTGGTATTGGAAACAAATTGCTTTTCTAATTTAACCAAATCAAACACATCACAAATTTGCATAAGAACTATGAATTCATCTTGAGGCATAATTTCCCCGAATTTACCATCTCTTGTGGCTCCTTCCAAAGGTTTGTCAAACCAAGGCATTTCATATTTGCCTAATTCATCCGGGGTAATATTTCCTATATATGTTTGGTTAGGCAAATAGCTTACCACTTGATCAAATGTTCTCAGATTGTTTTTTATCTCTTTTAAATATTCAGAGTTGGGGTTTACAGTTCTTTCGGTTGTCTGTGTAGAACCGTTATGAATAACCATATCCGGTGCATAAACCATAATATAACTGCTTCCCAAAATTACACTGTTCATAAAAACCTCCTTTATTTACTTTTCGTTTATATTTCTATCTTCAATTAATAAAAGTTTCGTATTCAAAATTTGCTTCGCATTTCTACGAAGCAAATAAAATGTCTACATTTCCATAATAGGGACATTTGGAATGTCCCACTCCTCTTGGGTACATTCCTTCTTCTTACAAAGACTTACCCTAAAAGGAAGGTGTGTCCCCCTTCCTCTGTCTGTGTCCCCATACCTATTTTACAGGTATTTACAGAATTCTTCTCTTATAGCAGTCATTTCACTAATGATATCATCGATATCCAATACCATTTCCATCATGCCCACTTGTTCATCATAAATTGATTCGTCAACTAATTCTTTTATTTCCGGTTCACATATATGAAAAACGCTGAGTCCCAACTGAACTCCTGTCAATGGACCTGCAAAAGTAGGGTCTCCGTTTGTTACGGTTTCTGCAGCAAGACCTGCTGCTTCACCTTCTGCTGCACCAAGTATAACTACTATATTTTCAGCACCATACTTTTCAGCAAATTCTTTAACCCTTTTTTGATTTTCCAAATCCATTGCACCTGCGCTAGTTCAGACAAAGCACTCTGTTGATGAGAATACAATATCGCCTCCGGCAGTTTTTACACATTCTTCGATTGCCTGGCCGGGTATTCCATCTCTATCGCCTATTATGATTATTTTTTTGTCTTTTAATAAGCTCATATTTTCCTCCTATGTTTTTTTGTTTTTTCGTTAAGTGATTAAATATACTTTTGAATCATTGCCTCTATATTCTCAGGAGTTGCATCATCTTTAACTAATTCTTCAAGCTTTTCTCCATCCTTATATATAGCAATTACGGGTAAACCTAATACCTTTTGCCCAATAGCAACTCTTCTTGCTTTTGTAGTATTCAATTTTGTAAATTTTAATTTGTCGCCATATTTTTCTGCAAATTTTTCAACATGCGGCATTAAAGCTTCACAAGGAGCACATCCGTCACCGAAAAAGTCAACGAAAATATATCCTTCGCCCTTTAATACTTCTGCTTCAAAATTTGTTTTATCCAATACTAACATTACATACCTCCTACAGTACTTCTATATATTTTTCAGCCTGTACTGCAGCTATAGCTCCGTCAGCTGCCGCAGTCACTACCTGCCTCAAGCTTTTAACTCTTATATCGCCGGCTGCAAAAACACCTTCAATGTTTGTTTTCATATTATCATCGGTTACCAGATATCCATTTTCAATATCTAAAATACCTTCAAATATTTTAGTTTTTGGTTCGTAACCAATGAATACGAAAATACCGAATGTCATATCATCTTCATCAGCAACTATTTCTGTCAACTCTTTAGTTTTAACATTTTCTAAAACTATTGAATTAACAATTCCATCGCCTTTGATTTCCTTTACCACCGAATCCCATATAAAATGTATCTTTGGGTTGGCTTCTGCTTTTGCTCGTATTGATTTAGCAGCCCTCAGTTCATCTCTTCTGTGAATAATGGATACTTTTCTTGCAAATTTTGTTAGGTAGAGGGCTTCTTCAACAGCAGTATCACCGCCGCCCACTACAAATACTTCCATATCTTCAAAGAAAGCTGCATCGCAAGTTGCACAGTATGATACACCTTTGCCTGTGAAAGTTTTTTCTCCGGGACATCCGATTGGTCTTGATGTTGCACCGCTTGCTATTATAACCGACTTACCCTTGTATTCGCCCTTTTTGCCGATTAGGACTTTTTCTTTACCTTCTAACTTAACTTCCACAATTTCATCATACACTTTTTCAGCTCCGAAGCGTTTAGCTTGCTCAGCCATTCTGTCAACTAATGTTGGTCCTGATTCTCCTTCTAAACAACCCGGATAATTTTCAACCTCTGATGTTAGAACAATTTGTCCTCCATCTTTTTCCTTTTCAATAATAAGTGTGCTAAGTCTTGCTCTGCCCGCATAAATACCGGCAGATAATCCTGCAGGACCAGCTCCTATAATCAATACATCATATACTTTGCTCATATTCCACCTCATTTCTGCCTAAAGTCAAATTAGTAAAATTTTCATACCATGTTGATTTCATTAGCTTTTTTATTATGTCATTCTGAGCCCGGTGAAGAATCTCACAGCATAGATAGATGAGATTCTTCGCCAAGGCTCGAAAAAACAGGGTTAGGGTATCTTATTTTTCGAATACTGTTTGTTCTGTAACTTCTGTTTCCAAAGCTTTTAAAGCCCTTGTCAGTAAATCTCTCCTAATATCTCTTTCTTCTTCAAGAGACAAGGAAGGATTCCCTAAGGGGTGAGGTATTGCTATTGTAGGAACTATTCTGTTAGCTCCAACAGTTAATGAAATAGGAACTATTGTACACATATGTACTACAGGTATTCCTGCTCTTTCTATTTCTTTTACCATCGTTGCACCGCAACGCGTACAGGTACCTCACGTAGATGTCAGTATAACTGCATCCACTCCATCAGCCACTAATTCTTTTGAAAATTCTTCGGCGAAAGCTTTTGCGCTTTTTACGGCAGTACCATTACCAACAGTAGTGTAGAAATATCTGTGAAGGCTTCCTATTTTACCTTCTTTTTCAAATTCTCTTAAAATATCTACAGGTAATACTCTGTCCGGGTCTAAGTTTGCATATACAGGGTCATATCCGCCATGTGCTGTTTCAAAGGTTTCTTCTGTTAAATCCATCACTCCGTCTATATCATATTTACCGTATTTGGAAGCACTTGATGATTCAATGTGGTCGGGATTTCCTTTTGGAACAATACCTCCTGAAGTAACCAATGCTATCTTAGCTTTTGTAATATCTTTTACAGCCGGGTTTGGAGCTACTCTGTCAAAATCAGGCATGGGGAATTCTGTTTGGAATTCTTTGTCGGCTAATTTTTCCAAAAGCATATTAACGGCTCTTTTTGCGCCTCTTTCTTTTTCAAAGAAATTAACTCTTTTACCGTTAGGTATATAGCCTTCTTCTACAGATGCACCGATTCTTTCTCCTTTTGCTAGTTTAAGTGCAAGGGGAGCCATTTTCTTAATAGCATCTCTCATACCTGCAGCAGAGTTTTTTGTAGATACAATATAGATGTTGTTTTTAAACATGTCTGCTCCGGGATTTTCTACATACATTCCCGTTAATACAGGAATATTTAGTTCATCCTTAACTGCCTGTGCTATTGTACCGCATGCAACTCCATATCTTCCAGCATTAAATGCCGGTCCGGCAATAAATATATCCGGTTCGTATTTTTTAACCATTTCAACAATGGTTTTTTTGGCTTCATCCATATTTTCATTGAAATATGAGTCTCCGCATACAATTGTAGCAACAATTTCCGCTTCATCCTTAAATGCTTGTTTTAAAGCAAGTCCGGGTCCTACTATGCCTTCTCTTACTTCAGCAGGGATGTGAGCCATTTCTTCTCCACCTACATTGGCAAAGAATTGATTAATATAATGAACAACTTTTAGCATTATTTTCTCCTCCCTTCTTATCTGGCACTAAGTTTATTGAAGCCCATTTCATTTG
>JAAYPY010000159.1 GCA_012519555.1 Tissierellia bacterium | reverse complement strand
TCGAAAATTGATACGGTGTAGCCATCTTTTCTTATGCTTTCTGCTTTTGCAAGAACGTCTATGTATCTGTCTGTGGGTTCATACAATAGAACTAGCTTCTCCAAGTCAGGAACTTTGAAGTTTTCTTCCATCAGCTGGTTGACTAATCTTTCAAATCCGATTGAAAAACCTATGGCAGGTATTTTTTCACCTATGAAATTTCCCACCATTTCATCGTATCTTCCACCGCCGGCTATGGAATAACCTAAATCCTTATATGCTATTTCAAATATTGAGCCTGTGTAATATCCCATACCTCTTATTAAGGTAAAGTCAAATACCACCTCATATTTCCCCTCGGCATAAATATTGGATTCTTCCAAGACTTTTTCCACATCTGAAACTGCTTCCCCAGGTACTCCATACTCGTATAAACACTCCGTTCCTTTTTTATTGATTTCATCAAGTGCTTTCATCAGATTTTCAACAGCTGTACCGGAGTAGCCTTTGCCTTCCAACTCGCCTTTAATGCCGCTCATACCGATTTTATCAAGCTTATCAACTATGATGCAGACTCCGTCAAAGTCTTCTTCCCTAAATCCGCAGTTTAATATTACTGCCTTCAATACTCGTCTGTCATTGAAACGAACCACAAAATCCGTCACATTAAGGTTGTTGAGAGCTTTGGCGGTTGTTGCAATCAGTTCTAATTCGGCTGCCAAGGTGCCGTCGCCTATTATATCTATATCGCATTGTTTGAAGCTTCTGTATCTTCCTTTTTGAGCTCTTTCGGCTCTGAAAACATTGCCCACTTGAAGTGCTTTGAATACAGGGAGTAAATTAGCACGATTGTTGCAGTAAAAACGGCTTAAGGGAACCGTCAAATCATATCTGAGTCCTAAATCCGTCAAATCATCTTCTTTTAATCCTTCTTTTTGTAAATTCAGCTTATCTCCTCTTTTTAATATTTTGTAAATAAGCATTAGGTTTTCGCCGCCCTCACTGCCTGTTAAGTTTTCAATATTTTCCACAACAGGTGTTTCAAAAAGCTCAAAACCGCTTTGTTTATATGTGTTTACTATTACCCCTTCCACATAGTCTCTTATTTCCTTTTCATAAGGGGTTATATCTCTCATCCCCTTTGCAGGGTTTAAATTAGCCTTCATGCACGCTGCCTCCTATCTTTGAGTCATTAGGGACCTGTCAAGGACCCCAAAGACCCCGGTTGCTTGATTATTTGTATTCATTATATCATAATGCCCTTTACTTTCAACAGTTTTATATAAGTTCCTATCCCTTTATCGTCTTAGGCGGGTTGTCAGGAATTGTTTGTTTATTTCTTCCGGCACTAAGCTTCCGCCTGTTGCCCAAACTATATGTACCGCATTATTCATCTTGTTTTTTAGCTTGTGTTCTTTTATGTATCCTTTCCCCTCTTCTGTGGTTTCTAATTTGACAAATCCTTCGAAGGCAGCACATGCTGAGGGTTCTATGTTTATATTCTCCCTTTCATGAAGGTATCGCATATAACCGTAGAGCTTATAGTCATCTAGGGTAATTACCCCTCCCAAAATATAGTCCATCATTTTTCCAACTAATTTGGATGGTCTCCCCACGGCCAAACCGTCTGCATGAGTCTTGCCGTCTATTCCCAAATCCTGAACGGAAATGTCGTTGTGGAGGCCTGTAGCCATGCCGATCAGCATGCTTGGTGCATGAGTGGGCTCCACGAAGAAGCAGTGAACATTATCCTTGTATACGGATTTAAGTCCGTAGGTAATTCCGCCGGGCGCTCCTCCCACGCCGCAGGGCAGATAAACAAACAAGGGATGGTCCTGGTCAATAATAATGTTCATCTTATTTAACTGCTTATCGAGTCTCCTTGCCGCGACGCTGTAGCCTAAGAACAAATTCATTGAATTCTCATCATCCACAAAGTAACTCATGGGGTCTTGGTCTGATGCTTTACGGCCTTCTTCAACTGCCTTTGAAAAGTCACTGTCATATTCTACAACATTGGCTCCCTTTGACCTTAATAGGTCCTTTTTCCACTGTTTGGCATCTGCTGACATATGTACGATAACATTAAATCCTAAGGCAGCAGATGTTATACCGATACTAAGACCTAAGTTTCCGGTGGAGCCTACTTGTATTTTGTATTTGCCGAAAAAATCCCTGTATTTTTGCTCTGCCAAGATTGAATAATCATCATCTTCCTTTAAGAGTCCCTTTTCCCTTGCTAAGGTTTCCGCATATTTTAAAACTTCATAAATCCCGCCCCTTGCCTTTACACTCCCTGCAATTGCCAAATGACTGTCCATTTTAAGAAGGAGCCTTCCCGAGGAGTTAAAATCATAGAGCTCTTGCAGTTTGTTTTTCATCTTGTTTATTTCTTTTATGGGAGATTCGATTATGCCATGTGAAGGAAGGGTTTCAGGAAATACCTTTTCAATAAGGGGAGCGAATTTTTCAAGTCTTTTTTCTGCATCGTCAATGGCTGCAGTATTCAAATTAATAGCAGGCGCAGCTTCTTCATAAGGAATTATTTTAGGGTTTAGCCAAAACGCTTCCTTAAGCTCTGATACTTTTTTAAGATTTGGGTATTTGCTTAAGATTTCTTCTTTCATATTTTCTCCTCAATAATTTGATATATTTGAATATCTTTATTGCTAATGCTTTTGTTTATCAATTATAACATAAGATAATAATTTGTAATATTATTTTTTGAAAGATGACAAAAAAGGAAAGAACTTTACCCTTTCCTTTTTATTGAGTCAGATTATTAACTTGTGTCTTTCTTTTACCTATATAAATGTTTTTTCTACATATTCAGAGGTAAATGCCGCTAAAAGTGCTCCGTAGGTCAGACGAAAGGGAACTATGGAGCCCACTTTCAGATCTCCCTTATGGTCTGTCACATCAACAATCATATGGTCACTGCTGGCACCAAGTATTTCCATACCCTTTTCAAGGGGAAATACTTCTTCAATGCGAATGTCCTGTCTTCCTACCGCAAATATAGCTCTTTTTCTAATACCCCTGTCTTCAAAATAGGGTATATTTCCAAAGGCATCCTTTTCAATTCTGCCTATTGGTTTTGATGGCTTGTCTAAAATTTCAACTATTTCACACAAGAGAACTATAGCGTCTTCTTCCGCCCCCGGCACCATCTCCATAAGCCTGGTATCATATCCCGTAAGGAGGATGTCCCCTAATCGAAAATGATTTATTTCTTTGGGGCACTGTCCCTCTACCATCGTAGTATAAGTAAAGGAATTGCCGCCGCTTATAATAGTCAAATCAATACCGTAAATGCTTTTTATTTTTTTGGCTAATTCAACTAAAATATGTAAGTTATCATATTCCGGCATGACACCGCCGAAGCATCCAAAATTAGCTCCGATACCATCAAGTCTTACACCTTTCAACTTAACAATTTCGCCAATTACATTAAGAGCGTTTTCCGGCAGACATCCTTCTCTTAAATCTCCAATATCAATCATAAAAATAATTTTATGGATTTTGCCTTTTTTAACAGCACTGGCAGATAGAGCCTTGATGGTCTCTAATTCGGAATTCATGGAATAGTCTGCATATTCAACTACATCATCAGCTTCTGAAATCATTGGGATTCGAATGAGCATTTTCTCAACAGTAAGCTTGCTCAACTTCTTTAAGTTTTTTACTCTCGAATCAGCAATCATGGTTGCACCGCCCCGAAGTTGTGCCGATGCAATTTCAAGCATGCCGCAGTAACATTTTGATACGGCAGTAAGAGAAATACCATACTTTTCGCACTGCTTTAATACAGCTTTAGTATTCTTTTCTATCTTCTTAAGGTCAATGATTAATGCAGGGTATTTCATTTATGCTCTCTCCTTTGCAAGTCTTTATGCTAAGCATTAAAAGGGGCTGATGGTTCCATTGCTGATCAATACTGTCGATATTATAAACATAATAATGATTGCTATAAAAATCCCCAAGTCAACTTTGTTACTGAAGGGTTTCTCGTCCTTTTCTTTCTTGCTCCAAATGTATAGTATTGTTCCCGGCGCATATAGGAATGCCGTTATCAATATATAGGTTATACCGCTGGCATATAAGAGCCATGCTCCATAAATGGTACCGCCTATAGCAATTATTTTTTGAAGCAATAATTGGTTGGGTTCTAATTCAGCAATTTTACCTTCTTTTCTAAATACAATTTTTGAATAGAACAAGGCGCTTAATAAGTAAGGTACCATTATCATGCTTGCCGACAGGGTATAAAACACCTGATATGTAGATTCATTAAAAATCACTATTATTAAGAAAATCTGAATAATTACATTAGTGATAATCAGTGAGCCTAAAGGAGCATTTTTCTTGTTCTCGCTTGTAAATATTTTTGGTAAACACCCTTGAACTGCCGGTTCATAGGCTGATTCGCTTGCCAATATAGTATATGTGAAGGTTGCTCCTGTCAAAGATACTATTACTGCAATGTTTACTAAAATAGCTCCCCAGCTGCCTACAACATGATTCAAAACTCCGGCCAAAGGAGGATTTCCCAATTCAGCTAATTCTGCCCTGGTCATTACTCCCATACTTAAAACAGATATCATCATATAAATAATCAGCAGAGAAAGAAATGATATTACGGTTGCGGCACCGGCATCTTTTGACCTTTTTGCCCTTCCCGAAATTACAACTGCCCCTTCAATACCTACGAAGGCCCAAACCGTTGTATATGTTGTTGCTTTTACTTGTTCCATAAATGATGGCCCGCCGGCTTCACCCCAAAAATTGTCCATGAATATTTCCAAGCTAAATGCTCTTGAAAAAACAATAGCTACAATTAAAGCCATAATCGGCAAAATTTTAGCTATTACTACAATTACATTTATAGAGGCTGCTTGGCTTACGCCGCGAAGCACCAAATACACGGTAAACCAGATAAAAATTGACGCAATTACTACGGAAATAACATTGTTCCCATCGCCAAAGATTGGGAAGAAATATCCTATTGCCGCAAAAAGTAAGGTTGCAAAAGATACATTGGCAAGCATGGCGCTGACCCAATAGCCATATGCTGAAGTAAATCCCATATAGTCTCCAAAGCCTTCTCTTGCATAGCTGTATATTCCGCTTTTCAGGTCCGGTCTAAATATGTTCAGTTCATAAAAACACATCATCAAGAAGATCATCCCTATGCCGCAAATAAGCCAACCGGTTAGAACAGCCGCCGTATTTGCTCCATTGGCAGCCATGTCTCCGGAAATACTGAATATTCCGCTGGCAAGAGTTGTCCCAATAGCAAAAGCTGTTAATCGAATAATACCAAGATCATTTTGACCCTTTAATCCATTTGTAGACATATATTTTCTCCCTTTCTGTTTTTTTGTAGCTTATTCAATAATGCTGGTAAAGCTTTAATAACTTAGCTAAGTTATTAAAGCTTCAATATATTTTACTTATTAAAACCTTAAAGACAAACAGCTTAATCCGCCGTCTAACTTTCTGTATTCTGATGTATCAACTATAATAACCTTGTATCCGGCTTCTCTTACTCCTTTTTCAACTGTCGGATATCCTTCCGGAACTATTACGGTACCATTAACCCAAATACAATTCGCACCATATGCTTCATTTTCAGGTACTAATATTTTATTAAATGATTTAAAGTCTTCTTTTTCAATAAACTCACCGGATACCAACATGTTATTATTCTCAATATAGTTTACGCCGGTTTTAAGATGCAATACTTCTTCAAGGGGCACAAGAGAACTTGTATGTCCGTATTTTGCCAAAGCTTCTTTAAATTGTCTGAAGCCTTCTTCGTTTGTACGTGCTGATAAACCAACATAAAAATGATTTCCTACCATCATTACGTCCCCGCCTTCCAATGTTCCGGGTGATGTAATATATTCAATTTGATCTTCATTGTAGAATTTTTTAATTGTATCAACCATTAGGGCTGATTCCCCTCTTCTGGTAAGAGCACCGGGATTAGATATTATTGCACATTTTTTTGTCAACACTGCTGTATCTTCAACAAAACATGAATCAGGATACTCTTCCAATGCTTCCAATACAGTAACTTCAACTCCGCAGGATTTAAGAGCCTCAATATAGGCATCATGCTGCTTTAATGCCAACTCATAATCCGGTTTGCCTAATTCAGGTGCTGACGTTATACCTTCAACTAACGATTTCCCTGGTCTTCTTACAATAACATTTTTAAACATTTTAGTCCTCCTAATTAATATGTATTAAGGATTAATCCTTAATTGTTAAATTGTATACTATATACATTATACAATATA
>JAAYPY010000158.1 GCA_012519555.1 Tissierellia bacterium | reverse complement strand
TTCTTCAGAACGAAACCAGCCATACAAGACTTTCCGCCATTCACCAGATACTCGTGGACAGCCTTGAAACCTTCCTTGCCATAGTAATCATCTGCATTGATCACAATGAACGGAGTCTCAATCACATTTTTCGCAGCAAGCACGGCCTGACCAGTTCCCCACGGCTTTGTACGGCCTGCCGGAAGTTCTCCCGGAATATCGTTGATATCCTGGAAAGCGTAGTCTACAGTTACATTGTGAGAAGAACAAATGGAGGCAATGCGATCACCAATAACCTCTTTGAACTCCTTCTCGATATCCTTACGGATGATAAATACCACATGGTTGAATCCAGCTTCGATTGCATCGTGGATTGAGTAGTCCATGATGATATGGTTTGCATCATCGACTGGCTCCAACTGTTTTATTCCTGTTCCAAATCGGCTGCCGATTCCGGCCGCCATGATAAGTAATGTTGTTTTCATTTTATTGTCTTCCCTCTTTATTCTATATTTTCGTTAGGTAGCACCCAATTTTTGTCTTTCCTATAATCCATGTAATCCCCGCTGAAATAATCAAAACGATTAACCAAAAACATACCGCCTCTGTAAGTGAATTGACTTTCAGAATACGCACCACAATAAGTCTAAGAGGGAAATGAATTATATATATACCTAATGTTAAACTTGCAAATTTTCGTATAAACTCTTTTACACGTTTACAAATTTTCACCCTTAGCAGTAGAGAGAAAAAGAGTATAACCCATATAATATCCAAAATGGAATCATAAAAATACTCTGCTTTAAGAATTTTCCCTCCTAATAAGATGACCCTAGTTCCAACAAAATAATGAACGGCTAGTACAATTCCTGTTACTACTACCACCATAATCAAATGCGCATTGAAGTGTAATTTCTTCTTTAGACAAGAGGTTATTTCTTCAATAAAACTGCCGAGAAGGAAGTACAACAACGATGTCCATACCCGAAACGTCTGTATTACACCTGCTTGCAATGGATATGTCATAACAAGTGAGACAGTTTGAACAGTAAAACATACTATTCCCATCGAAAACAGTAAAAGTTTTTTTTGCTCTAACGATTTTTGGCTTATCCATGGAAGTAACATATATATAATAATCAATGCCCCCAAATACCAAAAATGTCCCATTTCACCTTTCTGGAGAAAGCTCTTGATTATATCTTGTGGTATATCCAGCCATTCAATATTTAGCTTACCAGTTGAATATACTTTAAATACACTCTTTAGGATGTCAAAGACCAAATTCCACAGTACCACTAACCTTATAATGCTAAATGCCTTTTTTAATGGATAATTCCAATTAATTTTCCCGCGGTTCAGTAAAAAATAGCCACTCGACATAAAGAAAAAAGGAATTGCAAATCCACATAGATAATATGCTAAAAGCGTTCCAACCGAATGTTCTCTAGGAAATGTGTGCAACCCTACAACAGCTATGCAGGCAAAAATACGAGTCAAATCAATATTAGAATTTCTCTGTCTGTCTGTCAAGATTATCCCACTACTATCTTCCAATTTCAATCCCCCCACTATCACCTTCCTTATTTTATGCAAATTCTTTTTCGCATCTATCCAGTACAGCTGCAATAACCTGATCCATATCATAGTACTTATACTCGCCAAGACGACCACCGAAGATTACTTTTTCTTCTGCATCTGCCAGCTTCTTATACTCAGAATAAAGCAGGCCATTCTTGGCATCGTTGACCGGATAATATGGCTCATCACCAGGTTTCCACTCACTACTATACTCGCGGCTGATGATTGTTTTAGGCAGATCATTGCCATTTTCATCCTTACCGAACTCAAACCATTTGTGTTCAATGATACGAGTCCACGGAGTTTCACGGTCGGTATAGTTCACTGCTGCGTTGCCCTGGAAATTAGGCTTGTCCAATGTTTCCGTTTCAAAGCGAACCGAACGATATTCCAGCGTACCCAGCTTATAATCAAAGTAAGCATCAATCGGTCCAGTGTATACAACCTTGTCAGCCAATGCATCCAACTCTGCCTTGTTCTCCAGATAGTCTGTGTTCAAACGAACCTCAATGCCATCCAGCAGATTTGCAATCATCTTGGTATAGCCGCCAACAGGAATACCCTGATAAAGTGCGTTAAAGTAGTTGTTATCAAAGGTCAGACGAACCGGAAGACGTTTGATAATAAAAGACGGCAGCTCCTTACAATCGCGACCCCACTGCTTTTCAGTGTAACCCTTGATAAGTTCCTCGTAGATATCGCGACCGACAAGAGAAATGGCCTGTTCTTCAAGATTCTGCGGCTCGCCAGTAATCTCCTTGCGCTGTTCCTCGATCTTGGCAGCGGCTTCTTCCGGTGTCACTACACCCCACATCTTATTAAAGGTATACATGTTGAACGGTAACGAGTACAGTTCGCCCTTGTAATTAGCCACGGGGCTGTTAGTAAAGCGGTTGAATTCTGCAAATTGTGTGATATAGCTCCAAACCTTTTTATTGTTGGTATGGAAAATGTGAGCGCCGTACTTGTGAACGTTGATGCCCTCAACATTTTCTGTATAAATGTTGCCCGCAATATTCGGGCGCTTATCTACTACCAAAACAGATTTTCCATAAGCCTTTGCCTCATGAGCAAAAATAGCTCCGTAAAGGCCAGAGCCTACTACTAAATAATCGTACGTCATATTTTTCTCCTTACTTGTTATGTTTGATTTTTTTCAATAATTGATTCTCTATATCAATCACTAGTGGTTCTTTCATAACAGTCAAAATTCCAAAGTATACGCCAAAGAACACGACAGCAGATATGCATAACATTATAAAAATACCAAACGATATTTGTTTTATAAATACAGATAACATACATGCTACTGCTAAAGCACTTACTATTGATCCGTAATGAACATTTTTAAACGCAGTTTTTATTTCATTTCTTAATGCAATATACTGCACTATTAATACTGCTGCCTCAGCAGCTAATGTTCCTATTGCGGCACCTGCGGAAGCCATTCTCGGAATCAAAAGTGCATTTAGAATAACATCTACTATAACGCCTGCAATTCCCGAATAAAGAACAGTCTTTTCTCGTCCCAACGGAACCAACATCTGAATACCCATAATATTAGTGAGTCCTATAAGCAATAATGTGGGCATAATAATCTGCATTGGAATAATCGAACCTGCATATGCCGATCCTGATAGGAAAAAGATTCCTTCCTTCGCAAATATGATGAAATATATCATCATCGGTGTAGCAACTAGAAAGACAAAATTTATAGCCTTCTTTGTAATACGATAAAATTCTTCCATGAGATTATGCTCAACATAATACGATGCTCTCGGTAGTAATACTACACCTAAGGATGTAACAATGCTGACTAAAATAGATTTGATTTTTACAGCTGCATTGTAATAACCGACATCTGCATCTGATGTCATAAAGCCGAGCATAACTGTATCCAGGTGCGTATAAATTGTCGTGGCACACGACATTGCAAAAAATACTGCAACAGCCTTAAAATGTTGTTTGAAATTATAGTTTCCTACCGGCTTAAGAGAAACATACTTATGCACATGGAAAAAGTTAAATACACACGAGGCCGATCCAGCTAAAATTGAGATTCCCCCATATATAACATAGTCGCTCTTCTGATGAATTAATACAAACATTGCTATTAAAGCAATAAATTTAAATACGATAGATCTGATTGTTATATAAGTATATTGCTCTAACGCTTTATAAAGCCATTCCATTCCAATTGCGTTGAATAAAATTGTTGAACTGACAATTAAAAATAACGCCTTATCTTGTTGCAATCTTGGAACAAAAACGATTGCACCAAACAGTGCAACATATGCAATTAGGCTCATTGTGAAATTGATAATAAAAAGCTCTTGAACTGTTTTTGTGAGCTTTTCCCTATTATCTCGAACCTTTGCGCATGCACGAATTCCATAAGTTGGAATACCCAATTGCGCGAACATTGCAAAATATGATACCACTGAGGTTGCAAAAGAAACTTTTCCTGTTCCCTCAGGCAATAAAATACGCGACACATAAGGAAAAGTAATTAATGGAAATATGAATTGCGACATTGTTAAAATCGCATTCATTATAAAATTTAATTTCAAAGATTTTTGCTTCATACTTATTCCTCTCGCAAACATTTTTTTAGCCATTTATCCTTATAGGCAGAAAATAGAACACCCAGGATAAAACTAATGCACGTTGTAACAATGAAGCTGTCCAATCCATATTTTTTCTCTCCATAGACGCATATGTAGTACAACGTCCAAACCCATAAATGTAAGAAATACATAACTGTACTACATCTCCTGCAAATCAAGGATAATTTATTGTGTCCAAAATTCATATTTTTTACAACAGAGAATAGCGAGGTCGAAAGGTAGACAAAGGCAAGTGATTTAGCAAATCCGCTTGTCAAAGTCGTAACAATTGCTCCCAATATCAACAATGCATATTTCTTTTTTGTTTTTTCATCATATTTGGCTAATAGCATTCCGATGCTTATATATCCGGCTCCCATAAAAATTCTGCCACGAGGACCAAGGATAATCCATAAAATCTTCGTTGGAATTCCAAGAAATGTGGGAAGTAAATCCTTGGCTACAACTAATTCTGTAAATACAAATCCGAAAATCATCAATGTATTACAAATAATTACTATTTTAGAAAAGCCAACATGTCTTTTCAATAGCATATAGATAAATAGAAGTCCATAAACACAAGACAGCAAATACCATAGTGCGTACGAATTATAATGCTCTCCTACAAACAGAAGCCCTCTAATGAAATCTGCCGCATTAAAAAGAACTGATGAACCGTTATTGCAGTAGTAATAAATGGCTAATGGACAGTAAATCAACGTCCATATTAAATAAAGTTTTAATAGATTTTTTAGATGCTGCAAAATGTAGTTGTTATTTTGCCCCCCCCGAAATATTTCTTCCCAATTAGAAAACCGCTGGATAAAAAGAAAAAAGGGTTTGCGACACCAACCACCGTATTGTATATACTAACAGTCGTCTTGTTATCGCAGCTATATAGAGGATTCGTATGTATTGCAACAACGCATATGGCCATTATAAGTTTAAATAGGTCAATCGAGTTATAATTGTTTGATTTCTCCATTTATTTTCCTCCAAAATATTTTATACTGGAAACTTAATCATCTAACTAAATATTCCCCAGTATCATTTTCACAGAAGAACAGTATGAGCAATACCATAAAACATATGTAGTTATATGGAAATGATGTTGTTATAAAATAATATAAAAAGATCAATAAAAATCCAATTTTTTTACTATTACGAGTAATTATTGCTTCATGTATCGATTTGAGCATTGGTACAACATACACAAACGCAAGATAGATACCACCTTGTGCGAGCAATCTAAAGATGGAATTTGAATACCCTATATCATTTAATCTAAAACTACTATAATGGGCAATCACATTAGTCATATTGAGATATCCAGAACCCAAAATGGGTTTTTCTAGCCATGCTGCAAATCCCGCTTGATAATTATCCATTCGCGTACTATAAGAAGCTGTCGATGCCTTCAGTGTAAACGTACTCTCAAAGTATGATGCAACCTGAGTTCCAATTCCAAAAAGCACCAGAACTAGTAATGCTCTAAAGAATAGACCTCTATTTGATCCAGCTGGATATCTGACAAATAAATAGAGAATCCAAATTAACCCTATAGCATAAACTCCAGTCATCGACATTGTTGAAAGCGCTGTTATACTAAATATGATACAGCGTTTAAAGGATGTACTCCGTGCTATAAATAACTCATATGCAAGCATCAAAGATAAAAGTAAAACATATTTAGGTCCTTCGTAAAAGAAACCTGTATTCCTCCAAATTCCAGATGCCCCAAAAATCTCTTCCTTCTGCATCTCATATTGAAGAAAGAAATACGACTGCTTTACTCTTGGAATATCACTTACATATATAGTTAATTCCTGCGATGGATTAAACACGTGTAATATGCTTCCAAAAAGCCAAAAGAATAATGAAACTATCGCCACAAAACATAAGATTTTAGAGCAACGCTGCATCACATCTCTTATATTTTCTTCATTATTAAAAAACAGTAGCATTAATGCAAGTGTAATTACAAGTTGAAACACATCCATTATATGTACTAAGTTAACCGCTACATTATATATAACAAAAAATGACAAATAGAATCCCATAAAGATTGCTCGGTTCTTACTTTCATATCTAACTACAGCACCATCTTTTAGCAATAGAGCTATCAAGGCCCCCACAAAACACAGTGTCAATGCCAAGCGAAAGTAACCACTTCCATGCATCCACTTCCAAACACTTTCACAATCAAGAATAATGCAAATTGCCACTATATTCTCAAACAGGGTCTTTGTCTTTATCTTCATGAGCCTGCTTCCTCCGTATCTAATATCATGGCTTTACGGTTGGACCGAGTCTACCAGATACACCGTCCCTCCAGCCTTTCAATATCATTTTTATCGTCTGCATTTTTTTAGGACTGTATTTTATTGCGATAAGGATTTGCCGAACATTTTGTCTGACATATTTTATCGGTTCTCCGTCCCTTTTAAACATGTAAGTAAAATTTCTTGCCCGATAATATTCTTTCCAAGGGGCTTCTGTGCTTCCTTTTTTGACCTTTCCAAATATTTTAAAGCTTTTACACTCTAAAACAGGATGATAATAATTCGAATCAAAAACCGTTGCTACAAATGCATTTGCTTTTAATGCCCTGTAATAGTAGTCCTGCTCATCACCTTTTATAAAGAAATCCTTATTAGGATATCCTATCTTCTCAACAAGTTCTTTTGAAACTAAAGTACCATTAAATGGGTTAATCGTTCCGACAATCAGATTATCTTTTTCTCTTTCAGCCGCAATCTGTTTGGTCTTTATTCCTCCATTAAGTCCAAAAGACAATATATCCGCTGGACCGCAAACGAGAGAATTCAAAAGTAAAAGTTCATTCGCAGAATGCAATTCTTCTGCTCTTTTAACAAGAAACTCCATCATTTTATCATCAGCAGGGCGACCATCATCATCCATTAAGCAAATATAATCATAACCATCCTCATAAGCCATTTTCAACCCAGTATAGAACCCACCAGCACCACCGATATTTTCTTTTAAATAAACATATTCAATTACCTTATTATCAAGAATACCTTCCTCTTGCAATAATTTCTCCGTGTTATCAGAACCATGATTGTCAATAATGTAATACCTATCCACAACATAGCTTTGTGACAGTATAGCTTTAATATTCTTTACAAGTTCCTCTTTTCTATTATATGTAACAACAACGCCCGCAGTTTTCATTTCTCATTCTCCTCATAAAGCAATGATTCCCATTTTTTACAAATTATATTTTCATCCAAAAGCTGTTTAACTTTTTCGGCTTCAATGGATAGACGATATCTCAAGTCATCGTTTTCGATTAAACGAATTATTGCCGCTGTCATAGCATTGCTATCGCCAACTGGCACAAGTAAACCATTGATGCCGTCCTGAATCATCATATGTGCACCACCTATCGGACAATCTGTGCAAACACATGGCAACCCAATCGCCATAGCCTCAAGCATTGAATTAGATAACCCCTCATAGTCAGATGAAGATAAGAATCCAGTACAGTCAAGTATACCTTCGTGAACCTTACTAGCGAAGCCTTCCATTATTATATACTTATCCGCTTGTTTTTTCTTGATATAATCCATTATTTCGGTCTCAATCAATCCCGTACCATATATTCTCAATTTGTACTCTGGATATTTAGAATGAACTTGTACGAAAGAATCAATCATCATCGGAAGATTCTTTTGCTTGTCAATTCTACAAAATGTTACAAATTCTTTCCTTCTTATTCCTTCAAATCTCTTTGGTAAATTCGGAGTAATAGGATTTGGAATAACACATCCGTTCTTCTGTGCTCGCTTAGGAAAATAAGCTAATGCATCCGGTGTCTGATATACTGTTTTATACATAAAGCCAAACATATAATCTCGAATTAGCCGAAATATAGCATTATGCGGTTCTGTACGCGGATCCGTTCTCTCTGATCCAATCACTTTAATATTTAATCCAATTGTATATATCCGAGCATACGTTGCCATTCTTGACATAAAAGCGTAGAGATAAGCCCCAGGATGTTGCTTTAAAATTCTCCTTGTTTTAATACAAGGTTCAATCATATCAATCTCTCTTTTCACATTGCAATGCAACCAAATAAGATTGATTGCATGATTAAGCGGATAATCAACTGGACTATCTCTCCAAACTATTATTGTCACTGGATAGCCTTTTTCTGCTAAATAATTTGCCAAGATACAAATTACCCTATGAGCTCCTCCCCAGCCCTTTCCGCCTAAGCTTCCAATCACGAAAAAAACTTCTTTATTCATCTTCTACTCCATCGGTTCAAATAAAAACCTTCTATATATTTTGCAGTTGCGTCCATATCAATCCGCCCTTGCTAAATAAAATTCTTCAAGTTGCTTAGCCAATGTGGTCATATCATAATTTGCATCAACAATATATTGTTTCATATTATTGTGTGCATAACTATTATCTTTCGCTTCAACAATTTTCTTAGCCCAATCATCGACTCCATTTTTTAGCGGCAGTCTGTATAAAAGGGGCGTCACACTAATTTCTTTTGGCAATGTATCTGTACAGACACATGGCGTACCAGCTGCTTGCGCTTCAACACCAACTATTCCAAGACCTTCAAAAAGCGATGGAAAAACAAATACATCCATGGCCATATAAAGTTCTGCTACATCTTTTCGATTTCCCAGAAAGCTAACCGCGCTGTTCAAGCCCATTTCGTTTACTTTCTTTTTAACTTCTTCTAGCATGCTTCCCGTGCCAATTAAAAGAAGCTTCGACTCTGGAATCATTTCATGAAGTACACTAAAGACATCAACTAAGAATTTTTGATTTTTTTGTAGTTCAAATCTACCAACGTTACCTATAACAAATTTATTTTCTACACCAAGCTCTTTTCTTTTTTCATCTCTTTTAGCTTGTGAAAACAGGAAATTATCTGTTAGAATGGCATTGTTGATCACGGTAAAGTCTCCATCACCAAACATGTATTTTCCGGCTGCTTCCGAGCATGAAAACAAGTCCGTTGCATCTTTTCTATAGAGACTATTCATAATTTGCTTTATAAACTTCTTCGCATCATTTTGCGTTGAATTTGTGTGGGAATGCGCTATCCGAACGGGAACGCCATGTTTTTTAGCATAGTGCAAATAAATTGCACCCAAACTATGCATGTGACCGTGTACAACTTTATACTCTGGATGCTCTTCAAAAAAAGTATCTAACTCTTTGCAATATTTAATAAAGTTATAGTCTTCTCTAACAGATAACCTGTAAATTTTTCCACCTAAAGCCTCTATTTCGTCGTCAAAAAACTGATGTTCTTTATAATGAACCAGAAAATCAAATTGCACTTTTGAACGGTCTATACTCCTATAAAGATTCATCAACAGTGTCTGCACACCAGCAGCTTCCATGCGCTGCAAAACATGTAGCACCCGAATTGGCTCCTTACTATTTTTCTCCATGTCTTCTCCTCATACTTTCGGAAGTTTCAACCAATCGCCAAATACTTTATCCCATCGATCCGGCTCAAATGGCATAAATCCACTTAAATGATAAAATGTTAATTCTCCAAAATATAAGTGTCCATCCACCTCATAGAAATCAACTCTAACATGTGGAAACCCCTTAGATAGTATTTTCGAGAAATCAATCATCTTTTCAAAAGTAACTGGTTTCCGTAAAGTCTCTTGAGCGTGAGGATATTTTTGCTTGATATCCAAATGATTGAATTTTAAATCATAATAATCAAATTTTACATGATCTGAGGCTCTATCCGATGCAATAAACATAGCCTTAGGTTCACCGTCAAAGCAGAAGAACTTATAGTCTCTTAATTCTCCGTCAACATGGTCTTCCATATACTGCTCAGCGATGATCCGAGGCCTAACATCTTTATATGGCCATTCGCGACCAATGTAATAGAAATTCTGCTTTAAAGCTGCTTCAATCTTTTCCTTTGCAGCGTTTTTATCCAATTTTTTCTTATCTTTAACAATAACAAGTCCTTCTGAATCATGAGTGCATTTTAACACAAACTGATTCGGAAGCTTTTCAAAATCTATATCATCGAATGTATCCCAAACACCGAGTGTCGGAATGATATACTCATTTCCAATTATCCGTGCAACATATTCTTTTGCCTCGTACTTATCAACAAGTGTTGGATAAACCGGATTATGGTCATGTAATTTGAGCCAGTTTAATTTTTCATTGTATGTACTCGGTTTTTTTAGATCACAGAATTTCTTAAAGTGCGCAAAATAATAAATTTGAATATATATGCTATCCGGAATAAATCGCATTGCATATTTCACTTTTTTTAACAACTTGTTGCTTGACATAATCTCTCCTCACCAATTCTCCTGGATAAATTTATCGATCATATTTACAATTGCCATTGGATCTTTATTTACCCACGGAACTAATTCATCAGTTCCATCATAAATTTTTTGAAAACACTCCCCAAGATTTTCAAGTTCCAAATCTGCCATCAGAACATATCTGTTAAGGTTAAATGCCTCATTGTTCTGAATCTGATGATCATTGATGTGTTCACCATATTTAGCGAGGCGAGTCACAGCAATAACTTTCTTTCCTGCATTCAAGGCTTTCATGATAGAGCCAGAAGCGCCATGAGATACCACAATGTCTGCTTCTTTTACTTTCTCCAAGAATTCTTCTTGAGAAATGAAATCCTTATATTCATAATGCTTTGGTTTATATGTAGATGTGCCAATCTGAGCAAACATCGAGTCAGTTAACACACCCTTTTCATAAAGCTCATCTAATTCTTTAAACAAACGGTCAAAAGGATAATTTCTTGACCCGACAGTCACAAAGATCATTAGTATAGACACCCTCCATAAATTGCTTTTTTATAAAATTTCTTTTGTGTTTCCCACTGGACTATAAATAAATCTGTGTGTTTTTCCATTTTCTTGCCTGCCACAGTTGGCATATTTGCACGTCCGAATGTTTCGATAAACACAAATTTCTTATGGAACAACACCGCCAAAAGATAAAAAGGATATGCAACCATTGTTCCCGTTGTTATCACGAAATCTGGTCGTTCTTTTACCCAAATAAAAAGTATGTAAAACGCGTTCCACAACATTTTTGGAATCATAAATTTATCTTTCAAATCTGTTTGCTTCATAAAATACTTGCCAAGCGGTGCGTCGAACTGTGTTTTCTCTGTTACAAAAAAACCTTCATATTTTTTTGCAAGCGGTTCCAGTTTCTGGAGCTGCTCCCAATGACCACCTGACGATGACACAAAACAAAGTCTTGGTTTTCTATTATGTTTCATCTTCTTTTTACCTCGCATTAATCTCTCTGGAAAATATCTCTCGTGTAAACTTTTTCTTTTACATCATCCAAGCACTTATCATAACGGTTTGCGATGATGGCCTGACTCATTTTCTTAAACTCGTCCAAATCATTAACCACCACTGATCCGAAGAACTTCTCGCCATCTTTCAGAGTCGGCTCGTAGATGATAACAGTTGCACCTTTTGCCTTGATGCGCTTCATGACACCCTGAATGGAGCTCTGGCGGAAGTTATCACTGTTGCTCTTCATGGTCAGTCGGTATACACCAACAACAACTTCTTTTTCTTTGCTCTCATCCCAGCTGTCGTTTGCTTCATAAGCACCAGCAATTTCAAGCACACGGTCGGCGATGAAGTCTTTACGGGTTCTATTGCTCTCGACGATAGCTTCAATCAAGTTTTCCGGCACATCAGCGTAGTTTGCCAGCAGCTGTTTGGTGTCTTTAGGCAGGCAGTAGCCGCCGTAGCCGAAGGACGGGTTATTGTAATGAGTGCCAATACGCGGATCCAGGCAAACACCATTGATGATCTGCTGGGTATTCAGACCCTTCATCTCGGCATAAGTATCCAGTTCGTTGAAGTAGCTGACGCGCAGAGCCAAGTAGGTGTTAGCGAACAGTTTAACAGCCTCTGCCTCGGTAAATCCCATGAACAGAGTGTCAATGTTCTCCTTAATTGCGCCTTCCTGCAGGAGTTCAGCAAAAGTGTGTGCTGCCTTTACCAGACGAGCGTTTTCTACATCCGTACCAACGATGATACGGGAAGGATAAAGATTATCATACAGAGCCTTGCTCTCACGCAGAAACTCCGGGCTGAAAATGATGTTGTCGCAGTGGAACTTCTCACGAACACTTGCAGTGTAACCAACAGGAATCGTACTCTTGATAACCATAATGGCTTCCGGATTGTACTCAATGACCAGCTTGATGACTGCTTCCACAGCACTTGTGTCAAAGAAATTCTTCTTGCTATCGTAGTTGGTAGGTGCGGCGATGACTACAAAATCAGCATCACTGTATGCTTCCTTAGCATCCAGAGTTGCAGTCAGATCCAGATCTTTCTCTGCCAGATACTTTTCAATATATTCATCCTGAATCGGTGACTTTTTATTATTGATAAGTTCAACTTTCTCAGGGATGATATCCACAGCAGTCACCTTGTGGTGCTGAGATAACAGCGTAGCAATGGAAAGACCAACATATCCCGTTCCAGCAACAGCAATCTTTAAATCTTCAAACTCTCTCATTTCTCTATCCCTCTAATTCTTTTATTTATAAAACTCAGCGTACCACTCAGCGAAGTTCCTCAGACCAGCCCGCAAACTTGTGCTCGGCTTATACCCGAAGTCACGCTCCAGTGCGCTAGTATCTGCATAGGTCACA
>JAAYPY010000157.1 GCA_012519555.1 Tissierellia bacterium | reverse complement strand
CGGGACAGTTACAATAAAATATACGGGATACAATGTAGATGGAGCTGCATTTACAGGTTCGGTAAAGATTGAAGTTGTATCCATGCCTGAAACTGAAGGCTCTTTGTATTTTAAGGATGTAACCAAGAGCTGAAATGGCTGTAATACTTTATAAGGTTCTTCAACTAAATTAATAACCACACAATCCTTCGCTTACGCTCAGAATGACATAAATGGGGCTTTTCAATAGACAAAAAACTGTTTCTCCTCAAAGGAGAAACAGTTTTTAATCAGTTTTTAACTTATTCAAAAAGTAGTTTTAAGACTCAATGTTCAGCTTCTGCTTCAGCCTTGGTTTCATGAACTGTGCCATGAGAGTGCTGAGGTGGTGCATATATTGTATATAATTTTAGCGGCGTCCTTCCTATATTGGTTAAATTGTGCCACTTGCCGGCAGGTATTATGAATATGAAATCATCACCAACCGTTTCTTCAAAACTTAGATTATCTTCGCTGTCACCCATTTGTACAATTCCTCGGCCTTCTTCAATTCGTATGAATTGGTCAACATCAGGGTGCATTTCTAAACCTATATCCTCACCGGGATTTAAGCTCATTAAAGTTAGCTGTAAATTATCTCCTGTCCATAGGGTTGAACGGAAAGTATTGTTTTGTTCAGTTGCTTCCTCAATATTGATTACAAACGGATTTGGACCGTAATCCTTAATTTCTATGAAAACTCTATCACCCGGATATTGCAATGACCAGGGACTAAAAACGGATTCCTGATTATAAGGATAGTTTGGGTAAGTGGGATATTGTTGCCTATACCAAGGGTATATATTTGGGCAGGGATAGTTATAATAATTGTACATATTTTCAAATTCCTTTCTGTATTTTATTAATACTATAATATGTTTTCAATGAAAGGAATGTGATTTTAAACATTGAAATTCTTCAGGTTGCGCCTTCAGAATGACAAGTGTTGATACTTTGTCATCAGTCAAAGGTTCTTGTTACCAAGAACCTCTGCCGCATCTGCCTGCACCAAAACCCATTCCTCTCAAGCCATAGTTTTCATAGCCACTATTGTTACCAAACCTATTTCTCATCATTCCAAAGCCTCTTCCCATTCCGTAGCCGCCGCCGTATGTCAGGCAGTATTCCTGCATTAATTCAATGTTTTCAAGAATCTCATCGGCTTCTTCCTGAGAAAGTGTTCCATCTTTAACTCTTTCTTCTATAAAAACCTTTCTGTTTTCAAACATTTCATCTCTGAATTTTTCCCACGTATCTTCACTTTCATCATAAGCAATTTGACTTCTTCCAGTAAATGCAAAAGCAGTGATTGATGTTGTCAATATTATTAATAATACTAAACCCACTATTGAAATTTTATTTTTCATTTTGTTAACCTCCTATATTTTCTTTAAATTTAATATAAACAATATTTGTGTCAAATTTATGTCTTTAATATAAAAAAAATATGATTTTTCTCCTTGCAAAAACACATAATTGTCACAATTAAGTATTACCATATGGTATAATTACAAAAAACATAGGAGGTATTATTATATGCCCATAATGTTAATAGCAGATGACAACAGGCAAATAACCTCCATATTGGAGGAATATGCAAAAAAGGAAGGCTATGAAGTTAAAATTGCATATAACGGCAGGCAAGCTTTGGAGGCAATTGATAAACACAAACCTGATATAGTCTTGCTTGACGTTATGATGCCGTTAATTGACGGATTTGAAGTATGTCGTAGAATAAGGAAGGTTTCAAATGTTCCTGTTATTATGATTACAGCAAGGGGAGAGGATTTTGAGAGAATAATGGGACTTGATATAGGAGCGGACGATTATATCGTAAAACCATTTTCTCCTGCTGAAGTTATGGCAAGGGTAAGAGCTGTCATGAGGAGAATAGGGGCTGAAAATATTAGCAGCCAGCTATTTGTATATGACAATTTAAAAATAAATATGGAAGATTATATTGTTACAATTGATGATAACAATGTTTCTTTAACGAAAAAAGAAATAGAAATATTATGGACCTTGGCTACTAATAAGAATAAAGTATTTACAAGAGAAAATCTATTGAACAGTCTGTGGGGATATGATTATTACGGTGACAGCCGGACAGTAGATTCTCATATTAAAAGGCTTCGCTCCAAAATTGATAATTTCAACCATGAAAACTGGGAGATTAAAACTATATGGGGAGTAGGCTACAAGTTTGAGGCATATGATGAAAAATAAAATTTCCATAAAACTGATAGTGTATTTTTCAGCAGCATTAATTGTTTTTTCAATAATAATTGGCAGTTTATTCATGCTTTTGTTCAGAAATAACGCAGTTGACATTCATAAAAACGAGCTTAAAAGACGTGCCCTTACAATTGCAGATACAATTTCAGAATTAATGGATGGAAGCAGTTTTAATTTTAGACCAGGTATGGGCAGACATGGCGGCATGATGGGAATGCAGGGCGGCTTAGGTTTATATATGCGAAATTTAGATGATATTGCCATGGCAGATGCATGGATTGTCGATGAAGAATTAAATCTATTAATAATGGGAAGCATGTCTCACATGCAGTACAATTATGCAGATCTGCCTCAAGATGCAGATATTGTTGTTAAAAAGGTCTTTGAAGGCCAAACAACCTTCAGTGAAGGATTCAGCAAACTTTTAGAGACACCTGCCTTAACGGTAGGCACTCCAATTACTGCCGATGGTGAAATAATAGGAGCACTTTTAATACATTCACCTATTAAAGGTATAAACGATGCAATAAGTGAAGGATTTAGGATTCTATTCATCAGTATTCTTATGGCATTTATTTTTTCTGTGATTTTATCTGTTGCATTAGCTTTAACATTTACCAAACCACTTGAAAAAATGAAAAATACGGCAGTCCTGTTGGCAGGCGGAAATTACAAGGTAAAAACCGGCATTAAACAAAAAGATGAAATAGGTGACCTTGCTCAAACAATGGACGTATTGAGCCAAAGACTCAGTGAAGCTGAAGAAGAAAGAAAAAGAGTGCAAAAACAAAGGCAGGATTTTATAACAAATATATCTCATGAATTAAGAACTCCGGTGACTGTTATAAGAGGCTCCCTTGAGGCGCTTTCCGACGGAGTTATTACCGAGCCTGAAAAGGTTAATGAATATCATAGATATATGCTCAATGAAAGCAAAAACTTGGAAAGATTGGTAAATGATCTTTTAGACTTGTCAAAATTGCAAAATATCGACTTTAAAATAGAAATGCAAGAGCTGAATATTTGTGATGTATTAAAGGATTCTTTACGGAGTGCTTCCAACTTGGCAAGACAAAAAAATATTAATATTCAATACAGTTCCGATAGGGATGTGTTTATAACCAAGGGGGATTATGGAAGGCTTCGTCAAATGTTTTTGATAGTAATAGATAATGCAATTAAATTTTCCTTTGAGAACACAAATATTTATATTACCTTAAAAGACAATCAAATTACCATAAAGGATGAAGGTATAGGAATATCTAAGGAAGACCTCCCATATATATTTGACAGATACTACAGTGTAAAATCAGATGAAAACAAAACAGGTACAGGACTTGGACTTACTATTGCAAAACAAATAGCCCTAAGGCACAATATAGAGTTCTTTGCAGAAAGCAAGCTTAATGAGGGAACAAGTTTTGTATTTGTTATTCGGAGCAATTTCGAATAAGTTATATTCTATTGAAAAATTAAATAACAAAATATATAATAAAGATGCCCTAACCCTATTTTTCCGACTAAAGGGAGAGAAAAATAGCGGTAGGTCATTCGCAACGAGTGCCAATTTTGTGCGACGAAAGGAGTAAACAAAATTGTGCAACGAGACTGCGGAATTTCATATGTGTTATAAAATTAAATGCCTTGGAGGAATAATGTACATAGAAATTATCAAAGCAACAATACTGGGAATTGTAGAGGGTGTTACCGAATGGCTGCCCATAAGCAGTACCGGACACATGATTTTGGTTGAGGAGTTTATTAAATTAAATGCTTCCGCAGAATTTATGGAAATGTTTAGGGTTGTCATTCAATTAGGTGCTATTATGGCTGTTGTATTGTTATATTTCCATAAACTGAACCCCTTTGCTCCAAGAAAGACAATGAAACAAAAAAAAGACACCATAAACATTTGGTTTAAGGTAATAATTGGCGTACTGCCTGCTGCTGTCTTAGGAGTATTGTTTGATGATTGGTTTGATGCTAATTTTTATAATTATCAAACTGTGGCAGTCACTCTCATTTTATATGGGATACTGTTCATTGTAATTGAAAATGAAAATAAAAGCAAGCCGGTAAAAATAAAGAGCTTTAATGAACTATCCTATAAAACTGCATTAATAATAGGGTTTTTTCAGGTTTTGTCGCTAATACCGGGAACTTCCCGCTCCGGAGCCACTATCTTAGGAGCTATAATACTGGGTACCTCTCGGAGTATAGCTGCTGAATATTCATTTTTCTTATCAATACCCGTGATGTTCGGGGCAAGTGCATTGAAATTGCTAAAGTTCGGATTTGATTTTACAAGTATGGAGGTGGCAGTGCTGCTCACCGGAATGGCAGTTGCCTTCATTGTATCTGTAATATCCATAAGATTCTTGTTAAGATATATTAAAAATAACGATTTCAAGGCATTTGGTTGGTATAGAATTATTTTGGGTATATTGGTATTGGGATACTTTATGTTTATAAGTTAAATAAGTCATTGTGTTGAATAGGGTTTTAAGCACAGGATGAAAATTTAAGGAGTGTTTAGATGTCTGATGAAATTGTAATAAAAATAACCGAAAAGGCTATAAAACATCTTAAGAAAAAAGAAAAGCTTCAGGTTACAATTGAAATTCCGGAGAACCGCTTAAGCAGCGAAAGTGTGCTTGTGCCTATTCCCGAAATTATTGCAAGGAAGCCTAAAGCTCCCGAAAACTATCAAATAATTACTGTTGACGGAGTAGACGTATATATATCCAAAGCCTTAGCAATTCCTAAAAATGATATAATTATTGACTTGGATGTGTTTTTAGGTATAAAACTTCTCAGGTTATCCGGATTTAAATCAAACGAAGGGTGATAAAATGAAAAGGGTTATTTTCTTGGTTGACATGAATGCCTTTTATATCAGCTGCGAAAAAACTCGCCACCCTGAAATTAAAGGCAAGCCGGCCGCCGTGGCAGGGGACCCTGTGAACCGCACAGGAATAATACTCACTGCTAATTATGAAGCCAGAAAATATGGTGTAAAAACTACCATGGTTTTAAGGGAGGCATTTCGTTTATGCCCGGGTTTAATTACCATTCCTCCCGACCATAGTTTTTATGAAAAGAAATCCAAGGAAGTCATGCAAATATTGTCAGATTATACTCCCATTATCGAGCAAAACAGTATTGATGAAGCCTGGCTGGATATGACAGGATGTGAAACTCTTTTTGGACAGCCCCGTGAATCTGCAAAAAATATTATGGAGAGAATAAAGACAGAGCTTGATTTGTGGTGCTCCATCGGTATATCAGAGAACAAATTTTTAGCTAAGATGGCTTCTGAAATGAAGAAGCCCTTAGGCATAACAGAGCTATGGGTAAAAGATATAGAAAAAAAGATGTGGCCTCTGCCTGTTAACCATATGTACGGGGTAGGGAAGCAGACAGCTAAGAAACTTAATAATATGGGTATTCTGACAATCAAGGATTTAGCTTTGGCAAACAAAGATCATATTTACAGGAAATTGGGTAAAACAGGAGCTGAGTTAGTTCTTTTAGCAAATGGTATAGATACTGCCCCGGTGGAGCAAAATAAAGAGGATATGAAATCCATAGGCAGGTCAACCACATTACCCCATGATATAACTGACATTGATTATGCAAAATCGATACTTTTAGAACTCTCAGACCATGTAGGTATGGCTGCAAGGAAACACGGGAAGAAAGGACATACTGTTCAAATTACAATTAAGTATTCGAATTTCAACACAATAACCAGGCAAATGACCATAGATGCCACCTGCAAGGTGAAGGATATTTATGCTGCCGGAGCGACACTTCTAACAAACAATTGGAGTAAAGAACCGGTACGGCTTTTGGGTATAAGCCTAAGCGGATTTGACAAGAATAGCGAGCAAATATCTTTTTTTGAGGCGTTTAACACAAATGAAGATAGCTTAGAGGATAAAATTGACAGCTTAGAAGATACAATTCATCAGCTGCGTCAAAAATACGGAACAGAAATCATTAAACCCGGAATACATGTTAAGCAAGAAAAGATTTAAAGGAAGTAATAAGAAAATGGGAAAAGCAAACGAAAAACAAAGAGCATGGAATATAATATGGAGTGTATCAAAGAATTACTCCATAATCCCTGATATTACGGCATACGATGAAAGGGGCAAAGCTGATTTGTATTGGAATTATATAATCGGCGGCGTCTATAAATATTTTGACTACAAGCTTTTAAATAAATATTTTGACACTCTTAGGTATGACAGCGACTATTTGTTTTATCAGAAAATAATGATGCTTGGACTGGAAGGATGCATCTTTGAAAAAGATAGTAAAAGCAGACAGGTTTTAGCCGGTCTTCGTTATAACTACGGGAAAAGAGCTTACGAAAACCGAGACGGAACACAGTTGTTCGATGAAATTTTAGCTGCATACTTCAGCAGGGTAAACGGATATTATATTAAGGTGAGTGATAATATTAACAGTTTGCTGGATGAGCTGAATTTTGATATTAATTATGATACCCGGCAGGTAATTGATAAAATGGATCAAATAATCAAAAAATATTTTGAGCCGGATTTTAGCAATGAATTTTACATAAAAAAAATAAAAAGCAAATTTAATTTTTTTGGAAGAAAACATCCTTCAATTAAAAGGTCAATTAAAGGAAGTACCTTAACCTTTAAAGATAATGAGGAGAAAACCGAAAGAAGCGGCAAAATATTCTCCGGCTGGCTAAAGCTAAAAGAAAAATCAGACAAGAAGGAAAGGAAATTCATACAAGATTATTTCGGAATATCCACAATAGGCGAATCAAATACAAAAGCATTGGAAAAAATACTTTGCGATGAAGCTCATGAAAGCTGCCACCTGCATTTTACCAGAGGGCAGTTTGGTGAAAGTGATGATGCAATTTTCAGGCAGAAGCAGACTTCTGAGCAAAGGGATAAAAATAAACAACATTATATGAAAAATTATATAAGAAATGCAAACAACATTGCTAAACTTACACAAAGAATCAAAAATGCCATTATAGTAAATTATACATATTCAATGAAGTCTGAATCAGGAAAACTGATTACAGAAGAAGTTTGGAGAACGCTTCTTGATGATAACAGAATTTTTGTCAGGAATATTAAAGATGAAATACCTGACATGTCCGTTGATATTATGCTTGATGCATCGGCTTCCCAGCTTAATCGACAGGAAGTTATAGCCGAAGAGGGCTACATAATTGCAGAAAGTCTGACACGATGCAACATCCCCGTAAGAATTTATTCTTTCTGTAATATGAGGGATTACACTGTTATGCATCTTTTTCGTGGTTATAATGAAAAAAACAATAATGATAAAATCTTCAATTACTATGCAGCCGGCTTTAACCGGGATGGTTTGGCGCTTCGCACAGCGCTTCACATGATGGAAAATTCAAAATACAGCCATAAGATATTAATTGTTCTTTCGGACGGCAGGCCAAATGATATTTTAGGTGTTGCATCAGAGGGTATTATCCCATTGCAGAAAGAATACTCCGATGAAACCGGTGTAAGTGATACTGCAAACGAGGTTAGAAAAGGATGGAAACAAGGAATATCAATTCTCTGTATTTTTACCGGAAGGGATGAGGATATACCTTCGGTTAAAAGGATATACGGACAAAAGTTCACCCGCATACTGACCTTGGATAAGTTCGCCGAAATGGTGGGACTACTTATTGAAAGAGAACTAATCAATAAATAAAGTTTAAATTTAAGTTTATTTTAAGTTACTTTTGAGAAAATATTATATTGTTGTAATAAACCAGGAGGAAATATTATAGATTGAAAAGATTACTGCCTTACATGAAGAAATACATAAAATTTGCAGTATTGTGTCCAATACTCATGATATTGGAAGTTATTGCGGATATAGCAATACCCTATCTCATGTCAAGAATAGTAGATGTGGGTATTGCAAACCAAGATATTGAGTATGTTTTGAAAATAGGAATTATAATGGTTGCGGCAGCTCTGTCGGGCATGACTTTTGGGATTATGAGTTCTCATTACGGAGCAAAAGCAGGATATGGCTTTGCATCAGAAATAAGACTCAATCTCTTTGAAAAAGTGCAAAGTTTTTCATTTGCAAATTTAGACAGATTTACTGTTGCATCCCTTATCACAAGGCTTACAAATGACTGCAACACATTAGGGCAGGTAACGATGATGAGTTTGAGGATGGCTGTAAGAGCGCCCTTTATGATGATATTTGCACTGCTGATGGCACTGAATATTAATGCTTCATTGGCAAAGGTATTTGTGATTTCCATACCCGTCTTGGTAACTGTATTGTTTATCATATTATCTAAAGCAAGGCCGCTTTTTTTAAAGATGCAGACTAAGGTTGACAGAGTAAATGCGATTATACGTGAAAACTTAACTGCTATAAGAGTTGTAAAGTCATTTAACAGACAAAGCTATGAAGAAGAAAGGTTTAAAGAAAGAAACGATTCATTAATGGCCACTGCCTTAAAAGCAATAACACTTATTGTGTTTTTGATGCCTGTATTAAGTATAGTTGTTTATTCCACCATAGTCGCAGTTTTGTGGTTTGGTGGGAAACAGGTGGCTGCAGGCTCAATGGAAACCGGAGAATTAATATCTTTCATTACCTATATAACTCAAATTTTGATGTCCTTTATGATGATGTCATTTTTTTTCATGCAGCTTCTTAGAGCTTCTGCTTCTGTTACCAGAATTGTAGAGATATTAGATACTGAGTCAGAACTCAAGGAAGACGCAAATCCCATAACGGAATTATCAGACGGGTCTGTAATATTTAAAGACGTTAGCTTCTGCTATCCGGGAAGCACTGAAAAAACTTTAAAAAATATTAACTTTCATATAAATTCAGGGGAGGTATTGGGGATTATCGGCTCAACAGGATCTTCAAAATCAACCTTAGTTCAGCTCATACCAAGGCTTTATGATACAAGGGAAGGAAGCGTTCTTGTAGGCAATGAAGATGTTAAGCGTTACCATATAAAATCACTGCGTGACAATGTAGCCTTTGTACTTCAAAACAACACATTGTTCTCGGGTACTCTCAGGGAAAATATGAAATGGGGAAATGAAAATGCAAGTGATGAAGAAATAATAAATGCACTCAAATTAGCACAAGCCTGGGAATTTGTATCCAAGTATAATGACGGATTAGATCATAAGGTAGAGCAGGGAGGAGAAAATTTTTCCGGCGGACAGAAACAAAGGCTGACAATTGCCCGTGCCCTTCTTAAATCCCCTAAAATTATTATATTGGACGATTCAACCAGTGCAGTGGATATGGCAACTGATGCAAAAATTCAGCGTGCCTTCAAGGAAGAACTAAACAATGTAACCACAATTATAATTGCCCAAAGAGTTTCTTCAATTCAGCATGCAGACAGAGTGCTTGTGATGAATGAAGGAAAAATTGAGTCAATAGGTAAGCATGAAGAGCTCCTTAGCAGCTCGCCTATATACAGAGAAATTTATGAATCTCAACAAAAGGGGGTGGGTGCATGAAAGAAAAACAATTAAAACCAAAAGACCCCAAAAAAACATTGTTAAGATTGTTCTCTTATTTTAAATTCAATATATTTTTGTTTATTGCAGGTATCTTCTTTATAATAATCGGTTCTTTGGCTGAAGTTGGAGTAAACGGAATGCTCAGCCCCGTTATCGACACTCTGACAGGAGAACATGACAATAGTCTTTTTATAAGATATATACTTATTATGGCAGCATTGGTAGTAATTGTTTCAATCTCTCAATACATAGGCAACCTGTCTATGGCAAAATTAGCACAAAGAACAGTTCATAAAATACGTGAAGACATGTTTTCTCATATGGAAAAGCTTCCTGTTTCATATTTTGACAAACACTCTCACGGGGAATTAATGTCCACTTTTACAAATGATGTGGATATGATTAATCAATCCCTTGAGCAAAGTGTTTCCCAAATTCTTATATCGATTGTTACAGTTATAGGAACATTCGTAATGATGCTCATTTTAAGCCCTATCCTAACAAGCGTGGTTGTTTTGATGCTTACGGTTATGTTGTATTCAGTGAGATATATAGGCAAAAAATCTGCAAGAAATTTTCGTATGCAGCAGGCATCTTTGGCAGATATGAACGGTTATATCGAAGAAATGATGTCAGGTCAAAAGGTTGTAAAAGTATTTAACTATGAAGATAGAGCAATTAGAACCTTCAGTAAAAAAAATGAAGAATTAAGAAATGCAAGCACCTTAGCATCCACTTACGGCACAATGCTGATGCCGGTTATGGGCAGTCTCTCCTTTGTAAAATATGCATTGGTGTCAATGGCAGGAGCATATTTAGTAATGATTAACCGCCTTAGTATAGGCAATATAGCATCATTTTTGCAATATACAAGGTCTGTGTCAAGGCCAATAACACAGGTTTCAAACCAACTTAACACCTTGTTTGCCGCCTTGGCAGGAGCAGAAAGAATTTTCAATGTATTGGATCAAGAAATTGAAATTGACGATGGAGATGTAACCCTCTTAAAAGATTGCCAAGGCAAGAAATCTCTTTGTTGGATGGTGCCAAAGGATGACGGAAGCTGTGAGGAAGTACCTCTCAGAGGGGCTATAAAATTTAAGGATGTGGACTTTGGTTATGTGCCGGAAAAAAGAGTTTTAAATAAAATTAACCTTTATGCAAAACCCGGCCAAAAGATAGCATTTGTAGGCTCGACAGGAGCCGGAAAAACAACAATTACAAACCTTATAAACCGATTTTATGAAATAAATGAGGGAGTTATACTCTATGACGGAATAGACATCAAGAGAATTAACAAGTTTGATCTGCGCAGCACCATGAGTATAGTATTGCAGGATGTTCACTTATTTGAAGGAACAGTAAAGGAAAATATAAGATACGGAAGATTGGATGCTAGTGATGATGAAGTGGTAGAAGCAGCAAAGCTTGCTAATGCGCACTACTTTATACAGCATCTCTCTGAAGGATATGATACGGTACTTACTTCTGACGGACAAAACCTGTCCCAAGGAGAAAGACAGCTTTTGTCAATAGCAAGAGCTGCCATAGCAGACCCCATAATTCTAATACTTGATGAAGCTACATCATCTGTGGATACAAGGACAGAGAAACTCATAGCCGAAGGAATGGACAAATTAATGGCGGGAAGAACCACCTTTGTTATAGCCCACAGATTGTCTACCGTTAGGGATTCCAATGCCATAATGGTACTTGAACACGGAGATATAATCGAGCGCGGCAACCATGATGAGCTGATGGAGCAAAAAGGACGCTACTATGCATTAAATGCCGGGACTGTGGAACTTGAATGAAGATGCCCT
>JAAYPY010000156.1 GCA_012519555.1 Tissierellia bacterium | reverse complement strand
GTGCATACTCCGCCACCACTCGGGAAGAACGGTAACTAAGGAGCAATGGATTACTCTGCTTTACCCTGCAAAGCCGATTTTTCTTGTCTCAAGGAATTGAATTTACACAAAATTATCCCCAGACCCGCAATGAGACGCTATCCTTGTCGCTAATGGCTACGAGGTTTATCATGCAGATTCTACTACGCTTTCTGATGTCGAAGAGATGCTTAATACAGATCTTCGTGAAATTGGCCTTGACCCTCAGTACTCTTACCTCATTATAATTGACGGAAATGATCCCGAATGTCATACTACCAGTAGGGCTGACACAAGCGCATTTAATTATACTTATAACGGTGTTATTTATGCAATGAGATATATGTATGTATATCCCGGTGATGATGAGGCAGACCCAGAGTTTAGCCAAGCATCATCGGTAAATTTACTAACCTCTTCTGTTGAAAATATTATTAATAACTGTTTAAATACTGCTATATCAGCAGTTATATCAGCAATTAGTGCGCCTTTGGGCACAGTATCCTCTATTTGTGGCCTGTCAATAGATGCCTTCGGTGCTTCTTCAGCATCGACACTAGACCTTTATGGCGGAACCAATTGGAGCCGGGTATATACGCAAGTATATGACATTTACGAGCAATCTTGGATGTATGGTTCAAGCGTTGAGTATGTTATAGCTACTTCAAAAATAGAAGGACAATACTATAGCAGAACACTAAATAAATATGTATCAGTACCAGATGATGAAGAATCTACCACTACATACTCTTCGAATTACAATAATTTTACTTGGAGAAAAAATACTGCTGTGCAAAGATACTTAGCAGGATTACCGTGTATGAAAGATACAACAGGTCATGTTTATTATAAATATGGCGGGTCAACAAAAATAACACATTATGAATTTTTTTAATATTATTCTCATAATATATTAAATTTTGGCTAAGCGTAGTGAGGTAAAAAATGCGCAGGAAAATATGCTACATATTAGTTATCGCAGCAATTATCGTACTGGCGGTTTGTTTATTGCCATATCCTGCAGCTGTCAACTGCAAAATAGAAGGCGTTCTGTGGAATGATGTTGATGATAATGTTGAAACAGTAAAAATCACCATTAGAGGTCGCTATTATAAATATCTTTTGCGAAATAACGTGTTTAAAGGCGAATTCCTTGTTTCAGATGTCAATTCCTGGGGCATGTTTTTAAAGGATTATGACATACTTAAATTTGAAACCAAAAAGCTTAATGAGTACGAAAGGGCGTGGTTGGCATATTATGATCGATACCAAAATAAAATAAGCTGGTTAGGCACAATTACATTTAAAGGCAATTTTAAAGAATTTGTAATAAGTCTTGATTATAGCAGTGGCGATGACGCTCACTATTATATTTCGTCCCCCTCATTAAATAGAGAGGAAGCGTATAAGCTTGCTCATAAAATGGCGTAATAATACAGGGGTCGGTACTGTGTCTCGATGAACCGGTCTACAAAATATCGTAGACTTTATCGCAAAGACCGACCTGCCGAAAATCTCAATACATTCGCTTAGGCACACAAACATAACCCTGCTGATTGCCGCCGGTGTCCCGCTCAGGACCGTGTCCTACAGGGCCGGACACGCCCAAACGAGCACAACGGCAAACATATACTCCCACGCAATTCGCACTGCCGATGAAATGGCCGCTGATGTGCTTGACGACATACTGACACCGGCCTCGGTGAGAAGGAATATAGGATAATATAGTGGTTATATGATACCGCCTGCTTGGGGATTAACTCCTCTTGTGATATCTGTTTAAACTTTTCTGGCATTTGACTTTCCACTGCTATGTAAACTATAAATGCAAATTATGCTTTGTTTTATGCCACTTATGCCAATAATCTTGACAGCGAAGTAGTGTATGATATTATTATACATAATCTTCCACAATATAAGAGTGAGGTGTTCAAAAATGCGCAAAAAGTTATTATGTACAATTGTTTTATCATTAGTCATAGTCATTATGCTTGGTATGTTCCCCAGTCAAGCTTATTCTACGAGTCTTTCACCTAATGGTTACCCCGGCTCAGTAAATTATTTATATGAAAATGGAGCATTAAAACAGATTAGGATGTATGGGTCAAATTGGCTTCCTTTATTTGACATTGATTTTGCGCATGGTGGTGTCGGACATATATTCCCACATTACCACCTTTGGACACCAACGAGATCACCAGGCTATCCTTTGTAATGCAATTCGCATAAACGTTTGCAATAAAATTAATTTTCAGGCGGTGATTATGTGATCGGATTGGATATCAGAATTAAAAACGAATATAATAGTTACCTAAAAAAAATATTTGCAGGAATAGATTTGCAAAAATATGATTGGGAAATCATTTTTGATGATACTTTGTATAAAGAGAACGGAACCTTTCAAGGTATCTTTAAAAATGACATTATACATGGTATCAATAAAAATGGAATTTTAAATGGTCATGAGTTTAATAATTGCATATCTAAAGAAAATTATATTATATACTTTGTTGATATAAAAGCTTATCCGACAGGCGCGACCCGAAGTATAATAAAAACATTTTCTGATTTTATGGAAAGCAATTGTGAACTTGTCTTAATCTGCGTGGATTCCGTGTATGTTGAGGTATACTGCAAAAATAGCAAAGTGTTAGAAACAATATATAATAACTGCTTAGGGGAAGATTTTGAAAAAGTAGATTACGTATCATTTGAAGATGCTTCGGGAAGAACATTAAAAGCTTAAATTCTACTGCTAATACAGGGGACTGAGCCTCAACACAGTATATAACGTATTTAAAAACAAGCCTGTATCAAAGAAGTCTGCGCAGCTGGTCGCCAATGTGCTGGGCATAAGGTTCGATACAGGCTTTGTCCTTTCCAGACCTGTGGAGAGCTTGACGAATAAGACTATCAAGCACCACCACAGGCTCATTTCATCCATTCTAAATCAGGCGGTATTCTGGCAAGTGATAATGGATAACCCGGCCACTCGTGTAAGGCCTCCGAGAGTTGAGAGAACTGAAGCAAAATTCCTCGACGAAAAGCAGGCTGCAAAACTGCTTGAATATCTGGATAATGAGTCCTGGCAGAACAGCACCATGATTAAAATGTTCATCTATAGCGGTCTTCGCCGGGGTGAAATGTGCGGCCTCGAATGGTCTGATATAGACTTTGAAAATCACCTGATTACAATACGGAGGTCTTCCCAGTATGTGCCCGGCAAGGGCATATTCACAAAGGAGACAAAGACCGAAACCTCCGACAGGACCATAAAGCTCCCCTC
>JAAYPY010000155.1 GCA_012519555.1 Tissierellia bacterium | reverse complement strand
GATATGCGGATGTGGCGGAATTGGCAGACGCGCACGGTTCAGGTCCGTGTGGGGCAACCCGTGCAGGTTCAAATCCTGTTATCCGCATTGAAATTTGAACGAAAAGCAATCTTACAGCATAAGGTTGTTTTTTTGTGTTCATTTCGAATGATTTTATTTCATTGACAAATAGGAAATATTACTCTATAATGAACTAAGAATTGAATATTGGTATTTTGGTAACAAATGTTTTAAAAGGGAAAACAGTCAAAGCTGTTACAGCCCCCGCTACTGTGAAAGGTGATAATACTCGATACCACTGTGCTTGCATGGGAAGGTGAGTGTTAAATGAACCGAAAGTCAGGAGACCTGCCTAAATACGTATTTATAGATATTCGGGAGGACTATCTGAAATAAGCTGTTTTAAATAAGCTGTAAACTTCCGTTAATACGGAAGTTTTTTTAGTATCTGTCTTATCTTATACCCTATGATTGTTTAATAAAAAATAGAAGGAGACTATGGAATGGTACATTTTGTAGGAGCAGGTCCGGGGGCGGCAGACCTGATAACATTGAGAGGACTTAAATATTTATCTGAAGCTGATGTAATAATCTATGCCGGTTCCCTGATTAATAAGGAGTTGTTAAATTATGGAAAAGCAGAGGCGGAAATGCACAACAGTGCTCATATGACACTGGAGAAAGTTATTGATGTGATAAAAAGGGCAGAAAAGGAGAATAAGGATACAGTAAGGCTACATACTGGAGATCCAAGCATATACGGTGCAATCAGAGAGCAAATTGATATTTTGAAATCAATGGATATACAGTATGATGTAGTACCCGGTGTCAGTTCTTTTTGCGGGGCGGCAGCATCATTAAATGCAGAATATACATTACCTGATGTGAGTCAATCCGTCATTATTACTCGGATGAAAGGTAGAACCTCTGTTCCGGAAAGAGAAAGTATAGGTTCATTTGCAGCCCATAGGTCCACCATGATTTTATTTTTAAGCTCGGGATTAACGGAAGAATTATCAAAAGAGCTGATTGAGGGAGGATACGAAAAAAATACACCTGTGGCTGTGGTTTATAAAGCAACCTGGCCAGATGAAAAAATATTCAGGTGTACAATTGAAAGCTTACATCAAACAATGAAGGATAACAATATAACCAAGACTGCATTAATTTTGGTTGGTAATTTTCTTGGACATGACTATGAAAGAAGCAAATTATACAGCCCTAAATTTACACACGGGTTCAGAGAGGGTATTAAGTAATGAATGTGTGTATTTTTGGAGGAACAACAGAAGGTCGGTTGCTTGCTCGGTTTTTGAGTGAATTCAATTTAAAAACTGACTTATATATAGCTACTGAATATGGTGAGCAATTTGTTAAAGGTTTAAATAATATAAATATTTATCAAAGACGTCTTGATAAGCAGCATATGATCGAATTATTTAAAAGGAACAGCTATTTCTGCGCTGTAGATGCAACTCATCCTTTTGCGAGGATTGTATCACAAAATGCCAAGGAAGCAGCAGAATACTGCAATATAAAATATTATAGAATTATAAGAGAAAGCTGTAAAGAAAAATACCCGATATACTTCGATAATATCCAAGAAATTATAAGCTACTTGAATAATGATGAAGGAAATATATTATTGACTAGCGGAAGCAAGGATTTAGATAAATTTACCTGCATCAATAATTTTGAGGAAAGAATTTTCCCAAGAATTCTGCCTATGGAAAGCTCATTGAAAAGAGCCGTAGAGCTTGGTTATTCCAATAAAAACATCATTTGTATGCAGGGGCCCTTCAGCGAAGAGATGAATACAGCAATTATTAATTCCATCGGTGCAAGATTTCTTGTAACAAAGGAAAGTGCTGCATCCGGAGGTTTTATGGAAAAAGTAAATGCATGTATTAAAACCGATACAAAATGCCTTGTATTAAAAAAACCGGAAGAAGAAGGAATTTCATTGGAAGAATTTAAAAGAATAATAAGAGGTATTTTATGAAGAAGGTTTATATTATCAGCTTAGGAATAGGGAATTCAGATTATATTCATAGGAAGGCATTGGATACAATAAAGGAATGTGATTGTTTAATTGGTGCCAAAAGAATGATTAAAGATTTTCAAAATTTAAACAAACAGATTTATGAAAACTCAAATGCCGAAAAAATATGTAATTACATAATCCAAGATAAGCATAAAACTTACGGAATTTTGGTTTCAGGTGACTGTGGATTTTACAGTCTGTCGAAAAAAATTACTAGAACTTTAGGAGTACACAAAGATATTTTGCTTGAAAATATTACGGGAATCAGTTCACTTCAATATTTTTCATCAAAATTAAATATAGCTTGGGACAGCATAAAATATGTCAGTGCTCACGGCAGAAGCGTGAATATTATTTCCAATGTAATTTTCAATAAAAAAACCTTTATTCTTACATCAGATGATTTTGGACCTGATAAAATATGTGAAATCCTTACAAGCAAAGGATTGGGGAGTTTGCGTGTAAGCGTCGGTGAAAATCTATCCTATGAAAATGAAAGAATTGTTGAAGATGAAGCATCAATTATTGCCGATATGAAATTTAGCAGTCTGGCCTCAATGATTGTGCATAATGATGATTTTATATCCTTGGATGAAGGATATAGCTCAATAAAGGATGAAGAGTTTATAAGAGGTAAAGCTCCCATGACCAAGCGGGAGGTAAGGAGTATAAGTATTGGAAAATTGAAGTTAAGAGAAGATTATACGGTATACGACATTGGTGCAGGAACAGGCTCCCTATCAATTGAAGCAGCATTAAAGCTTCATAAGGGAACCTTGTATGCGATTGAAAAGGATGAGGAATCAGCAGCTTTAATAGAAAGAAACATAGAAAGGTTTAAAACTCGAAATATAGAAGTTATAAAAGGCATAGCTCCTGAAGCAATAAGAGGACTTCCAAATCCCGATGCGTGTTTCATAGGAGGAAGCAGCGGAAATATGGATGAAATATTAAACGATGTATTAACAAAGAATCCCTGCGCTAATATAGTTATTAACACAATTACTCTTCAGAGTTTAAATGAAGCGGTGAAATGTATGGAAAAGTATAAGCTTGATGATGTGGAAATAATAAGCGTTTCCGTGGCTAAGTCGAAAAAAACAGGCAATTACGATCTTATGACAGGGCAGAATCCTATTTACATAATAAGCGGAAAAGGAAACGGTGCGTTATTATAAATAATAGTGAAGCAGTGAAAATAATAAAAGGTGAGAAAATGAAAATAGACATATATGCATTTACGTGGAACGGTGCAATCTTATGCGATGAATTAATAGAAAACTTAGGGGACTATAAGGTTGATGCTTATGTGACTGAAAGATATTTAAGCTGTGCAAAACATGTTAAACTTCGTAAAGAAAATTTGTACAAAGCAACAGAGAAATCTTTCAAAAATGCCGGCTGTATTATTTTTGTCGGTTCTGCAGGCATAGCAGTAAGAGCCATAGCTCCCTTTGTAAGGAGCAAAAAAACAGACCCTGCCGTCATTTGTACGGATGAGAAAGGCATTAATGTTATTTCTCTTTTAAGCGGACACATAGGGGGAGCTAATAAGTTAACTCAAAAAATTGCAAAAATAACAGGCGGCAACCCTGTAATAACTACGGCCACTGATATTAACGGCAAACTTGCGGTTGATGAGTGGGCACATAAGAGCAGTCTTCATATCATGAGCTTGAAAAAAGCCAAAGACATAGCAGCAGACATATTGGAAAATAAAAAAATAGGCTTTTATTCAGATTTTAAAGTAAACGGAGACCTGCCTTTGGAAATAGACCTAAACGAAAAAGAAAGAGGAATATGTATTAGCCTTGATTCTGATAGCTCTCCTTTTAAAAATACACTGAACCTTATTCCAAGGATTGTATCTCTTGGTGTAGGCTGCAGAAAAGGAACAGACTTCAATAGTATTTACAGTGCTATAAAGGAGGTTTTGAAGAAGAACAATATTTCGCATTTCGCTGTTAACTCTATAAACTCAATAGATTTAAAAAAAGAAGAGGAAGGCATAAAAGAGGCAGCGGAAATTTTCAAGGTTCCTTTTTACACGTATTCAAAGGACGAGCTTAATCAAATACAGGGACAGTTTTCAAGCTCGGATTTTGTTAACAGTGTTGCAGGAGTTGATAATGTATGTGAAAGAGCCGCACTTATAAACAGTAAAACAAAAAAATTAATAATAAGTAAAACAATTATTAATTCGGTTACAGTTGCAGCAGCCATAGATGATTATGAAGTGGAATTTTAATCGGAGTGCATTATTTGGAGGAAAAGGTGGAAAATATAATATTTATAGAGCCAAGCAATATTGAAAAGAGAAGCTTTGAAATAATACAGGAAGAAATGGAAGAAATGGGACATATAGAAGTCGATAAAGAAAGAGAGCCTATAATAAAAAGAGTTATACATACGTCGGCAGACTTCGATTATTTAAACAATATGTGTTTTTCAAAAAATGCTGTAAAAAAAGCAAAAGAAGCATTAAGAAAGGGTGCAACAATTGTTACCGATACAAATATGGCACATTCGGGAATAAATAAAAAGGCAGCCGCAAGGTATGGAATAAACATACACTGCTTCATGGCTGATGAAAATGTTGCAACAGAAGCAATGGAAAGAGGGGAAACCAGAGCAGTTGTTTCCATGGAAAGGGCATCAAAGATACAGGGTCCCCTAATTTTTGCCGTAGGCAATGCTCCAACAGCTCTAATAAAGCTTTATGAAATGATAAAGAGCGGAACAATTAAGCCTGAGCTTATTATAGGAGTTCCCGTAGGCTTTGTAAATGTAGTTGAAGCAAAGGAATTGATAATGAGCCAAAATGATGTGGAATATATTGTTGCAAGAGGCAGGAAGGGAGGCAGCAATATAGCTGCCGCAATATGTAACGCCTTATTGTACAACCTCTTATGACCTGACCCAAGACTTCGACTTGATGCATTCCCCTGCGAATAATAAAAAATAATTTTAACAAGGAGGTTTTATGTTTTACGGTATTGGAGTAGGTGTGGGCAATAGTCTGACAGTAACAAAAAAAGCAATAGACGTACTGGATACATTAGATATTTTATATGTCCCCACAGCTAAAAGAACAGAAAATTTCAGCACTGCACATAGTATTGTAAGGGATTACGTAAATGAAAAAACAATAGTAAAGGCAAGACACTTTCCAATGAATTACAGGACAGAAGAGCTTCAGAAAGCATGGAATGAGATTGCATCTGAAATAATTGAAGATGTATCGACAGGTAAGGATGTAGGATTTATAACTATTGGTGACCCGATGGTCTACAGTACGTATATTTATCTTTTAAAAATATTAAAGGATAAAATAAAAATAGAAACAATACCGGGTATAGCATCATTTTTAGATATTGCCTCAAAAAATAATTTCCCTTTAGTAGAGGGAGAGGATCCCCTAATAATTTTGCCTGCTACCATAGACATTGAAAGGTTAAGAAACTATATTAAAAATGAAAGTTCTATTGTTTTAATGAAGGTATACAACAATTTTGATGAGATATTAGAAATGCTTATTGATGAGGACCTGGAGAATCATTCCTTAGCAGTCAGCAATTCATCCAAAGATGAAGAAATAATATATCAGAATATTAATAATGTTAAAAAATCTGATGTATCTTATTTTACCACCATATTAATAAATAAGAGATGGAAGTTATCATGATATTTGCGATAGGTATAGGACCAGGAAGCCGGGAAACAATGACCTATGAGGCTAGGTCGGCAATTGAAAAATCAGATGTCATAGTCGGATATAAAACATATATTGATTTGGTCAAAGATTTAATAAAAGGTAAAGAAGTTGTTTGTAACGGCATGAAGCAAGAGATAGACAGAGTTAAAAAGGCCGTCGAAATTTCAAAGACAGGTAAGACGGTGGCAGTAATAAGCTCCGGAGATGCAGGGGTATACGGCATGGCAGGTTTAATTTTAGAGTTATCAGAGGATGAAGATGTTAAGATTATCAGCGGGGTTACAGCATCCACTGCAGCGGCATCCTTATTGGGAGCACCTCTCATGCATGATTTTTGCCACATAAGCTTAAGTGATTTATTAACGCCTATAGATTTAATATACAAAAGAATTGAATTGGCATCAGAGGGTGATTTTGTTATATGTATATACAACCCTCGAAGTAAGGGAAGACCGGGGCATTTGAAAAATGCCGTGGATATAATGAGAAAATATAAATCCGGTTCAACTCCTGTAGGCATAGTCAAGAATGCATGCAGGGGAAATCAAGAAGTACGTATTTGTACAATTGATACAATTGATTATGAATCAGTTGATATGCTCAGTATAGTAATAGCGGGCAACAGTTCAACCTATATAAAAAACAACAGAATTATAACTAAAAGAGGTTATGAAACAAAATATTAATTGGAGGAAAGAATGAAAAAATCAGTAGTGTTTAAAATTATGTTAACAGTTGTAATTATAGCGGTATTTGTTGCAGGATGCAGCAATAATAGCAATAAAAATGAACCGCCAATAGAAGCTCCATTGGAAGAAGCTGCAAATACGGAAGATGATAACAATGGAGACGTAGCGTCAGAATACGGAATTGTAATCAATGAGGAAGATGTCGTATTTACAGATTCTTCAGGTGAGGAAGTTACAATAACAAGGAATCCACAACGAATTGTTGTTTTGCAGAATTCTCTATTGGAAATCTGGGACCAAGCCGGCGGGCAAGTCGTAGGTAGAGTTGAAGAATCGGAAGATAAAATAATTGAAAATGCCATGTCGGCAGAAGTTGTCGGTTCAATGGGTGCTCCAAGTCTTGAAAAAACATTGTCATTGCAGCCTGACTTGGTTATTATTTCCGGCAGCTATTCTGCTCAAAGAGATATGGTACCCCTTCTTACCCAAAATAATATACAAGTAATTAATTTAGATAATGACCTGCTTAAGGATTATTATAAAACAGTAAGGTTGTTTACAGCTATTACAGACAGAGAAGATTTGTACGAAAACCATGTAAATAACATTCAGACGAAGGTTGATGAAATAGTTGCAAAAGCACCTAAAGATAAAAATTATAAAGCCGTAATAATATTTGCCACTGCAAGAAACACAACAGTTCGAGATTCAAGTTCTATGGTTGGGGAAATGCTAAAGGACTTAAATGTAATTAACATATCTGATTCAGTTAAGACAGGTGGTGATACAAAGACATTCAGTATTGAAAAAATATTACAAGAAGACCCGGATTTCATTTTTGTACAAACAATGGGAAGCGATCTGGAGAAAATTACTGAAAGACTGAAATCTGATGCTTTGGACAATCCTGCGTGGGCGTCTCTTACAGCAGTAAAAGAGGACAGATACATCGTTCTTCCAAAGGATTTATATTTGTACAAGCCAAATGACAGATATCCTGAAGCATATGAAAATTTAGCAAAAATAATTTATCCCGAAGTATTTGGGGAGTATTAAGTAAAGGCTGGTAGAAACAAAAACATGAGTCATCTAAACCGAAAAGACAAAATTAAAAAAAGTACAATTTTAATTATTTGTATATGCTTTTCAATTGCGGGATTCTTTATAAGTATAATGAATGGTGCCGTAAAAATATATCCGTCAGAGATAATAAGTGCCATATTTTTTGAAGAGGCAACTGTTAACTATCAAATAATATGGAATGTCAGACTGCCTCGTACAATAGCTGCTTCATTGGTAGGAACCTGTTTAGCTTTATCAGGCTGCATACTTCAGGGGGTGATGCGAAATCCCTTGGCAAGTCCCAATATAATCGGGGTTTCCTCCGGTGCGGGGCTTATGTCTTTGATTGTACTGATAATTTTTCCTGATTACTATTATCTTGCTCCTTTAGGTGCTTTTGCAGGAGCGCTTTTGGCCACGCTTTTGATATACTTTTTAGCCTGGAAGGAAGGAGCAGCGACAACACGACTTATTTTGGCGGGAGTAGCGGTTTCTTCCTTGTTGGGAGCAGGCAATAATGCCATACTGACTTTTTATCCGGAGAAAGTTGCGGGGGTTATGGGATTTATGGTAGGAGGTCTATCATCTACCGGCTGGAAGCATGTAGATATGATTTTTCCGTATGCTGTTGCAGGGGGAATACTTCTGTTATTTATTACGAACAAACTGAATATACTCATGCTTGGCGACGAGGTAGCCACAGGACTAGGGTTAAATGTGGAAGCGACAAGGTTTTTCTTTATAATAATTTCATCTCTGCTCGCAGGAGCCGCAGTAAGCGTGGTGGGATTATTAGGCTTTGTAGGTCTTATAGTCCCTCACATAACACGGCTTTTTATAGGCTCTGACTACAGGTATCTGATACCGGCAGCTATTTTTACCGGCTCGGCTGTTGTGGTTCTCTGTGATACATTAGCAAGAGTTATGTTTGCACCTCTTGAAATACCTGTAGGAATTATAATGTCAGCCTTGGGGGCACCATTCTTCCTATATTTGCTGAGAAGAAAGAAGGAACAATGAATGGACTTAAAAGTTGAAGATTTAAATGTGAGCTATGACGAAAAAAGGGTTTTAAAGGATATCAGCTTTAATGTCAAATCAGGTGAAATAGTAACCATTATCGGTCCTAACGGTTCAGGGAAATCCACACTTATAAAAACAATCAGCCGTTACTTAAAACCAAGGAGCGGAGATATTTATCTTAACGAAGTCAATATAAATCGTATACATACAAAGGAAATAGCTAAAAATCTTGCAGTGCTGCCTCAGGTCAAAGCTGTGTCTACGGATATTTTAATTGAAGAATTAGTTTCATATGGACGGTTTCCGCATCTTAAATTTGGAAAAAGGATGAGCAAGGACGATAAGGAAGTAATTGCGTGGGCGTTGCATAAAACCGGCTTATTTCAAATGAGGGACAGATACGTTGTAACCCTCTCGGGAGGAGAGCGTCAAAGAGCCTGGATTGCAATGACTCTGGCGCAAAAACCAAGGATGCTTTTGCTTGATGAGCCTACAACCTTTCTTGATATCTGCTATCAGATGGAGACCTTGGAGATGATAAAGGAGCTGAATAAAACACTCGGCATCACTGTTATCATGG
>JAAYPY010000154.1 GCA_012519555.1 Tissierellia bacterium | reverse complement strand
GAGAAGGCTTCATGGTCAATATAAACGGAGAGATTTTAGAATCAAAAAAGGTAATATTGGCAATGGGAATTTCAAAAATCAAAGAATTGCCGGGAGAAGGCGAGCTTTTAGGCAATGGAGTAAGCTATTGCGCAACATGTGACGGAATGCTTTACAGAGGTAAAAATGCTGTTGTATGGGATCAATCCAGAGATGCATGGGAAGAAGCAAACTTCCTGCACAGCATCGGAGTGAAGGTAACTTTTATTTCAAATAAGCCACAACACGAGAATTTAAGTAATAAGATAAACTTTATTAAAGGTACTTTAGAAGAAATAATAGGTGAAAACACTGTTGAAGCTGTTAATACGGGAAAAGAAGTTATAAAAACCGACGCTGTCTTTATGCTTAGAGATGCTGTTGCACCTACGGCATTGATTGAGGGACTAAAATTAGACGGTAACTTCATAAGCGTAAATAAACATATGGAAACCAATATTCCGGGAGTATATGCAGCAGGAGATATCACCGGAAAGCCTCTGCAGCTTTCAAAAGCAGTGAGTGAAGGTTTGATTGCTGCTCAGCATGCAGCATTACAAATAGATAAAAAGGAGAATTAAAATGGCAGAAAATATTAGAATTATCAACAGTACTCAGGAGTTCGACGACATGATTAAGCAAAACAGATATGTCTTAGTGGATTTCTGGGCAGAATGGTGCGCTCCTTGCAGAATGGTGGCACCGGTAATAGATAGGGTAGCAGAACAATATAGCGGGAAGATAATTGTTGCAAAGGTAAATATAGACGAACAGCAGGAATTAGCTATTCGCTACGGAATACAAACAATACCTACAATAATATTCTTTAAAGAAGGAAGGTTTGCATCAAAGGAAATCGGAGTAAAACCTTTAGCTTCCTTTGCCAGGATGATTGACAGCAACATTGCCTAAGGTCATCAATGATACGGGGACACTACCTTAAGGGAGTGTCCCCGTAATAAATATGAGCTAAGCTCGGAAAATTTTTTCTTTATTCATTATCCATTCATCTTTTAACAAACCATACAAGAGCAAATTATGTCTTTTACCGTCTCTCAATACAAATTCCCTGTAAATCCCTTCTTTTTTGAAACCGCATTTTTCGTATAAGGCAATTGCACCGTAATTAAATTCGAGAACATTAAGCTGAATTCTGTGAAAATTTAAGTTATTAAAGCCATATTCCAACAAAATTCTCATAGCTTCTCTTCCGTATCCCTTACCTCTTTCATTTTCATTTCCTAAACCTATAAACAAGGTTGCAACTTGATTTTCTTTAATTATATCATCAAAACCGGCAACACCTATAATTGTGCAATCTTTTCTCACGGCAAACACCTTAGATTTGCCGCTGTCCTTATAATAATCAAACATTTTGTCCACTTCGATTTTTGTTAAAGGAAGAGGCGGATAATAATCATAATATTTTAAAAACTCAGAGTCAGAAAACCACATGTAAATATATTCCATATCTTCTTTTTTTATTTCAGATAAACTAATCATACCTTCTCCTATGCAAAAATTATTATAACTATTATGGTCATTAACCCGGTCACACCCATTGCTAGTCCGCTTGCGGCACCTGCTTCCTCATTCATTTCAACGGCCTTTGAAGTGCCCAATGCATGAGCTGCAGAGCCGATTCCGATACCCTTGGCAATATTATTCTTTATTTTTCCTATTCTTATTATCATAGGTGCAAGGGCTGCACCGAATAAACCGGTAATCATCACGGCTAAAATAGTTACAGTTTCATTTCCTCCAAGCATTTTAGTTGACTCAACAGCCATAGGGGTTGTGATTGACTTGGACAAGAGCGACAAAAATATAGTTTCGTCAATTCCAAACAGCTTGCATAAAAGAGTTATTGACACAAATGTTGTTATTATGCTTGCTGTTATTCCTCCTATTATGGGAATAAAATTTTTTGTTAAATCATCCCTGTTTTTATATAGAGGAACAGCAAGTACGACAACAATAGGACCTAAAGCTGATATAATTATGCTTCCGCCTTTGTAATAATCGGAATATGTAATATTAAATAATTTTAAAATGATAATAATTATTATAGCAGTCATAAGTATGGGATTCAAAAATGCTATTTTAAACTTATTGTTTACAGAAAGACTGAATTTAAAAATAATGATTGTAAGCAATATAAAAAAAAGAGTTGAAAATATATCAGTCATGCCTTTTCTCCTTGTATGAAATTAATAGATCCGTAACCTTGCAGGATACATACATTACTAAAATGCAAGATATAAATAAAATAATAATTATTTGAAAAATACTGTCTTGTATCAGTTTGTAGGATTCCATAATACCAACCGTTATAGGGACAAAGAAAAAACCCATGTATTTAAGCATAAAGCTTGAAGTATCTTCAATCATTGAAAGCTTCAAAACATTTCCTGTCAAGAGCAATAAAAGTATTACCATGCCTATTATGTTGCCGGGAATAAGAATAACATTTGATATGAGACTGCTTATAAAATTACCTATAGAATAAATTATATAAATTATGGCTATTTGGATAGCTGTTTTTAAGATTTTTTTCATTCTAACCTCCGCACATAACATTATATATTAAAATTTCTATAATTCAATAGTTATAATACTGAAAGTCTTAACCAGTCAGTTAAAAAATTATATTAATTTAAGTTTCAATAAAGAAAAGAGGGATATAATTACACTATAGAGAAAAAATGAAATAAGGAGCGATGAGCAATGAAATATGATCAAGACTTCAATGATAATTATGGAAATCAAAATCAAGAAAACAATATAAGAAATGATAACTTTTCAAATGAATATGGTGAAATTAATTTTGTCATGAGAGAGCCTGTTAAAAAACCTAAGCGCAAGAAATCATTTTTAAGTTACATTGCTCTTGCATTGGTAGCTGCAATAATGGGAGGATTAGCAGGATCTTATGTAACCTCATACAAGCTAAACGTATTAGCTCAGGAAGAGGCATCTAAGTCATCGATTAATGCTCAAGAGGTTAATATAAATTTAACCGATGATGTATATTTTGCAGTAGCAGTTGCAGAAAAATCACAAAAAACCGTTGTGGGAATAACGACTGAGACAGAAAGACAAATCAATACATTTTGGGGCCCCCAAATGAGAACCGAGCAGAGTATGGGCTCCGGATTTATTGTGGATTCAAAGGGATATATTTTAACAAATTCCCATGTAGTAGGCGACGGGAAATATAAGAATATTACAGTTTCTTTAATTGACGGCACAAAGGAAGTGGGCCAAGTATTGTGGTATGATACTACATTGGACTTGGCAGTTGTTAAAATAAACAAGACAGGACTTCCTGTGGCTGAATTGGGAGATTCAGATAAATTATTGGTTGGTGAGCCTGCAGTGGCAATCGGAAATCCAATGACCTTAGATTTGGAAAGAACAGTAACTCAAGGCATAATAAGCGGTCTTAACAGATCAATTGTTTTTGAAAACGGAACTGTTATCGAGCCTCTTTTACAAACGGATGCTTCGATAAATTCAGGTAACAGCGGGGGCCCCTTGTTTAATACCAAGGGTCAGGTAATAGGAATAAATACGGCTAAAATGATGACAGCAGAAGGATTGGGCTTTGCAATACCCATTAATACCGCAAAACCCATAGTGGAGCAAATAATAAGTGACGGCTCATTTTCAACCGTATATGTGGGAATCAGCGGTATGGCTGTTGAAACATATGAAAGGGGTTACGGCATAGATTTAATAGCAGATTATGGAGTAATAATAATCGAAACCATGAAAAATTCTCCGGCTTCTGAAGCAGGTTTGCAGCCAAATGATGTTATAACCGCTATTGACGGACATAAAATTGAGGATATGGATGATTTAAAAAGAAGGCTGTATAATTATCGTGACGGAGATAAGTCAGAATTTACGATTTTAAGAAACGG
>JAAYPY010000153.1 GCA_012519555.1 Tissierellia bacterium | reverse complement strand
TTAAACAAGCTTGTTAATTTGAAGTATATTGTTTCAACCGGCGGAGATACCTCAATGCAGATTTGTAAATCATTGAATGCTCAAGGTATTGAATTGATTGATGAGATAGAACCCGGAATCCCTATCGGAAAAATTGTCGGAGGTGATGCGGATGGGACTCTCATAGTTACAAAATCAGGTGGCTTTGGTACAGATAATGTTTTCATAAAAATTATGGAATATATAAAAAATATTTAGAAGGAGAGTAGTATGAATAAGGTCATGAAAGGTATTGTTAAAGAAAATAGAACGATGGGTGCAGTTTTTAGAGAGGATCTGCCTATCCCCGAAATTACTGATAATGATGTATTGGTAAGGGTAAGAGCCACTGCAATATGCGGTACTGATATTCATATATATAATTGGACGAAATGGGCTGAAGACAGACTAAAACTTCCCATGGTTTTTGGTCATGAATTTTCGGGAGATATTGTTGCAGTTGGAAGTGCTGTTAAGAAATTTAAGGTTGGTGACAGAATAGCAGGCGAAACACATATTCCATGCAACAAATGTTATCAATGTCAGACAGGTAATCAGCATATATGCGAAAATATGGAGATAGTAGGTGTGCATACTCCGGGAGCATTCAGTGAATATGCGGCAATCCCCCAAGATTGCGTATGGCTTTTGGATGATGATATAAGTTATGAAAAAGGGGCACTTTTAGAACCTATGGGTGTTGCCGTTCATGGTGTATTATCCGGTGAAATCGGCGGAAAAACGGTACTTATTTTAGGATGTGGCCCCATAGGCTTAATGGCAGTTGGTGCTGCTTATGCTTCCGGAGCTGCAAAGATTTATGCAATAGATATTTTTGATGATAAGCTGGATGTGGCAAAGAAAATGGGTGCGGATGTCATAATTAACTCAAAAAATGAAGACTATGTAAAGGTTATTCTGGATGATACAAAGGGACAAGGTGTTGATGTAGTCATCGATTATACCGGCAACGAATTTGTTATAGCAAAATCATTCGATGCACTTAAGAAAGGAGGAAGATATACATTAGTAGGTCTTCCAAACTCTGAAGTTAAGTTAAACCTGACTGATTCGGTTATTTATAAAGAAGCTAAGATTAACGGAGTAACAGGGCGTGAGATGTACAAAACATGGTGGCAGTGCAATGATATTCTTAAATCAGGCAAATTCGACATAGAGCCCGTAATTGGAGGAACATATAAGATGCAAGATTTTGATAAGGCATTTGCTGCATTAGCTGCCGGTGCTTCGGGAAAAATGCTGTTAATTCCTTAATAGATTTAAAATAATTGATTGGAGTAATAATAAATGAATAGTAAATTGCCTGTATTAGCAATTACAATGGGTGATCCTTCAGGAATAGGACCTGAAATTATAATTAAATCATTAAATGAAAAAAGCGTATATGAAATATGTAAACCGCTTGTGGTAGGCGATGCTGATGTAATGAATTCAGCATTAAAAATAGCGAATTCTTCTCTAAAGGTCAGAGCCATAAAAAACGTCAATGATGCGGAGTTTAAATTTGGCGTGGTTGATGTGATTGACTTGAATTGTGTTGATATAAGTGAGTTGCAGCATGGAAAGGTACAGGCTGTGTCCGGAAGGGCAGCCTACCTTTCTGTAGAAAAGGCAATTCAGTTAGCTCTTAATAATGAAGTTGACGGCACCATAACAAGTCCTTTAAATAAGGAGGCTATGAATAAAGCAGGATATCATTACAGCGGACATACTGAAATTTATGCTGAACTTACAAACACAAAAAACTATACCATGATGCTTGCAGACGGACCTCTGAGAGTTGTTCATGTATCAACTCATGTTTCTTTAAGAAAAGCCTGTGACCTTGTAAAGAAAGATAGAGTTTTAAAGGTTATTGAGCTGGCAGATGAAATTATGGAAGACCTTGGTATAAGCAATCCTCACATCGGGGTTGCAGGACTTAATCCACATGCAGGTGAAAATGGACTTTTTGGCTGGGAAGAAGAAAAAGAGATAGCACCTGCAATAGCTGAAGCAAAACAAAATGGGTTAAATGTGGAAGGTCCCGTGGCTCCTGATACGCTGTTTTCTAAGGCTAAAGGAGGACAATATGACATTGCTGTTGCCATGTACCATGACCAGGGCCATATTCCTTTGAAAGTAACAGGTTTTGTATGGAATGAAGGTAAAAATAAATGGGAGAGTGTAAGCGGAGTAAATATTACCTTAGGACTTCCCATAATAAGAGTATCGGTAGACCATGGTACAGCTTTCGGAAAAGCAGGTAAAGGCACTGCTAATCATGAAAGCTTAATGAATGCCATAGAGTATGGAGCTAAGTTGGCTAAGAGGAGAATTGATAAAAACAATTGAATGTTTTCACAGTTACTATTATAGGAAAGGAAGGAGCAATAATTGAAAAGTGTATTTTATTCATCATTAGATAAAGTCTATAAAACCATTGATCGTGGAGAGGGCGTATATGTATATGATAATGAAGGAAACAATTATTTAGATTGTGCTGCCGGCATAGCAGTTTCAAATATAGGGTATGGTGTAAAAGAAGTAATTGATGCTATGCACGAACAAGCTAAAAAAATCACATATGTTTATGGCGGAACATTTACAAGTGAAGCAAAAGAAAGACTGGCAAATCAAATTATTGATCTAGCACCTGATGGCATGGAAAAAGTTTTCTTCTGCTCAGGAGGTTCAGAAGCCGTAGAATCTATTATTAAAATTGCAAGGCAATATCAGATTGAAAAAGAAAATCCGTCAAAATACAAAATAATATCCAGATGGCAGAGCTATCACGGAAATACTATCGCTACTCTTTCTGTTGGAGGAAGACCTTCTTGGAGAGAAAAATATGAGCCATTTTTGCTGCACATGCCTCATATTCCACAATGCAACTGCCTTCATTGCCCATATGGACTGAGCTATCCAAGTTGTAAATTAAATTGTGCAGAAGCACTTGAAAGAGTAATTAAATACGAAGGTCCTGAAAGTGTTGCGGCATTTCTCATAGAACCTGTAACAGGAACTACAGCATGTGCTACGGTTCCACCTGAAGGATATATGCAAAGAATCAGGGAAATATGCGATAAATATGACATATTATTCTGTGTAGATGAAGTAATAACAGGTTTGGGCAGAACCGGTAAGGCTTTTGCCATGGATCATTTCGGTGTAGTTCCGGACATGATTGCAATTGCTAAAGGTTTAGGCGGAGGATATGTACCGATAGGTGCAGTTGTAGTTCATAAGAATGTTGTAAATGCATTCGAGAAGGGGACAAAAAATCTTATGCACAGTTTTACTTATGCAGGTAATCCGATAGCTTGTGCAGGAGGAAGCGCGGTTCTTAAATATATAGTGGACAAGGACCTGATAAGCCGTTCTGAAAAAATGGGTAAAATATTCCTTGAAAAACTAAAGGATGGATTGGGAGATTTAGAGATCGTCAGTGATGTAAGAGGAATTGGTTTGTTAATCGGTATTGAATTTGCTAAAGATAAAGAAACCAAAGAGCCTTTTGAATCAGATTTTAATGTTTGCGGAAAAATTACAAAATATTGTTTCGATCATAATTTGATAGTTGCTTCAGGAATATCCGGAACAGTTGATGGAATAAAGGGTGATGCGCTGCAACTGTCACCACCGTTTGTAATTGAAGAAAAAGATATGGATTTTGCTGTTGCGACTTTACGAGATGCAATTTTAGATGTAATTAATTCTATAAAGTAGGTGATAATTTGACTTTTAATAATAAAAAGAAGAAAAAAACCCCGGTTGAACTAATAATCGGAGTTGCCCTTTTCTGCATAATGGTTATTGTTGTGCTTATTGAAGTTATAACAAGATTAGCAGGACATCCTTATACATGGACTGAAGAAGTAGCTAAGTGGATGATGATATGGATGACCTTTGTGGGAGCAAGTTATAGTTTTAGAAATGGGGGGCTTCTGCGCGTGGATTATTTCATAAGGAAGTTCTTCAAACCTAAATACCATAAAGTGATAAACATTATTGCCATGATAATGTTAGGCGCATTCTTTGCATTGCTGCTATTATCTTCAATAGCATATATGCTCTTATCAATAGAAAGGCAACAGGTTTATTCAGTTACCAGAGCGCCTTATACGGTTACAATTTT
>JAAYPY010000152.1 GCA_012519555.1 Tissierellia bacterium | reverse complement strand
CATCTGTTCGGTGCTTACTGCCCCTTCTCTGTCTGCCAAACTTTTTCTGCCCTTGTAGACGATATTTTTCATTTTGATTACCTCCATAAGTTTATTTAATATATAATATGCAATTAACGGAAAATTTATTCCACAGGAATTAAATTATTCCTATACTGGTCATATCGCCGATTATAGGAAGACCGAAGGTTGCAAAGAGAACTATCATCATCGGGGCCTGAACCAAAATAGTTAAGGTTCTTCTTTTAGCTATTTTCTTTTCAAGGATAAACTGCTGCATTTCTATAATGCTTTCTGCCTGTGCAGCAAACCCTTCCTTGATTTCACCACCCTGCTCTATAACCAGCTTAACCAGAGTAACAAACTCTTTTACTTCAAACATATTGGTCTTTTCTTTCAATCTGTTAAGGGCAGTTTCAATATTGTAGAGATTTGCATCAACAATGAATTCCTTTAACAGTTCCTGCCACTCTTCGTTAAGATAAACCAAGGTTCTTTCTATTGCCTTCAAGAAAGGCATCCCAGAAGACAAGAATCCGGAGGATATTCTTAAGAAATCAGGGAAGTATGTATAAAGCCTTTCCTTTTTAGCGTCAATGGTGTTATCAAGAAGAAAGTTCAAAAGAAACAATAAAACTACTCCCCAGATAACTCCTATAACAGCATTTCCTGTCAAACACATTACTATAAAGAGGGTAACTCCGATGATTTTTAAGGTTATATCAAAGGATATAAAGCTTTTTACTGTAAAATACTTATTCCACCCGGAGAACTCTAATTTCTTCTGAATTTCCTCTTCATCAAATTTCAGCCTCGGAAGCAGATATTTCCTTGTGGGGCTGCCTATTTGGTCTATCAAATCCGATACATTTGTTTCTTTTTTATCTTTAAACTTAAGCTGTTTAAGTCTTTTCTTATGAACGAAGTAGTTCTCCATTGAGAATACCCAGTTTAAGAAATTCCTTAAAAACATCATGGTAAATATTCCTACCAGACAAAGCAGTGCATATTCCATAATTTTTTCTCTCCTTCCTCTTATTTTATCGGAGCCCCGATTTTCTTGTTAACAAACCAGAATGCTACAAGCGTAAAGGTAATTATTACTGCGGTACCTATCTGTCCAACAACGGTCTGTGTCATAAAGGGAACATAATCGGGATTCGTTATTATCTGATATACCGCTACAGCCGGGATACCGGCAAGAACAATGTAGGCTTCGGACTTAACCGAAGATATTTCTTTTTTTAGATGAAGCCTGTTTTTTCTGTCCTCATTGTACTGGGCCAAGGCTTCATCAAGCAAAGCCTTTGATTCTTCAGTGCCTACGCTGGTGTAGATTTTGTAATAATCCACAAACCTCAATAAAAACTTATTATCAATTCTTTCTGCAAACTCACTTAAGGCTTCATCAACAGGTCTTCCCAGATCAATCTGGGCAACGAGCCTTTTAATTTCGGTTGAAATAGGAGGCTCATCCTGAAATTCCTCAGATGTTCTTATTATTGCCCTTTTAATATCATTTGTGAGCTTGAACCTTTCAATCACCATTTTTAAGAAAGGCCCTACCTGATTGTTGATTTTTTCAACCCTTTGGTTAGCTTTCACCATGAAGTACTGATTTGGGAAGAATAGGCCGGCAATTGTTAGGATGATACTTAAGTAAGCATTTCTTAAAATAAACCTGCAAACTACAAAACATGCCAATGCTATCAAAACACACACTATCAGGTAATCGGAATACGATAGATTATAACCTGCCTGAATACACAACTTTTCAACCTTTAACCTCTTTGATGCCTTTACTTTCTTCACGGTCAGTTCATTAAGCTTGCTCCTTAAAATGTTTTCTTTTAAAAGATTTCTGCTTTGAATTTTTCTTCTTTTAAAAGACTTGTTTTCGGAATAGGTAGTCATAAGCAGAATTGTGCAGATTGCTATACCTATTATTCCTAATACAATTAATTTAATCATCTTTATCCTCTCCTTTTAACCATTTATCGATTTCTTCAGAGGTTACCCCCCTTCTTAACATCATTTCTATTTTTTCTTCACTTATATCGTTAAGCCTTACAAATTTTCTGGTTTTAATATCAAATTTGTAAATAGGCTTTACGTCAACACATCTTTTTTCAAAATCGTAGCTTATTTCAGATATTTCCGTCACTCTTCTTCCTATTCCGGGGACATTATCCTGAATGTAGATATAATCTATGGAAGAACCGACAATTCTTTCAACTACTTCTATTCCCAGATTCGGCATTGCGGTTAAGAATTTTGTAACGAATCTGTTTATGCAGTTTATGGCTCTTCCTCCGTGCATGGTAAGTATGGTGCTGTGACCTGTCTCCATTGCTTCAGAGGCTGCCTGAGCTTCCTCCGCCCTTACCTCTCCGATTACTATATACTTAGGCTTTAATCTTAATGAGGTATAAACAAGCTGCTGAAGGGTTATATCGTTTTTTGGATTTCCCGTTACTGTGGATACTAACTCCAAGGTATGATCATTTTTAGGGAAGAGCTCCTGCGTATCTTCGCAGACGAGCATTCTTTTGTTTAATTTCGGTACAAAGTGGTCCAAGAATGCCCTGATGGATGTAGTTTTACCGGACCCTGTTATTCCTGCATAAATAATGTTTCTTTCACCTTTAATAGCTAACCCTGTTAAGTAAGCCATTTCTTCCGACATAAGATTCTGCTTCATCAGCTGTTCGAAAGTGATATGGTCATCTGAGTGTTTTCTTATGGTTAAGGAATAGCCGTTAGGGGAAACATTGGGGTGGGTAGCACAGTACCTGTCGCCGTAAAGTTCGAAGTCCACCTTTTTATGTTCTCCTCCGTCTATAACTTTGCCCGCTTCCGTAACAAGGTTTCTTATGATATCTTCAAGGTGCTTTTCGGACCTGAATTTTTTTGGATATTTTTTATTCTCCCCGTTTTCCTCGATGAAAATTCTGTCATACGATACAACATAGATATCGGTAACGCCGGGATTCATGAAAGCATCGTAGAGTACGCTGTAATTTATGGTTTCCGCAACGACTTCCGTTATGAAGTCAGCCATTGCTTCTTTGGTGTCAACGCCCTTAACCTTTATATTTTTTAAGTTAATGGCTTCTGTTACCTGTTCTCTTCTTTTCTCTATTCTTTCTCTTAAATACTTCTTGTCTTTTACGACAATAGAGCTGCCATCTTTATTTTCATTGTTTCCCAAAGTTTCCTTGTCTTCTTCGGCAAGGATGTTTCGTATTTCTTCAATGGCTTCCTCTTTTTCAAGAAGAAGTCCGACTTTGCTCCTGTTTGTCTTCTCAAGTATTTCTTTCCTCATGGATTTGGTGTCTATATCAAACATTGGTACCTCCTATTTTTTCCAGAAGAATTTTTTAGTCTCTTTGTTTTTGCTCTCAAATTCCTTTTTGAGATTTTCAAAGTTTGAAACCGGCCATATTTCATTTGCAATTTTGGCTATTTCATACCTTGCCTCAAGGGTTTGGGGGCTGTTTTCCAAAGAGATAGGTTTGCCGCTGTAAATTCTGTTTAAGAAGATGGTTTTAGGAATAAGAGGAATTTCGGCTACCAAATCAAAGTCTTTTTTAATCATTTCTGTGTCAAAAAGCAGCTCTTCACTTCCTATATATAAGTTATCCATCATCTTTTTAGTGATATTTTCATTAAGAATATATTTTACCTTGTCGGCAATCTGAATTTTCTCAAGAAAGCTTCTGTACCTTGAGTTGTTTCTTATATTGTTGAAGTCAAGGTTCAAAATATAATAGCAATACTTTGAAAGATTAAGAAGCGGGAATGTGGTTACATGGGTTAAGGATGAGTTTGTATCCACAATCACAACGTCATAATCATTTGTTATTGTTTCAACCAGATACAGATAATGCATGGCATTAACATTTTCAAGCTCCTGAAGGGTAAGCTGGGAACCTACCAAGGCATAAAGGTTATTGCAGTACATATAAGGTCTGAAGGAGCTTTTTATGTGCTTATTAACCATTTCAATTTTCTCTATATCGTTTGTAACTTTTCCGTCACTTGATATAATCGACTGAATTTTATCCATAACGGTTTTTAAGTTATACTTGTCATCTTCAATTTGTAAAAGAGTACCCAAGGACAGGTTTTGAAGGTCTGCTTCAATCAGGGCAACTCTTGGTCTCTGGCCGTTATGTTTTTTAACTCCGTATTCGGCAATCATGGTTGCTATATTTGTTGAAATGAAGCTTTTTCCTGTGCCGGGTTTAATTGAAGAGATAGTAAAGAGATTGTCATGGTAGTCCTTTTCTATCACATCATCTTTATGATCCTTTACAAATACGAAATCTCCCGAGCCTTTTGATTTCGGTTTTTCAATAAGATATTTAACATCTTCCTTTTTTGCGGGATTATCCAGAACATGAAGTATTTTCTGATCGGTAATCCTGTCTTCGTGAATAATGTCGTATACTCCGGCAAATACCATTATGGTGAAATAGGTTCGTCTGTCTTCTTTTGTAAAATCTATAGAGCCTGTCAGAAATACCACTCTTGTATTGGGGCACTGTTTGGATAAATCAACAACAATCTCGGGGATAAGTTCTTTTCCCGAAATCCCTTCTGAAATTATAAGGATATCGGGGTTTAACATTTTGCAGTTTTCTTTTATTTCGGACCTGTTGTAAACAGAACCAATTACTT
>JAAYPY010000151.1 GCA_012519555.1 Tissierellia bacterium | reverse complement strand
TAATTGCGCGTCCGGCAACAGTATATGGACTCATGTTGCCGTTTCGCCTTAAACGAAATCAGCTAAATATAATTTCGCTGGCGGGAATTCGCGGTGCTGCTGCTATTGCCTTTGCTATTTTGGCTATAAATGGCGGCACAGATTTCTCGGTAGATATTTTCCATATAGCATTTGGTATATGTGTATTTTCTTCACTGGTTCAAGGCTCTTTAATGCCGCCTGCGGCAAACAAATGGAATATGCTAGATCCAAACGATACTGTCTTAAAGACCTTCAACTACTACCAGAATAAAGCGGAAGTTGGTTTCTTAGAAACTAGAATTCATCCGAATAGTAGTTTAGTCGGCAGCCAGGTAAAAGATTTGAACCTCACCTTTGACTTTATAGTTGCCAAGATTGAACGAAACGGCGAAACAATAGTACCCAGGGGGCATGTAACTATACAGGAAAATGACGTAATTGTCTTAGGCGGTGAAGTACACTTTGATGAAAGCGGACAGGACCTTATAGAATTTACCATTCCCAAAGGTCACCAATGGGCAGATAAATATATAAAAGACCTGGACTTGCCCCATGACCGCCTTGTCGTAATGATACAACGGGAAGGCAGCAATGTCATTGTTCCAATCGGAGATACTATGCTCTTAGAAGATGATAAGGTCATCTTGCTAAAAGTAGAGAATAAATCTGAAAATTCTAATGTATAACGAACCACACTGGAACCATAGTATAACCTAGAAATAAGAGCTAAGATGAAGAATTAATCTGTCCATCATCAAGAAAATCTTTGGCCAGATCATACCATTCCTGGATTAATCTTCGTAAATGTTCTTCGGTAAAAAACATTTTGAACCAAGACGGCAAATACTTATAAACTATTCTGACAACGAAATCAAATTTGATTTCGCCGTCTTGGTTAGCAAATGTTCTTTCGGCTAACAGCATAGTTTGATATGCAAATTCTCGTACTTTTACCCATTGCTTGGTTATCGTCAAATAGATAATATAAGCCACAACACCTGCTAAAGCAAGTAATACCAGCCAATTTCTTGATATAAAATCTAAGAACATACAGACACGCTTTCGTTACAATAGCTCTTATTTACCATATGCAAGAAAAGTAGAAAACTTGATTAAATATTGATTTTAAAACTCTGTTCTCCCACGTTATTATTTTATTCGTGCCTTTAGACCATTCTTGTGGTATACATCCTTTTTCTTTACTTTGGACAAAAACACCAATCCAAGAATGAACATTATCCCACCAAAGATAAATAGGTATGCCTGGCTCCTTAATATATCCACTGTTAGTCCATATAGTATTGGGCTGACAATACTGGCAGCAAAGGTAAACACATAGTAATATCCTGTATAAAGGCCTGTATGCCCTTTTGGCGCCATTTCAGCTACTGCAGGATATGCGTTGGTAGTCAAAAGCGACCAGCCTATTCCGCTTATTCCTAATAGTATTGAAAGAAGTGTTTGTTCCTTAAGCAAAAAAATAATAAAAAATGAACTGACTACAACAGCATTACCTATCAGCATAGATTTTTTTCGTCCTATTTTTCCACCTACATATCCTGCCGGGAATGCACAAATCATAAATACAACAGCCATTGGAGCAAGCATTTGAGTAGCATCCCCGGGAAGAATATTGAATTTTTCCTGGCAATATAGGGTGAAAAACGCATTTATACATTCAAAGCCACAGTACCAAAAGAAAACGGTAATAAGCATATAGAGAAGCGATGGAGCTCTTGAAATTGCAGATGGCTGTCCATTTTTCCCAAACAGAAACCCTGTATCTATCTTTTCAGAATCCTCTTCATCATCTGCCGAATATGGCTCTTCAGGCTCTTTATGAAAAATAAATAATATTATTAATGCAACTATCATAATAGCCCCACCTAATAAGAAAGGAAATTTGTAATTGATATTAAACAATTTCCCTCCCAAGGAAAACGCTATAATGGTTCCTAATCCACCCATTGCAGTTATTATCCCATTTGCACGGCTCCTTAACCCAGCCGGTGTAGAATCAGGCATTAAAGCTGTTGCAGGTGCCCTGTACATGCTCATAAAAAAGTTCATACCGATTACCGAAACCATAATAATTATCAAACGTATATCGAACGGAAAAAGCCTTCCTATTTCATTGTAAAAAGGTATTATCGAAAAAAACAAAGCTGCTAAAGGTATACCCACAATAATAAATGGCATCCTCCGCCCGAACCTTGTCTTAGTCTTGTCGCTTAGGGTTCCAAAAAACGGCTGAAATATTAAACCGAAAAAATTATCCAGCGTCATAATAACGCCCAACACTGTTGAGCTTTTGATGAGTCCGCTAATCTGTTCGTTTCCAATAAGGAAAATAGGTACAAAGGTATTATAAATCGTCCATGCCAGACT
>JAAYPY010000027.1 GCA_012519555.1 Tissierellia bacterium | reverse complement strand
GACAACGCTTCCGCTTACAAGGTCCTTGACGGCGAAATCGGAAAGGAAATTCTCTCTAAGCTTGAAGATCACGACCTTAAAGGACTTGCCTTTGCAGAAAGAGGGTTCCGTAATTTAACAAATAGTGTTCGACCTGTACAAAATGCTGAGGATATTAAGGATTTAAAGGTTCGTGTAATGGAAAATGAAGTTTATATAGCTGCATTTAAGGCAATGGGTGTAAATGCTGTGCCTATGGCATGGACTGAAGCACTTACCGCCCTGCAGCAGGGTACAATACAAGGACAGGAAAACCCGGTAAATGTTATTCATGCATATAAAATGTGGGATTCACAAAAACATGTTACCTTGACAAGACATGCATATGCAGCAGCTGTTATAACATTCAGCGAAGAAAAATTCAACAGTCTTCCGGCTGATGTACAGGAGATATTTATTCAATCAGCTCAGGAAGCGGCAGAATATGAAAGAGCATGGGTTGCAGAAAATGAAGCGGCTCAAATTGCAGACCTTAAAGCAAACGGCATGGAAGTTATAGAAGAACCGGATTTGGAGAGCTTCAGACAAGCGGTACAACCGGTATATGAACAATATTCGCAATACAGCGAATACCTGACAAAAATAAATGAAGCAATTAAGTAATTAAGTCACTTATTGTTAATAGGAGGTGGTTGTCATTGCTAAGGTAATAAAAAAAGCAAGCGACTTTGTAGATAAGATTGGCTGCGGCCTCTTAATACTGACTATGGTAGGGATGGTATTCTTTACAAGCCTTCAAATAATAGCCAGAGTATTCTTCACTGCTCTTGCATGGAGTGAAGAATTAACAAGATATTTGCTTGTATGGTCAACCTTCATAGGAGCAGGGTGTGTTTATAAAAGAGGAGGGCACATTAATGTGTCCTTCATTCAGGATAAATTTAAGGGTAAGTCAAATAAATATGTAAAGATACTTGTACACCTGATTTGCATTGCATTTTTCATTATTGCAGTTTATTATGGCCTAATCTACATGATGAAACAAGGAGCGCAAAGCTCACCTGCCTTGGGCATTAGAATGAATTTAATGTATATGGCAATTCCAATCGGATGCGGAGTAATGCTTCTTCACGCCCTAAATGCAATTTTTGAAATTTTAGTTACTAGGGAGGTGGCAGAATAATGGGTAGTATACTTCTTTTAACCTTTTTAGGATGTCTTGCATTAGGTGTCCCCATTGCATTTTCTGTTGCTGTTGCCGGCGTAGTCGTATTGATAATAGGAGATGTAAACCTTTTGATAGTGGTACAGCGTTTGTTTGCTTCTTCGGATTCATTTTCATTGGTTGCAATACCTTTCTTCATTTTGGCAGGGGATTTGCTTGCTAGGGGAGAAATGTCAAAAATGCTGGTTGCATTTGCAGAAGCATGTATAGGCAAAATTAAGGGAGGACTATCGGCGGTTTCCGTATTGGCGTCCATGTTCTTTGCAGCTATATCCGGCTCAGGAGCTGCAACTACTGCAGCAGTTGGAACATCCATGCTTCCTGAACTTGAAAAAAAGGGGGTACGAGGTAGATCGTGCGGCTGCCTTAATAGCTTCAGGAGGGTGTATCGGAGTTGTTATTCCTCCGTCTGTTCCCATGGTTCTATATGCTGTAATAGCCGAACAAAGTGTAACTAGATTATTCAAGAATGGTTTCTTTCCCGGTTTCATGATGGGGGGCATATTAATTGCAATTTCCCTTTTTGAGGCCAAAAAATTCAATTACCCGGACGGAAGGGCATTTGAATTCAAATATATGGTTGAGACCTTAAAGAAGGCTGTTTGGGCATTGATAATGCCGCTTATTATCCTCGGCGGCATATTTTCCGGATACTTCACTCCATCTGAAGCCGCCGGTGTTGCCGTGGTATATTCCATGTTTGCTTCAATGTTTATATACAAGGATTTGACTCTTAAAGAGCTTGGCCAGATAATGCTTGGCAGCGGAAAGACTTCTGCAATTATCATGACAATAATAGCATGCAGCGGTGTTTTCGGATGGGCTCTTGCCAACTGGCAGATACCGGAGGCAATTGCTCAGGCAGTGCTTTCAATCTCAAGCAACAAGTATATTATACTATTTTTGATGGCTGTTATAATACTGATTGCCGGTGTTTTTATGGAAACATCCTCGGCTATCATACTTATTACTCCGGTATTCCTTCCCCTTGTAAAAATGCTTGGTATTGACCTTATTCACTTTGGTTTGATATTCACAATCGGTATTGCAATCGGTATGATTACGCCGCCTGTTGCCATCGACCTTTTTGTGGCATCTTCAATAACTGGAATGCCCATTGAAAGAATAGCCAAAAAGGTTGTGCCCTATCTTATAGGCTTGATAATAGTATACTTCATTTATATATACCTGCCGCTTTTCATACCGTCATTAATACTATAAACTATTGAAAAATCCGCCTGAATAAGAGATTATTCAGGCGGATTCTTATATTCAAAAATAAATTGCATTTCTTTAACAAATACAGATATAATATCATAACTTAATTAAAAAAGGAGTTTTTCATGCGAATTATTATAGATGGAGATGCATGCCCCCAGAAGGTAAGAGAAATATGTGAAAAAGCAGCCAAGGATTTTGGAGTAGGCTTGATAATTGTGTCAGACATTGACCATTACATTGTCAGCGACTTTGAAGTTATAGTTGTAGAACAAGGAAGGGAGTCCGTCGATTATAAAATAGTTCAAATATTTAGGAAGGGGGATATATTAATAACTCAAGATTACGGGCTTGCAAGCCTTCTTTTGGGAAAAGCTTTGGCAATCATTCATACAGCAGGTTTTTTTATTAATAAGAATAATATTGACACCTTGCTTCAATCCAGATATATAAGCGAAAGAATAAGGAAACAAGGCGGAAAAACCAAGGGACCATCCAAAAGAAGAAAAGAACAAGATGAAAACTTTAAAAAATGCCTGTATAAGGTTTTAAGAGAATATATGTCCAATAAAAAGGAATAGATGTGGGACACTTAGTGTGTCCCTATACTTTTAAACTTCCCAGCACATCTTCCACAATTCTCTCGGATGAAGATTTATTGTACATCTTCTTCATGTTTTTGCGCATAGCAGACAAAAGCTCGGGATTATTTATTAAATCAACAGTGCTGTTTACAATTTGATAGGAATTATAGGCTATGATTGCGGCACCTTTTCTTTCAAAATACAAGGCATTTTCCTTTTCCTGACCGGGTACCGGCTTAATTATAATGAGAGGCAGCTGAACGGACAAGGCTTCTGTCAGTGTAATACCTCCCGGCTTGGTTATCATACAGCAAGCAATTTTGTACAGTTCATGGATATCTTCAACAAACCCGAATACCCTTAAATTTCTGAGGCCTAAAGATTCTAATTTCAGCTTCAAAAAGATATTATTTCCGCAAACTACCGCAACCTGTATGTTTTTATGTTTGCATAATTCTCTGCATACCTTTTTTATATCCCTGAACACACCAAATGCCCCAGAATTTATAAGTATTATTCTTTTCCCTCTTTTAAAATTGTACTTGGTATGGAGTTTTGATATATTTTCTATTTCTTCGAAAGCGTCTCTTATAGGTATTCCCGAAACAACAATTTTTTCCGGTGGGATATTCATCTTTTTGAATTCCTCCTGCAGCTCATCAGTTGCAATATAAAACTTGTCAATTTCTTTGCTTATCCAAAGTTTATGAGCATAATAGTCGGTTACTATATTGAAAACCGGTATATTCATGCCTTGGTTATTTTTCAGCTTCAATGATGCCAATATGGGGAAAGTGTTAATTATTACATGGGGTTTAAATACTTCAGAAATATTCTTTAATTTTCTATATCCAAAATTCCTGTATAATTCTACTACAGGCTTATCCGTAAGTTTTTCCGAGCCAAAATAAAGCTTTGAATAAGCTTTTCCAAAATCATAGCTTTTAATGTATGCCTTTTTTATGGCTTCAGTGACTTTCGGATGTGTTTCCGTAAACAAATCTACAACCACCACATTGTTATAACCCTTTTTAATAAATGCATTTTTTATTGCAGTTGCAACCATTTTATGACCGTTTCCAAAGGGAGCGGTGGTTATTAATATATTTTTATCCATTATACCTCCGGAATAATTATATTTGTTCTGATTGTAAGTCCTTTCTAATATTATAGTATATAACTTTGATAAATGAAAGAGAGCAGAATGTAATATTTAGGGAGGAAAAATGTATAAGGAATTTTTTGAGACCTTTATTTTGGTATTTGTTGCGGAAATGGGAGACAAAACCCAATTGATGCTGATGACTTTGGCAGCCAAATATTCAGTAATTCAAGTACTTTTGGGAATACTGCTTGGTGTTTTATTAAACCATGGTTTTGCAGTTTATATAGGATGTTTTATATCTGACATGACAGACCAACATCTCCTTCAATTATTTGCAGGTCTTATTTTCATAACTTTCGGAATCATAACTATTGTATTTGAAGATGAGGGCGAAAATAAAAAGCAATACAGTTTAAGTCCTGTCGTTACTACTGCTCTGACCTTTTTTCTTGGAGAAATGGGAGATAAAACTCAGCTGACATGCATGACCCTGTCTATGGATGCCGTCTATCCTTTAACAGTTTTGGCAGGCTCTGTAACCGCAATGCTGACCATTGGATTTGTGGGAATTATAATTGGAACATCATTGACTAAATTTCTTCCTTCTTATATAATAAAAACAATATCCGGACTGATATTTATAATATTCGGAATAATGAGGCTGATGATATAAATGAATATAATAAACATAAAAGATAAATTAAAAAACTTTAGACCAAAACCGATGGACTATGATGTAAGCTTTGCGGTATTGGTTCCATTAATTGAAATTGACGGAGAATTAAACCTAGTCTATGAGGTTAGGTCAAATTCCATTACGCAACCGGGAGAAATTTCTTTTCCGGGCGGTAGGATTGAAGAAGGCGAGAGTCCAAGGGATGCCGCAATAAGGGAAACATCAGAGGAATTATTGTTAAACAAGGCAAATATTGAAATTATTACAGAACTTAATTATGCTTCAAGCAAAAGCGGTGCTTTTGTATTTACATTTTTAGGGCTTATTAAGAACATCGACCCCTATGAAATAGACTACAGTATTGATGAAGTATCCGAAGTTTTTTTTGTTCCTCTGTCATTCTTTTTAGAGAACAAACCCGAAAAATATTATATGAATTATTATCCGAAGGCCGACAAGGATTTTCCATATCACATGGTCAATAACGGGGAGGATTATAATTGGGAAAGTATAAGATATCCGGTTTATTTCTATAAATATTACAACTATATAATATGGGGTTTGACTGCAAAAATAACCTACTCTTTCATTAAAGCACTGACAAATTGTGATGACAACGAGGAAAATAAATGAAAGCCAATATATTTAACATTCAAAAATTTTCTGTCCACGACGGACCCGGAATCAGAACAACAGTATTTTTTAAAGGGTGCCCCCTCAAGTGTCTGTGGTGCCATAATCCGGAAAGCCAAAATTTAAGTAAAGAAATTTTATACGATAAATACAAATGCACCTTATGCGGAAACTGTATAAGGGTATGTGCAAACAATGCTATAGAAAAGAAAGGCAATACTCTTATAACCAATATGGACAAGTGTTCCTTCAAGGGGGATTGCATTGTTTCTTGCATAAATTCTGCAAGGCAGATTGCAGGTAGAGAATATACTCTTGATGAGGTTATGAAAGAAGTCCTAAAAGACAGAGTGTTTTATAAAAACTCCAAGGGCGGTGTAACCTTATCCGGGGGAGAGCCCCTTATATATAAAGAATTTATCGAAGAGTTGTTAATGAGGTTAAAAAAAGAAAATATTCATACTGCAGTTGATACTTGCGGTTATGCAGACTTTAAAGTATTTGAAAAGATATCAAAATATACGGATTTATTTTTATATGACTTAAAACTCACGGATGATGTCAAGCATATATTTTATACGGGAGTTTCAAATAAAATTATTATTAACAACTTAATAAAATTATCAAAGATTCATAACAACATTAATTTGAGACTGCCCTTGATTGAGGGAATTAATGCTGATGAAAATCATATCTTAGAAATATTAAAGATAATTAAGAATATGAATATCAAGAAGGTTAATCTGCTGCCTTATCATGATATAGCAAGGCATAAGTACGAAAAATTATGCCGTGGATATTCAAAGGATATGAAAAAACCAAGAGATGAGAAGCTGAAAAAATATAAAGAAATGTTTGAAAAAGAAGGATACAAGGTTAAAATAGGAGGCTGATATGAGAGGTTATACTGAAAGAACAAAGAAATTGAGAGAAATAAGCACTAACACACAACCCTCCATAAGCTTGGAAAGGGCTTTATTAGAAACTGAATTTTATGAGAAGTATTACGGTACGGTCGAAACTCCCGTATTAAGGGCCTTAAATTTTAAAAATTTAATGAAAAAAAGAAAGCTCTATATTGGTCAGGATGAACTCATAGTAGGAGAGAAAGGCGAAGGGCCTCAGGCAGCCCCCACATTTCCGGAGCTATGCTGCCATACCGTTGAAGATATGACCGTGATGAATGACAGAAAATATATAAGTTTTAAAGTTAAGGAAGAAGACAAAAAACTGCAGCAGGAAAAAATTATCCCGTATTGGGAAAAGCGCTCCATAAGACATAAAATTCTTGAATCCATGACAGGGGAATGGAAGGATTGTTATGCTGCAGGAATGTTTACTGAATTCATGGAGCAAAGGGCTCCCGGACATACAGTTGCAGACGGGAAAATCTATGAAAAAGGATTCCTTGATTTCAAGAAAGAAATAGAAGAAGAAATAGAAAAGATAGATTTCATGAATGACCCTGATGCCTACGACAAAAAAGCACAGCTTGAAGGAATGGCTATTTCATGTGACGCAATAATCATTTACGGTCAAAGATATGCACAGTATGCAAGAGAGTTAGCTTCAAAGGAAACAAATCCAAAAAGAAAAGAAGAATTGTTGTGGATTGCAAATAACTGTGATGTCGTACCTGCACATAAACCTGAAACTTTTGCACAAGCCTTGCAGATGTATTGGTTTGTCCATATAGGTGTAACCACGGAGCTTAATACATGGGATTCCTTTTCACCGGGAAGGCTTGACCAATATATTTATCCCTTCTATAAAAAAGAAAAGGAGGAGGGGATGATTGATTATCATAAAGCAAGAGAGTTATTGGAATGCTTTTGGATAAAATTCAACAACCAGCCGGCACCGCCCAAGGTAGGAATTACCTTGAAGGAAAGCGGAACTTACACGGACTTTGCAAATATAAATACCGGAGGGATAAACCCCTACACGGGAGAAGACGGTGTAAATGAAATATCATATATGATACTTGACGTAATGGATGAGTTGAAGCTTCTTCAGCCAAGCTCAAATGTTCAGATAAGTGTTAAAACTCCCGATGAATTCTTAAAAAGAGCTGTTGAAATTTCAAGAAAGGGTTGGGGGCAACCGGCATTTTACAATACTGAGGAATTGATTCAGGAGCTCTTAAATGCAGGCAAGACCTTGGAAGATGCTCGATTTGGAGGAGCAAGCGGATGTGTTGAAACAGGCTGTCATGGAAGAGAAGCCTATGTTTTGACAGGTTATTTGAATGTTCCCAAAATATTGGAGCTTACATTAAATGACGGATTTGACAATTATACGGGTAAACAAATCGGGATAAAAACAGGAAACCCGGAGGATTTCAGCTCCTATGAAGAGCTTTTTGATGCCTTTGTAAAGCAGCTTAATTATATTATTAAAGTTAAGATAAGAGGAAATAATGTAATCGAAAAAATATTTGCTAAACACATGCCTTCAACCTTTATGTCTGTGTTGACGGACGGATGCAAGGAAAGCGGCAGAGACTATAACGCAGGAGGCTCAAAGTACAACACCAGATACATTCAAGTTGTAGGAATAGCTACAATTACCGATTGTTTGTCAGCAATTAAATACAATGTATACGATAATAAAAGATTTACCATGGGAGAATTGTTGGAAGCACTTAAATCAAATTTTGAAGGATATGCCCATATCAGGAATTTGGTATTGAATCACACTCCCAAATACGGCAATGATGATGATTATGCTGATGATATAATGCTGGATATATTTACCGCTACGAGAGATATAATAAGAGGAAGAAAGACTGTGTGCGGCGGTACATATCAAATTGATATGCTTCCGACCACCTGCCACGTATACTTCGGCTCTGTAATGGGTGCCTCTCCAAACGGGAGATTAGCAGAAAAACCTGTATCAGACGGTATATCTCCGGAAAAAGGCGCAGATGTGAAGGGACCTACTGCAGTAATTAAATCCTGCTCTAAAATGGACCATACATCTACGGGAGGAACCCTGTTGAACCAAAAATTTTCACCCTCCTCCATAGCAGGTGAGGAAGGAATAGAAAACGTGTCTTCCCTTATCAGATCATATTTTGAACTGATGGGTCATCATATTCAATTTAATGTAATAGATAAAAAGACACTTTTGGATGCACAAAAACATCCTGAGGAATACAAGGATTTAATAGTAAGGGTAGCCGGTTATTCTGACCATTTTAACAATCTTGAAAAATCCTTGCAGGATGAAATAATTGAAAGAACAGAGCAAGCCTTCAATTAATCTGTCATCTTGAGGACAGATAAGGGACTATCCTGTGGACTAGAAAAACATTAAAAAATATTTCAAAAAAGTGTTGCATTTTATAAAACTCTATAATATAATAAAAGAAAATATACCCAACTAAATTAGTAGGAAATACGGCGAAGAAGGAAAGTAGCATATAACGAATTTGCAGAGAGAGCGTCTCAAGGCTGAAAGGATGCTTATTGGAAGTATATGTGAAGTGCCCTTTGGAGTACAGCACCGAATTAAGTAGGCTGCTGCGGAACCATCCGTTATAATGGAGTAGCATGATGGTGCTATATAAGAGGGCTTAAAGCCAAATTGAGTGGAACCGCGGATTTCAATCCGTCTCTTTGCAGAGGCGGATTTTTTAATTTAGTGGAAAAAAGAAAGAGGTAAAACATGATATATTACAATACTTTAAACTTAATAGGAAATACTCCCCTGGTAAAATTGCCCGGAGAAAATATTTATTTGAAAATGGAAAAATTTAATCCCGGCGGAAGCGTTAAGGACAGAGCTGCATTGGGGATGATTGAAGATGCTGAAGCAAAAGGATACTTAAATAAAAACAGCATTATTGTGGAGCCCACCAGCGGAAACACTGGTATTGCATTAGCACTCATAGGTAGATTGAAGGGATATAAGGTAATTATAATAATGCCGGAAACCATGAGCGTGGAAAGAAGAAATATAATTGAGGCACATGGGGCCACACTTATTCTTACCGAAGGGCAAAAAGGAATGAGCGGAGCCATAGCAAGGGCCAGTGAACTGCTCAACAGCGATAAAAATTATTTCATGCCTGACCAGTTTAATAACCCTGCAAATCCCAGAATTCATTATGATACAACAGGACAGGAAATCATAAAGCAGTTAAATGATATTGATATATTTACAGCCGGGGTCGGTTCCGGAGGAACCATATCAGGAGTTGGAAAAAGGCTGAAAGAATATAACAAAAATATAATTATTGCAGGAGCTGAGCCTTCAAAATCACCGGTATTATCCGGCGGAAGTCCGTCATCTCATAAAATTCAGGGAATAGGTGCAGGATTCATACCAGGTGCATACAATGGAGATTTCGTAGATGAAATAGTTACAATTGCCGATGAGGAAGCAATTGATGCTGCTGTGGAAGTATCAGCAAAAATAGGAATGCTCATAGGTATTTCATCAGGGGCAAATGTTGCAGCAGCAAGAAAATTAGCGCAAAAATACGGCAATAACAAAAAGATTTTAACCATAGCTCCTGACGGAGGAGAAAAGTATCTGTCGGTAATTAAGTATTGATTGAAAGGAATGATGGTAATGATTAAATTCATAAAGTCAATAATTGAAGATATAGATTCCGTGTTTGGGAGAGACCCTGCTGCAAGAAACAGGATGGAAGTTTTGTTTTTGTATCCTCATATTAAAGCCTTGATAGCATATAAGATTGCTCATAAGTTATATTTAAAGAAAAGATATTTCTTAGCAAGGTTTATTTCAAACATAGCAAGACACAGGACGGGAATTGAAATTCACCCTGGAGCAACAATAGGGAAGGGACTTTTTATTGACCACGGCATGGGTGTTGTAATAGGAGAAACAGCAGTTGTAGGGAATAATGTTACTATGTTCCATGGAGCTACATTGGGAGGCACCGGAAATGAAAAAGGGAAAAGGCATCCTACAGTTGGAGATAATGTAGTAATAGGAGCATCTGCAAAAATTCTTGGTAACATTTATATTGCTTCAGGTACAAAGGTAGGTGCAAATGCAGTAGTACTCAAGAGTACTAATCCAAATTCAACTGTTGTCGGCATTCCTGCAGAAGAAGTAAAAAAAGGAAGCAAAATTATCAACTTGAACGAATATGCAATTTAATGGGGACACACCTTGTGCCCCCCCTTTATTTACATAATGTCAATTATGTAATCCATACTTTCTATTCTTTAGGATTAACATTATCAAAGTTTACTAATGACGGTTCACCCTCCCTTATTATTATGTGTCCTGATTCATAAGGACCGCCGTCTATTGTTATATATACTTCCCCAACCCCGTAGTAGTTTCCTAATGTGTTGGTTAAACTTTGGAGTATCAATGCTTCAAAACTTGCTCCCGCATTCATTTCTCTTATAAAATCTTCTGACAAATCTACATGTACGCTGTTTTCTTCCTCATCAAAATACAGTTCATTGATTGTGGTATTGGGACTTAAAACCTCATGAAGGGACAGCTCCTTGACCATCTTTTCTATTACATCTATAGGCTCATCATTGGTATTAAATTCAATCTGAACATCTATTGTATCAAGAGAGCCATCTGCATTTGGATAAAATAAAGTTATTGTTTGTATCAGAGGCATGTTGTTTTCAACAGATGATAAGGTAGATGACACCTCATAACCATCACCTAAGCTTATTGTTTTCACCAAACCCATATCCTTTGCATAATAATTTATAGTCTTTCCTTGCTCTCCCTCCAAGGTAACTTCAAGGGCCTCATAATTCCCAAGTCTGGTGACCACTTCTTTAGACAGGCTGGTAATAGTGGCCCTGGTGTTTTCATCATAAGCCCATGAATTTCCTTCTTTGAGGGGAGTTTTCAGAAGTACTTTTCCGTCTTCGTACTCACCATTTAAGAAGTTTTGTCTAAAATAAGTTTCACCTCTTGAATACAAGATAGAAAGTTGTTCATCTTTTATTTCCAACACGGTTATTGATTCTGTTCCGCCGTTGTCGTTTCTGATTTGAATACGGTTATCAGAAATATAATCAACTAACACCGTGTATGTGGCAAATTCATTTCCTTCGCCTTCATAAGAATATTTGGTGTTTTCCATGATTGGATAATATTCTTCTATGGACACTTCCTGATTAATAGGTTCTTCGGGTTGAGGAGTTGTATTATTACATGCTGTAAATATCATAGCTAAGGCTGCTGCTATAAATAATAATTTTTTCACGATACTCTCCTTTTTGCATAATTTTGTTCTTTATTATACCCGAATTTACCACTATTAATTAGCGGTATAAAAAAATAACCGGGTTTCGGTTATTGTTAATTTACTTTGCGTAATTTATTTATGTTTAGATAAGGGTTATAGCTCTCCCATTGTCTTAAGGAGTCAACCATGTACTCTGTTATATTCATATCATAGACCTTATTTAAGATATTGGAGGAAATTACTTCATGTGTATTACCGTAAGCAGCCATATTTCCCTTGTCTAAAACCAATATGTTGTCAGACAATTTTATTGCCAAGTTTAAGTCATGCATTACGCCTATTACCGAATGACCTTTATATTTTGACCAATCTTTCAAGAAGTCGATTAATTCTGTCTGATGTTTTAAGTCCAAATGGTTTGTTGGTTCATCCAGAAGTATTATATCAGGTTCTTGTGCCAAGGTTCTTGCTAAATATACTCTCTGAAGCTGCCCCCCTGATAATTCATTTATTTGTTTGTGCTTAATATTGAAAAGTCCAACAGCCTTTAAGCATTTATCCGTGTATTCTCTGTCTCTAACAGAGGGCTCTTTGAATGTTCTGCCCTTCATATGAAGATATCTTCCTAAGAGTACTGTTTCATAAATGCTGTAAGAAAAGTAAATAGTTGAAATTTGGCTCATAACAGCTATTTTCTCTGCTACATCAGCCCTTTTCATTTTATTTATTTCGACTCCGTCTATCTTTATGCTTCCTTCATGGGTGATAAGTCCTGAAATAGCCTTAATAAGCGTTGTCTTTCCGCAGCCGTTGGGACCTATGATGCAGAGGCTTTCACCTTCTTTAACACTAAAGGAAATATTATATATTACATCAATTCCGTTGTAACCAGCGTTTACATTTTGTAAAGTAAGCATTTATAACCCCTTTCTCCTTGAAAAGTATACATAGGCAAAAAACGGTGCTCCTATTAAGGCCGTAATTGCTCCTACCGGCAGTTCAGAAGGCGATACGATTGTTCTGGCAATCAGGTCGCAAATAACCATGAATGAACCGCCAAAAAGCATTGACATGGGGATAACAGTTTTGTGATTGGAGCCGAATATTTTTCTCACTACATGAGGAGCAATCAAGTCAATGAATCCTATTACTCCCACAAAAGCAATTGCGCTGCCTGTCAGCGCGGCTGACAGGCTAAGAAGGCTCCATTTGACTTTATGAACATCCACTCCCATTGTAAATGCCTGCTCTTCTCCAAAAGTCATTATATCCATTTCTTTTGAAAAGCTTTGTATTACTATTACACCTATTAATACTATGGGAAACAATATTATTACACTAGACCAGTCCTTAAGTGAAAAAGACCCCATTTGCCAAAAAGTAAGCTGCGCAAGATGATCTTTTGCCACTGCCATTATCAGAGTCAGTATGGCATTGACAAACAATGAAAAAACCATACCTACCAAGATAATTGTATTTGTTTCTAAATTTTTATCCATCATGGCTGCAAATTTTACAGCCGAGTAAACCGTCGCCATACCAAATGCCAATCCGGTAACAGGCAGAGTGAATAATCCCAAAATGGGTATGTAAAACCCTGTAACTATTACTAGAGCTGCTCCTAATGAAGCACCTGAAGACACACCTAAGGTATAGGATGATGCTAAAGGATTTTTCAATACCGATTGCATTACCGAGCCGCTTACAGCTACAGCCCCGCCCACTAAAAATGCCAAAAGTGTTCTTGGAAGTCTTAATTTCCATATTATTGATACAGCCGTAGCACCTTCAATATCAGCATGAAGAGGCATAGAAAATAGTTTGTTAATTATAATATTGATTATATGTGAAGGGGAAACCTTGATACTTCCTAATCCCACTCCCATCATTATTACTATAATACTGGATATTATTGATAATATTATTTTATATTTTTGTTTCATTGATATATGTCCGGGTATATTGCTCTTGCCATTTGCTCTAAGCCGATAATAATGTTGTGGTTGGAGTGGGAGGTTGCATAATTGTCAACATAATAAACATCATCATTTTTAACGGCTTTCATATTTTCCCACCCGGAGCGGGATTTGATTTCTTCTACGGGATTTTCAACATAATCCACATTGGTTATTATAACATCAGGGTCAGATGTAATAACAATTTCTTCGGAAACTGAAATCCACCAGTCGTACTCTGATAACACATTTTTAGCACCTATTATTTCAATCATTTCATTTAAGAATACCCCTTTGCCGAAGCTGTAAAGCGTAGGCGCTGCAGCTAGTTCAAAATATACAGTCTTTTTATCCTCGATGGAGCTTCCTATTTTTTCAATCTCTTCAATTTTTCTTATCATGCTGTTTACTAAGTCTACACCTTTTTCTTCAGCATTAAGGGAGTTTGCAATAAAAAGTATATCCTCATAAATTCCCTCTATACTTAAACTGGCCGGTATATATGCTACACAAATACCCATATCCTTAATTGGTTTGTAAGGATCATTCCCTTCTGCCATCACCATTCCGGTGGTATAAATTATATCCGGTTCTAAAGCAACCATTTTTTCCGCATCCGGTGTCATTATGTCAAATAAGGGTATACCTTGAGGCAGCCCTTCAATATCTTTTGAATATTCATCGACTGCAATTATTTTATCACCAAAACCTAATTCTATTAATATTTCTGTATTGCCGGGTGATATTGAAATTATCTTGTTGATTTCATTTGGTATTGATATTTCATTGCCGGCTCTGTCTTTTGCAGGCAATTTTGAGTTTTGCCCCTCTGACTTAGGAGGAGTTGCATTCCCTCCGGTGCAAGAAGCAAGAAGCATCATAATACAAATAAATGTTAAAACTAAAATACTATTTCTTTTCATTTTATCCTCCGATTATTGTAGTATAAATATATGAGGAAGAGCTATATAATTTATGAGGTAAGACATAAAAAAACGTCTCGTTCCCGAAACGTAAATTCCACAAATGTTTTGGATTAACCAATTTTTATGCGCTATCGCTATTATCCTCTGTAAAGCATAGCATTTGCGGTATCTACGCAAATAATACTGGCAGGTTTTCCGACTCAGAGGTCATCGCAAGTTTTTACCTTCCCGGAGATTCCAGTGGTTGCTTAAAGCATAAAAACCGCTCACTCATTACGGCAGCAGGACTGTTCAGGATTTTAACCTGATTCCCTATTATCGCATTTCTGCGCACCAATATCGAAAATGTTTAATTTAGTTAAGTATATTACATTAAATAGATATTGTCAATCAAGAAAATAACCAAAACCGACCGTACCGGGTCCGCAATGACTTGATATGACACAGCCTATTGTATACTCATGATATTTTGTAATACCGGTTTCTTTAATCAACATTTCTTTAATTCTCTGTGCTTCCTCTTCGCTTCCCACAGAATAGGCAAGGTGTATTTCATTAAAGAGGATGCGGTCCTTATCTTGGGCTGCTTCCTGTATCATCATTTTAATTGCCTTCCCCTTGCCTCTGAACTTTTTCCATAATTCTAATCCAGAAGGAGACATGCTTATTATTGGTTTTATATCTAATATTGAACCGACTATTGATTCAACACTGCTGCAACGACCGCCCATTCGCAAATAATCCAATTGATCCATTGTAAAATATAATTTATAATTTGGAACTATTTCATTTATTTTTTTGACTGTTTCATCAACTGACAAGCCTTCATTTATGTAATTATAAGCGTTTCTCACTAAACCGCCGATTGCACCACATAGGTTTAATGAGTCTATTACATGCACCTTATCCCTTCCTAAATGACTTGCGGCAAGCTGTGCATTTTGTATCGTTGTTGAAATTTTTGATGAAAGACCAATGTATATAATAGTTTTACCTTCATCTGTATATGGCTTGAAAGCATTATAAAAGTCAACAGGTGAAGGGGCAGATGTTTTAGGCAGCATATTTCTCTCATTTACAATATTGAATAACTCTGATGGTGTGATGTTGACACCGTCACTATAAACATCTCCATCAAAGGTTACAATAAGCGGTACTATTCCAATATCCATGCGCTCTATTTCTTCTAGGGGCAAATCACAGGTACTGTCTGAAAATAATTTAATGGTACTCATAAATTCCTCCGTCATAAATCACTGATATTATTATAATCGAACAAACCTAAAAATTCCATTAAAAATAATAAAAAGTTGTTGACAAGAACATTTATATTTAATAATATGATATGTAATTAAATATTTGCGATGAAAAAGAGGAGTAAGTACATAAACCTTCCAGAGAGTGAAATCCACCGGATGAAAGGTTTCATAGGTCGATGTGTGCTGAAGGTAGCTTTTGAGCATTTAATCTGAAGTAACAGTAAGATTAAACGGATTACCGTTATATAGTTAAAGAGCCGTAATGGAAATTAGGTGGTACCGCGGGTTTTCTCGTCCTTTTGATGGAGAAAACCCGTTTTTTTTAATGACCTAACCCAAGACTTCGACTGTAAAGGAGAAAGGAATTGATAGTAGGTCAGACGCAGCGAAATCCCAATTTGCGCGACGAAAGGAGCGAACAAATTGGAGATGAAGCCTGTGCATATTTCGATTATTTTAGAAAGGAAGGATATTATGTCAACAAACATACCAAGTAAGTATAATCCGAAAGAATTTGAAGATAAAATTTATAAAATCTGGCTGGATGAAAATTGTTTTAGAGCAGAAGTAAACAAAGATAAGGAACCATTTACCATTGTGATGCCACCCCCAAATATTACGGGGCAGCTTCATATGGGGCATGCCTTGGACCAAACCTTGCAGGATGTTCTCATCAGATGGAAAAGAATGATGGGTTATGAAGCCTTGTGGCTTCCCGGCTCTGACCATGCAAGCATCGCAACAGAAGTAAAAGTAGTTGAAAGACTAAAAAAAGAAGAAGGAAAAACCAAGGAAGATATAGGTAGAGAAGAATTCCTTAAAAGAGCTTGGAAATGGAAGGAAGAATTCGGAGGCAGAATAGTTGAGCAGGTTAAGAAACTTGGTAATTCCTGTGACTGGTCAAGGGAAAGATTCACCATGGATGAAGGCTGCAATGAAGCCGTTACTGAGTTTTTCATCAGGCTCTACGAAAAAGGGCTTATTTATAAGGGAAAAAGAATTATAAACTGGTGTCCCGACTGCTTGACAACACTGTCTGATATAGAAGTTGAATACGAGGACACTGCCGGTAAATATTATTATGTAAAATATCCATTCCTTGATAATGAAGACGAATATTTTATTATTGCAACCACAAGACCTGAAACAATATTTGGAGACGTTGCCATAGCTGCACACCCTGATGATGAAAGATACAAAAACTTAATCGGCAGGAAAGTAATTGTTCCTTTGGTTGGAAGGGAAATCCCCATTATAGCAGATGAATATCCGGATATGGAAAAGGGTACAGGGGCCTTAAAAATAACTCCGGCTCATGACCCCAACGACTTTGAAATAGGCCTTCGCCATAATTTAGAACAAATAAGCTGTATGTACGAAGACGGAACCATGAATGAAGTTGCAGGCAAATATGAAGGTATGAATCGCTTTGAATGCAGAGAAGCATTTGTAAAGGAACTTGAAGAAAACGGATATTTGATTAAGACAGAGAATACCGACCACAATGTAGGAACATGTTACAGATGCCACAATATTATTGAGCCTCGAATTTCCGACCAGTGGTTTGTAAAAATGAAACCATTGGCAGGACCTGCATTAAAGGTAGTTGAAGATAAAGACATGCAGCTGGTACCGGAGCGTTTCACAAAAATTTATAATCATTGGCTTGAAAATATAAGAGATTGGTGTATCTCGAGGCAATTGTGGTGGGGACACCGAATCCCTGCATACTACTGTCAGGACTGCCATGAAATGATGGTTCAAAAAGTAGCGCCGGAAAAATGTAATAAGTGCGGTAGCACCAAGATCAGCCAGGACGAAGATGTTTTAGATACATGGTTTTCATCGGGGCTTTGGCCATTTTCAACCTTAGGCTGGCCTCATGAAACAGAAGACTTAGAATACTTTTATCCTACGGATGTTTTGGTTACAGGATATGATATTATATTCTTCTGGGTTATAAGGATGGTATTTTCAGCTTTAGAGGTTACGGGCAAGTCACCCTTTAAATATACCTTTATCCATGGTTTAGTGAGAGATGCAGAAGGAAGAAAAATGAGCAAATCCTTGGGAAACGGCATAGACCCTCTTGATGTTATAGATAACTATGGGGCAGATGCACTCCGTTTCATGTTGATGACAGGAATCTCTCCCGGAAACGATACACGTTTTAATTATGACAGATTGGAATCAAGCCGTAACTTTGCAAACAAGCTGTGGAATGCTTCAAGATTTGTATTGATGAATATAGACGGGAAATTGACAGATAAAGAAAGAGCAAAGAAAAACTACAAGGCAGAAGATAAATGGATAATTTCCAAAGCAGGCAAGGCAGCTAAGGAAGCTACGGAATACCTTGAAAAATTTGAACTTGGAATGGCTGCACAGAGGATTTATGATTTTATATGGAACGAATACTGTGATTGGTATATTGAAATTGTTAAACCCAGACTTTACGGAGCAGATGGTGATGATAAGGATACAGCCAAGTTTGTATTGATAAAAGTTCTGAAAGACATGCTTAAGCTTTTGCACCCCTTTATGCCATTTATAACAGAAGAAATCTGGTCATACCTGCCGGAAACTAACAGCAGATTGGTAAGGGCAGCCTGGCCTGAATATTTGGAGAAAGAAATCTTTGAAGAAGCAGAAGAAAACCTTGAATTTATAATGGAAGCAGTTAGAAGTATCCGTAATATAAGAGCAGAAATGAATGTATTGCCTTCAAGAAAAGCAAGGGCGATATTTATTCCTTCAAACTCAAAAACTAAACAATTTATCGAATCAGGTGCTAAGTATTTTTCAACATTGGCTAATATTACTGAAATTAAAATAGTGGATGATAAGACTGAAATAGGTGAAGATACAGCTTCTTCGGTTATTTACGGAACAGAAATTTATCTGCCTTTAGCTGATTTAATTGATTATGAAAAGGAAATCGAAAGGCTGAAAAAAGAAAAGGCAAGGCTTGAAGATGAGCTTAAAAGGGTCAAGGGTAAATTAAGCAACGAAAAGTTCATGAGCAAGGCACCGGAAAGTGTTGTTAACGCAGAGAAAGAAAAGCTTCAAAAATATAAGCTAATGATGGAAAAGGTACTTGAAAGATTAGAGCAAATGCAAAAATAATAACCCGGTGGACTATGGACTAATAAAAGGAGAAGATGATTATGGATTATAACGAACTATTAAACAGAGCAAGAGAAAAAATGGCACCTAATTGCAGAGTTTGCAAGGAATGCAACGGACTAGTGTGCAAGGGAGAAATTCCTGGAACCGGTGGGAAAGGAAACGGCAATGCATTTAAAATATGTATTGACTTTTTGGCTTCCATTAAAATTAATATGGACACCATTTACAAAAATGAAGGACAGGATACTTCCATATCGTTATTTGGTAAGAATTTTAAATATCCTTTCTTTGCAGCTCCCATTGGAGGTATGAGTTTAAATTACAACGGCTCCATAACAGAAGCAGAATATATCGAAGCAATAGTTAAGGGCACACTAAAGGCAGGGGGTGCAGGATTTACGGGAGATGGACCTGCGGATAATTTGTTCTTGGACAGCCTTCCCATAATAAAGGAAGTTGAAGGAAGAGCTGTGCCTACACTTAAACCTTGGAAAAATGATAAGGTTTTAGAAAAAATCAAAATGATTGAAGAAGTAAATGTTATGGCATTTGCTATGGACATCGATTCAGCCGGGCTTATAAATTTAGCCTTGGCTGGCAAACCGGTTTCTGCCAAAAGCGTTGAGGAGCTTAAAGAATTAACTGATGCAACAAGAATTCCTTTCATAGTTAAAGGGGTTATGACGGCAAAGGGCGCCATAAAGGCCTATGAGGCAGGGGCTTACGGAATTGTGGTATCTTCTCACGGGGGAAGGGTATTAGCTGATTCGCCGGCTACATGTGCCATGCTTCCTGAAATTAAAGAAGCCGTGGGAGATAAGCTTAAAATCTTCGTTGACGGAGGAATTCGTTCGGGAGCCGATGTATTTAAGGCTCTTGCATTGGGAGCAGACGCAGTACTGATAGGAAGGCCATATGCCATTGCTGCCTTTGGAGGCGGAGTTGAAGGCGTGGAACTGTATACCGAAAAAATCGGTGCTGAATTGAGAGAAACAATGATAATGACAGGATGCAAAAATATTAGTGACATAACAAGAGATAAAATTATTTTATAGAAAAAAAACACACAAGAAATGTCCACGAACCGTCCCTTTCGGACGGTTTCCTCCGGACAAAATTATCTTATAAGTCAAAAGCGAAAGACAACTCATTAGTTTCTTTCGCTTTAAATCTTTATATTCAGTTTTATCATCTTCATTACCATCCCTGTTTAGTCTTCTTCTTGTCTTAATCCTCTTTCATGCAATTCACATTCTTTTTGGCTACATTTTCCATCAACATTATATATACAGGTAATAGTACCACATTTTCTAAAGTTCATTTTTGCAACTACATCTCTAATATCTTTCACAGCTACACCCATAACAAAATCTCCTTCTTCTAAACTTAACTTATTATATCATCAAAAATGCAATTTGTAAACAAAAACTTTCAAAAAAATTAAAATATTTTTGAGGAAAGCGCATTATAGCTGAGGAAATTGCAAGATTGCTTTTGGCAATCTCGCAAAACATTATAATTTCAATGCTTTGCAACTTGCATGACTATCTTGCAAAAAATCAAAAAATGCAAGAAATGCATTTTTGCAAGCTAAATAACCTATAATTCTATATATTCCATGTCGAAAAAAGAAAGAATATGCAAGACCAGATGCAAGATGCAAGAGAAAAAGGGGACACACCATGATTTTTCAAGGAATGTCCCCATCGATTTATATTACGGCTAATACAATGAAGTTTATAATAAATAATAATGTTGATACCAACAAGATTGGATGTACCTGGTTAAGCTCTCTCTTGCATGCTTTTACAATACAGTAGAATATGAAGCCGCCTGCTATTCCGTATGATATACTGTATCCGAGTCCCATGAAAACCGATGCAAAGAATGCAGGTATAGCTTCATCTAAATCCTCCCAATTTATTTTAGTAAAGGATGACATCATCATAACACCCACAATTATTAAAACCGGTGCTGTCGCTGCTGAAGGTACAATTCCTGCAATTGGTGCAATTAATATACAAGCAATAAACAATAACGCCGTTACAACGCTTGTTAAGCCTGTACGTCCTCCTACACCTATTCCTGCCGCACTTTCAACATAGGTTGTAGTATTTGATGTTCCAAAGATTGCTCCGATGGAGGTTGCTATTGCATCTGCAAATAATGCTTTATCCATCTTTGATTTAAATCCCGTGCTTGTTTCAAGAGCTTTTTGATCTTCTTCACTAAAAATCCCGCTTCTTCTGCCTGTACCTATAAATGTTCCGATTGTATCAAATGTATCTGACAAACTGAATGCAAATATTGTTATTAAAACCAATGGTATACGTGATGGATCAGAAAACAAGGATTGCATCCCTTTAGGACCAAAAGCTGCTCCAAATGTAATACCTAAATCAGCAAATGCTGAAGATAATCCTCCGGCATTTATTGATACATTAGAAAGGTCAACTATACCATATGGTATTCCAATTAATGTTGTCACTATGATACTGATAAGTATAGCTCCTTTTACTTTTAGAACAATAAGAATAACCAATATAAACAAACCTATAATTGACAGTTGTGTTGCCGGATTAGTAAAATCAACAACTGCAGGTACAATTCCTCCATTGGTTACCAATGAAAATATATTACTGTATGTTCCATCTGCTGCAAATGGCTCACCGTTTACTGCGATAATATTTGTATTGTCTGAGAGGAACTCTATAATATTTGCGCCTTTGATACCTATATATGCTATAAATATGCCGATGCCTCCGCTGATTGCATTTTGTAAACTTTCAGGTATAGCTTTTATAATACTCTTGCGAATCTTTGTAACGGTAATAAATATATTTAACATTCCACATATGAATACTAATGCTAATGCCTGTTCCCAAGAGAAGCCTAAAGCGAATACTACTGTGTAGGTAAAAAATGCATTAAGACCCATGCCCGGTGCCTGAGCATAAGGAACGTTCGCAAATAATCCCATTACCAAAGTTCCAATTGCTGCTGCTATAATTGTTGCTAAAAATACTGCTTGTGAAGGCATTCCTGTTGCTGATAGTATTGCGGGGTTAACAAAAATAATATAAGACATTGTAAAAAATGTGGTGAACCCTGCCATAATTTCAGTAGATACATTAGTTCCGTTTTCTTTTAGTTTAAAAAATCCTTCCATAATTTCTCCTTTCAATTGTTTATTATGTTCAATAGGTCTAATGGAAATTCAAATATTCTATTATCATGAACATTTGAACCAAGAATTAATCACAAATAGTATTATAACGCCTAATATACAAAAGTGCAACAAAAATTTTTATTTAATGTTCGTATTATATCAAATTAAATTGGTACAAAAAGAAAAATAATTCTTATATTAAAAAAGCAGGTTGAATTTTCAACCTGCTTTAACAATCATTATTTGAATTGCTTAAGGCATCTCGTAGGGTTAGAGTATCTTTAATTAGTGAATATTTGTGTCCAATATGGTCTTCCGCTTGAGTTTGTTACATATCCCACACCAATCTTTGAGAAATTAGGTGAAAGGATATTTGCTCTATGTCCCGGTGAATTCATCCAAGCATTTACAACAATTTCAGGTGTTCTTTGTCCTGCTGCAATATTTTCACCCCATGCACGCCAACTGATTCCAAATTGTCTTAACATATCGCCCGCACTGCCATAGGTAGGTGATTGGTGGGCAAAGTAATTGTTTACTGCCATGTCTTTGGATTTAGCTCTTGCTACGTTTGAAATTGCTGAATCCATTTTTAATGTCGGCAAGCCTGCTTTTTGTCTTTCAACATTTACAAGTTCTACTACTTTTTGTTCATATGTTATATTTGACGAAGAAACGGTTGTATTATTTTCTGCCGGAGCAGCTGGCTTCTCAACCGGAGCAGCTGGCTTTTCAACCGGTGCCGCTGGTTTTTCAACCGGAGCAGACGTTTTTTCAGATGGTTTATATTGTTTTAATATCGCTTTCCAGTCAATTGTTTTCAAATCCACTTCTTTTCCGTTAACAGTAACCTTGTACTGTCTGTTTTCATTAGCATATTTGCTTGTGCTATTTTTTAATAAATCATTTAGTTTATACTTATAATTTATCGTTGTACAATTTGTTGTTGCAGCAAATGCTGATGTTGATGACAATGCTACTAATGCAGCTAATGTTAATGCAATAATTCTTTTTTTCATAATTCACTCCTATATAGTCTTAGATTTTTTGGAAACAGGGCAGGCCTGCTTCCTTGAAACTTTAGAACTTGTTAATGAGCTCCGTCATGTTTTAAATTATAGCACTGTAAATCCGCTAAAAAAACACACAATAACTTGATAGATTACCAATTGTGTCAATTATATTACACAATTTTGCAAACAAAAGAAATAAATACAAATTTATGACAAATATCGAATGTTTATTCAAAAATACTTAATAAAAGGTTAATTTTTAGAGCATTATATGTAAAGTATGTATTTTATTAACAAATTTACTTCTTGACAACATATAATATATATATTATCATTCAAATTAACACGTTACATGACTATGTTACATGACTATGAAGGAACTTAAGTAACACCTTGGTTACAAGATAGAGAGTGAATCGGGTGGTGAAAGATTCACAGCACGAGGTGTGAAATACGACTCCTGAGTTCTGTGTGAAAGCACAGCGGCTTATCTGACCGTTACATCAGCAAGAGGCAGCAGCAAATTAAGGTGGTACCACGGGTTATCTCGTCCTTTTGGATGAGATAACCCTTAATTTATGAGAATAAATATCAAATTAACATAAGGAGGATACGATGGAAAAAGGAAATGTTTTTGATGTGTTAAAAGAAAGAGGATATTTGGAACAATGTACTCATGAAGAAGAAATAAAAGAATTATTGGGTAAAGAATCCGTAACATTCTATATAGGATTTGATCCGACTGCAGACAGTCTTCACATAGGTCACTTCATACAGATAATGGTAATGTCAATAATGCAGCAACACGGACACAGACCTATTGCCTTGCTTGGAGATGGAACCACCATGATAGGGGACCCCAGTGACAGAACCGGAATGCGCTCGGTCATGTCATTTGAAACCATAACTCAAAATGCTGAAAACTTTAAAAAGGTATTTGAGAAGTTTCTTGACTTTTCAGATGGAAAAGCTATTATGCCAAGAAATTCAGAATGGCTTTTACCTTTGAATTACCTTGAATTCATGAGGGAAGTGGGAATACATTTTACAATAAGCAAAATGATTGCCGCAGATTGTTATAAAAATAGAATGGAACAGGGTCTTACATTTTTTGAATTTGGCTATATGCTTATGCAAGCTTATGACTTCTATATGTTAAATCAAAAATTCGACTGTAAAATGCAATTAGGCGGAAATGACCAATGGTCAAATATAATAGCCGGTGTTGAACTGACAAGGAAAAAAGCTGGAAAACAGGTTTATGGAATGACATTTACCTTATTGACAAACAGTGAAGGCAAGAAAATGGGAAAAACAGAAAAAGGAGCTTTATGGCTTGACAGAGACAAAACAACACCTTATGAATTCTATCAATACTGGAGAAACATTGATGATGCAGATGTGGAAAAATGTTTGGCACTCCTTACATTTTTACCCATGGATGAAGTGAGAAGATTGGGAGCACTAAAAGGTGCTGAAATAAATAAGGCTAAAGAAGTTCTTGCATTTGAAGTAACTAAGCTGATACATTCTGAAGAAGATGCACTAAATGCTCAAGAAGCAGCAAGAGCATTATTTGGAGGCGGAGCTGATTCAGACAATGTTCCCACAACAGAGTTGACAAAATCCGAATTAAGCGAAGGAATGCCTGTCATTGATTTAATGCAAAGGGCAGGATTAATAAAATCAAAAAGCGAAGGCAGAAGGCTTATAGAGCAGTCAGGCGTTTCCGTAAATGATCTTATAATAGACGATATAGGGGCAAGCGTTACGGAAAAAGATTTTGAAGACGGAAAGCTGATGATAAAAAAAGGCAAGAAAACATACCATAGAATAAAATTAAGTTAGGGGATTGAGAAAATCCCCTTTCATTATACAAAAAATTATTAATACTTTAAGGAAAATATGGTAAAATACTCTTATATTAGAAAAAAGGAGTGATAAATTGTTAAATAGAAAGCTGATTGAAGATACACTTACAGCTGCCTTATCCACCGGCGGAGACTTTGCTGAAATCTTTGTGGAAGACAGAACTAACAACGGAATAATTATGATAGGCGGCAAGGTAGAAAGCACAATGTCAGGAAGAGATTATGGCCTAGGCATCAGAATATTTAAAGGATTTAACAGTGTTTACGCATATACCAATAAATCTGATAGAAACACTTTAATTGATACTGCAAAAAAGGCTGCTAAGGCCTTAGAAGGACCAAACCTAAACCTTACAATAAATCTTACCAAGACAGATGTTAAAGGAATAAACACCATACTAATAGACCCATCAAGTGTTGAGAAAACCAAAAAGGTTCAGGTGATGAAAAAAGCCTATGATACAGCCTTTAATTATGATGAGCTGATTACACAGGTCACGGTCTCTTATACAGATTATACACAAAATATTATGGTGGCAAATTCCGAAGGTTTGTGGAAAGAAGATACCAGAGTTCGCTCAAGGCTGGGGATTTCATCAGTAGCCAGTAAAAACGGAGAAATGCAGTCAGGGTTCTTCGGTCCCGGAGCAAGCAAAGGTTACGAGTTTTTTGAAGACCTTGATATTGACCATTATGCAAAGGAAGCATCAAGAATCGCTGTAACAATGGTTAATGCCAAGTACAGCCCCAGCGGCAGAATGCCAGTAATAATAGACAACGGATTTGGAGGAGTAATTTTCCACGAAGCATGCGGCCACGGATTGGAAGCAACTTCAGTTGCAAAAGGTCTTTCCGTATTTGCAGGAAAAATTGGTCAGCAGATAGCTTCACCCATAGTTACTGCCATAGATGATGGCTCGATTCCGAATCAGTGGGGTTCTTACAGTATAGATGACGAAGGAACCGAGTCACAGCGAAATGTACTTATTGAGAATGGAATACTTAAAGGATACATGGTTGATAAGTTAAACGGCAGAAGAATGAACATGGACGTAACAGGTTCATCAAGACGTCAGTCCTACAGATTCCCTCCGACTTCACGAATGTCAAACACTTTTATTGACAAGGGCAGCTCCACTCCGGAAGAAATATTCGCAAATACGGAAAAGGGGCTTTATGCAAAGCATATGGGGGGAGGGTCCGTAAACCCCAGCACTGGAGAATTCAACTTCGCCGTAATGGAAGGATACATAATAGAAAAGGGCAAAATCAAAGAGCCTGTAAGGGGTGCTACACTCATAGGCAAGGGTACTGAAGTACTTAATAAAATAGATATGGTTGGAAATAATCTGCTTCAAAGTCAAGGCATGTGCGGCTCTGTGAGCGGAAGCATACCCGCAAATGTAGGTCAGCCCATGATAAGGGTTTCGGAATTAACAGTAGGCGGAAGGGAAGGTGAAAAATAGTGGAAATGAAAGCATTGATTGATAAGATATTTCAAAAAGGCAGGGAAAGCGGCTTAAATGATATGGAGGTATATTATTCTGCAGGCAGCAGCCTTACGCTGAAGGTTTTTCAAACGGAGCTTGACACTTATAACCTTTCTGAAAGCGAAGGACTTTCCTTAAGAGGAGTTTACAAGGGGAAAATGGGATATTCATACACCGAAAGGGTGGATGAAGCTTCCATTGAGCAATTGGTTAGAGATGTTGTAGAAAATGCAACAATAATAGATTCCGAAGATGAGGAGGATATATTCGAAGGCTCAAAGGAATATAAAAAGGTTGATTCTTTCAATTTGGGCTTGTCTAAAATAAGCGAAGAAGAAAAAATTAAATTTGTTAAGAAGCTTGAAGAAGAAGCATTCAAATTAGATAAGAGAATTACATCTGTTCAGGCATGTGTCTTTGGTGACGGTTATGGAGAAACAATTATGTCCAATACCAAGGGTCTTTTTCTAGAGGATAAAAGCAACATTGCATATACCTACATATCAGTGGTTGCAAAGGAAGGGGAAGATATTAAGACAGGTTTGGCATATAGGACAGGGAATGATTTCAATAAATTTATAGCAGAGGAAATTGCTAAGGAGGCTGTAGATGAGGCATTGGCCCTTCTTGGAGCAAGCTCTGTAAAATCAGGAGACTACAAAGTAATTATCAAAAATTCAGCTGCTGCGGATTTATTGGAGGCATTTACAGGAATATTCTCAGCTGAGGCAGTACAAAAGAATCTTTCCCTATTGAAAGGAAAATTAAACGAAAAAATTGCAAGTGATAAATTCACTTTAATTGATGACCCATATATGGAGGGTGGTCTTGCGTCCAAATCCTTTGACGGCGAGGGCGTTGCCTGTAAATATAAAAAGGTTATTGACAAAGGAGTTTTAAAAACTTATTTTCATAATTTAAAGACGGCTAAAAAAGATGGCGTCGAAACAACAGGAAATGCAAGCAAGGGTTCCTACAAATCATCAATAGGTATATCTCCTTCAAACTTCTATGTCGAAAAGGGAGAAAGAGATTTAAATGAAATGATTGCAGACTTAGATAAAGGTATACTTATAACTGAGCTGCAGGGTCTTCATTCGGGCTTGAATTCCATATCAGGAGATTTTTCATTGGCAGCTTTGGGATATTTGATAGAGGGCGGAAAAATCTCAAGACCTGTGGAGCAAATAACAGTTGCAGGTAATTACTTTGAAATGCTAAAAAATATCGAAGAGACCGGCTCGGATTTAAAATTTGGCCTGCCGGGCGGAGCTTATATAGGCTCACCATCGCTAAAAATAAAAAAACTTTCAATTGCAGGAGAGTAAGCAAATTTAGAAGTAAAAAAGACAATCCGAATTTGGATTGTCTTTTTCCGTTAGTGCATCTCGCAGTCTCAATCACCAATGTTTTAGCCCCCTTTGGTCACAAAATTGGGATTTCCTTGCGAATGGCCTACCGCCATTTCTCTCTCTCCTTGGTCAGAAAAATAGGGTTAATCGACTCTTTCGCGTTCATTGAATAATAATGTTATACAGTATAAACCTGCCAAGCCTACCAGCCCGTATACCAATCGGCTGAACAGAACTGTCTGACCGCCAAAAATAGCAGCGACTAAGTCAAACTGAAATAACGCTATCAGTCCCCAATTTATGGCTCCAATAATTACTAATACCAATGCAAATTTATCCAATTATTATCCTCCTCATATTATGAATAAAATATAGAATTATTATTTCATAATTTTTCTATATTATGCATTATTTCAAAAAATCTATGGAAACCACAAATTATTAACAAAAAATTTACAAATGAATATAATAAATTAAATCGTTATATGTAATTAGGAGGTTATATATGGAGTGTAATAAATGTGAAGATATTGTAGAAGTTAGTGAAGAAGCCAATGCACAATGCGACTGTGTGCGGGGTGACAGAGAAAGAAGAAACAGAGACTTCAAAAGACGAGACCGAGATCGTGTTTTAGGTACAGGCGGAATTGATTCTTCATTGTTGTTTTTCTTTTTATTATTGGTTGTTATAGTTTGTCAAAGCGACTGTGACATTGACTTTGATACTTTGCTGTGGTTCTTCCTATTATTGGTGGCATTATTTAACTTTTTTGACTAATTTGCCGTCTCTCAAATGCCCTAATATATGGGACATAAAAAAATCCTGCTTGATAACTCAGGCAGGTTCACTTTTTATTATGAGAATTTTGGAGATACAATAAAATCCTTGAATAACAGTCCGCCAAAATCAATCTTTGCACCCTTCAATTCAAATTCGCTGTCTCCGGAAACTATTATATCAATACCGTCAACATTATACAACTTATCATTTTCCTTTTGTTTCGACGAAACAATTTTGTATTTAAAGCCTGCTCATCCCACCGGATATTTCATTAAAGTAATGGGTATATTTTTTTCTTTCATCAACAAAAGCATCTCTTTTGCTCTGTCGGTTATTTCAATATTCATAAATTCGCCTCCATTTTTGCTTTATCTTATACGAACAAAAAATATAATCAGTGATTTAATCACATATAATTTGGGACATTCCTTCGATAAGAATAATCTAGATATATGTCTATACGGCTAACTCATTAAAGGTTTAGAAGCAGGTTTTTTATTTCTTCTTTATTATTAACGATTATTCTATCAACAATATCGACGGGTCTGTTTTTTAAAGTATAAATAACATGTGACAAATTAATTGCTTCCTCGACATCATGAGTTATAAAAATTACCGTTCTTTGACTAAGGCTCCACATTTTTATAAACAAGGAGCTCATTTCATTTTTAAGTTTAATATCAAGACCTTTAAAGGGTTCATCCATAATCAGTATATGTGACGGATAAGCAAAAGCCCTTGCCAAAGATACCCTTTGAGCCATACCGCCGCTTAATGCATCAATTTTATAATTTTTATATTGGCTTAATTCGACCATTTTTAAATAAGAATTAATTGTATCTACCCTTTTTTCAGGTTCATAAACATCCTTCAGTACAAAATCAATATTTTCATATACATTGTACCATTTAAGAAGGCGCGGTTCCTGAAAAACATAGGAAAACAATGAGTTGTCGATACCTTCCACAAAACCCCTGTCAACAGGAACTATTCCTGCCACAATATTTGCAATTGTTGTTTTTCCAACACCTGAAGGGCCAAATAAACACGTTATTTTATTCTTTTCAAAACTAATGTTAAAATCCTGCAATAAAATCAGGTCATCATATTTTTTAGTAACATCAACTAATTTAATCATTTTTATCTCCAGAACTAAAAACAGTTTTAAGCAGAGTTTCAAACAAAAAGCTCAGAGAAACAATAATAATCGTCCAGGCAAATAAATCCGGGATTTCAAGATATACCTTGGAATCATACAAAAATCTCCCGATGGAATATTTGGGAAGACTTAGAACTTCCGCTGCGGAAGTTACCTTCCAGCCTATTCCTAAAGCAGAAACCATTCCTGCTTGAATGTAAGGCAGGGAGGAATATAAATATACTGAACTTATTACTCTTATTTTTTTTATCTTATAAACTTCACACATTTCAAGCAGCTTATTATCCGTTGAACGGATTCCGGAAACAGTATTAGTCCAAATTATTGGAAAGCACATTAAAAATGCGACAAAAATAGGTACATTGGTGTCTTTGAACCATATTATTGCAATAATGATAATACTCATTACAGGGATTGTTCTCATAATTATTATCAAAGGATTAAACAAATCGTATATGGGCTTATATATACCGCATATAATTCCCAACAAGATGCCTGAAAGACAAGATAAAAAAAATCCTGCCAATGTTCGGTAAGTGCTGTAGTAAATGGTGATATAGGTATCTTTTGAAGTCAGCAGATTAATGAGAGAAGAAAATGCAGCATGAGGAGATGGGAGATATATCTCCTGAGCTATTATCAGTGACAGTATCTCCCAAATAAAAATCCAAAAAAGTATTATAAATAATTTGTTTTTATTCCGTAAAATAGAATTCATCATCCGGCATGCTTCCTCCTACTGAAGCAGGGTTTGAATCAAATAATATTTGATAAAAGTCATTTAAACCTGACTTAGCTTCCCTTGCCTTTTTAAATGTAATACCGCAATTTGGAATAGCCTTTTCAACTAAGGCTGCATCGGGCATTATTTCATGTTTGGCAACTAATACAGATGCGTCTTTTTGATTTTCCATCACCCAGTTAACAGAGCTTTCATACTGTTCTAAAAATTCACTTACAAAGTCCGAGTTGTTTTCTGCAAACTCTTTATTTATGACAATACATCCGGTATATAAGTCGCTTTTTCCGCCTGTTGCTTCATTCCATGCTTCATTTAAATCAACTAAAATTTTTACATTGGGATTTTTCAGCCTAGTTTGTGTCACAAAAGGCTGAGGTAAAAGCGCAACTGTCGTATCTTCTGCAATCACGGACTGGGCAAGACTAGCATGGTCAAGTACATAATTCAGTTCGGTTTTGCCTTCAAGTCCTGCTTGTTTTAAAATATAATTCATGGCAAAATCCGGAGTTGAACCCTTTGCACTCATGCCAAGTGTTTTGCCATCCAATTGTGAGACAGAGTTTATATCCTCAGTTCCAACTATAAATAGATTGCCGATCGTATTAACCGCCAACAACTGGACCTTGCCTTGAGTTTTATTATATAGAACAGAGGCTAAGTTTATGGGAACAGATGATATTTGTATGTCGCCGTTTATGATTTTTCCCGTCAATGAATCAGGTGCTGCTTCTTGAATGTATTCCACATTGTATTTATCACTTTGCAGTGCCTTCTCATCTATCATTTTAATCATACCAATGGATGTAGGCCCCTTAAGCCCCGCAATTGTAACATTTACAGGTTCAACAGCTGCCGGCTCTTCAACTGGCACGGGTGTTTCTTCGGCAGGCTTTTCAGGTGCCGGTGCTTCTTGAGGTTCATTGCTGCAGCCTGCTGTAAAACTTAGCACAAAAAGTACCACCAATAAAAAACAAATTTTTTTCATATTGCCTCCTAATGTTTTTTGGACAAAGCACTTTTAACACTCAGCCCTTTTATTTTGCCTAACTTTCCGCTAAGAGCTCCTATATCATCATTAGTGCCGTCAACAATGAGAGAGATAACATTAAGACCTCTCTCCCTGTAAGGGATACCCATTCTTCCTATAATAATATGAGAATACTCATGAAGAAGACTGTTCACTTCGGCAACTTGGGATGTATCTTCAATTACAATACCAATTACTCCGATTCTCTTATCCATATACACCTCAATAAAAAAATTCCTTGCACCACAAGGAATAATACTTTAATACTAATAAATGTATTCCTTGCTCTTAGAAGATCCTTAAGCTTAGATATGTTATAAAATTAACACACATTCATCATTATTTCAATACTAAAATTATTAAGATTATTTAATTAATATACTTTTTTTTTGGTCCTCAAAATATTGGGCGAAACTTGATAAATAGAAATCATATGGTATAATAAGTTTACTTTAGTTTACTAAGTGGTGCCTGGCACCGCTAAAAGAGGTGTATAATGATTTCTACAAGGTGGTTTCAAGGAAATAATAACTTAAGCGATGTCCTGAGTATCAGGAAGGAAGTATATGCTGATACAGATACACTAAGCGACTTTTATGATGAATTTGCCTTTAACGCTGTTTTATACGTAGACGATGTGCCTGCAGGAACAGCAAGGCTGTTATTTAAAGATGGTATGTACTTTATCGACATGTTATGTGTCAAAAAACAATTTAAGGGTTTAAATTATGAGGATTTGCTTATTAGACTCTTAGTTAGAAAAGCAGTTACCATCGGTGCTGAAAAAACTTATATAGAATCTGATAAAGACCTTCAAAAAATTTTGGAAAAGATAGGATTTATCAGAATATCAAATGATAAAACCCTGATGGTTAAAGAAGGAGATGTAGGCGGTTGCTGCGGCAGCTCATCAAAATAATAAATAAGCATAGAAAAATATATAGACAAAGGCAATGGGTTATTATATAATAAAAAAGTGCAGGGACACACATTCTATTATTGTGATAGTCTTTCAGGATGGAAGGTCCCTAATAATAGGTTAACATGACTCATTGGTCAAGTGGTCAAGACGCCACCCTCTCACGGTGGAAACAGGGGTTCGACTCCCCTATGGGTTATTAAGGAAGGGGCGGTCTATGACCGTCTTTTGTTTAATATAGGGGACACGGAGGAAATGTCTCTGTACTTGGAGGATGGAAATGGATTATAAAAAATTAGCAGAACTGTTATATCCAAATATAAAAAACACAATTGAATATTATGAAAATGAAGTATATCCAAAGCGTAAGCTGCCTGCAGGTGCTAAGGTAACAAGACTGGCACCAAGTCCCACAGGTTTTATTCATTTGGGAAATTTGTATGGAGCTTTTGTTGATGAACGATTGGCACATCAAAGCGGTGGTGTATTTATGCTTAGAATTGAAGACACCGATGAAAAACGAAAGGTAGAAGGTGCCGTAGAAACAATAATTTCATCTCTTGAATTCTTTGGCTTAAAATTTGACGAGGGCGCAGGCATTGAAGGAGAAACAGGAAATTACGGACCGTATTTTCAAAGCAAGAGAGCTGAAATATATCAGTGTTTTGCCAAACACTTGATTGAAATGGGAAGAGCATATCCTTGCTTTTGCACAGAAGAAGAACTGGAAGAAATAAGAAACCGGCAGGTCAAGGAAAATGTAAATACCGGATATTACGGCAAGTGGGCAAGAGACAGAAACCTAACACTTGAAGAAGTAGAGAAACACTTAAACAACAATGAAGAATTTGTAATAAGATTCCGCTCCGAAGGAAGAGAAGAAGGAACATTTGAAATAGACGATGCCATAAGAGGGCGATTATCAATTCATGAAAATTTCCAAGATGTTGTAATTTTAAAAACAAACGGTATACCTACATATCATTTTGCCCATGTGGTAGATGATTATCTAATGCGCATAACTCATGTGGTAAGAGGCGAAGAATGGCTTTCAACACTTCCTATTCATTATGAAATGTTTAAAACATTCGAATGGGAAACACCTGTTTATTGTCATACTGCACATTTAATGAAAATGGATGATGGAGCCAAAAGAAAGCTTTCAAAAAGAAAAGACCCTGAATTAGGATTAGGGTATTACAGAGAATTAGGCTATCATCCTGAATCTGTCAGAGAATATCTTCTTACCATATTAAATTCGAATTTTGAAGAATGGAGAATGGAGAATCCGGACAGCCCGATTGATGATTTTGAATTCACTTTGGAAAAAATGAGCACTTCGGGAGCCTTGTTTGATTTAGACAAGTTGAACAATATCAGCAAGGATGTTCTCTTGAAAATTCCTTCAGAAGAAATATATGAATTTTTGCTTAACTGGGCAAATGAACATAAGAAAGAAGCAGCTACTCTATTATCCTCCAACAAAGATGAGGTAATTAGGCTGCTGTCTCTAGGAAGAGATGGGCAAAAGCCCCGTAAGGATTTAATGTATTGCAGGCAAATTTTTGACTTTATAAGCTATTACTTTGATGAATACTTTAAAATTGAAGACTCTTATCCCGAGAATATTAATGAAGAAGAAGCTAAAAAACTACTCTTAGCTTACTTGAATACCTACGACCACACAGACGACCAAAGTCAGTGGTTTGAAAAAATCAGGATTATCGCATCTGAGAACGGATATGCAGCAAAGCCAAAGGACTATAAGAAAAATCCCCATATGTATAAGGGACACGTGGGAGATGTAAGCACTGTAATAAGAATTGCAATTATAGGCCGCGCATCATCACCTGACGTGTGGGAGCTGCAGCAGATAATGGGAGAAGCAAAAGTCAGAAGAAGAATAGAAAAGGCCATACATTGAACACTTTAAATTAAATAATGAGAAGTTAAGGAAAGGATTTATTATTTATGATAATTCTCTTTCCTTAATTTAATATCTATATAATTTAAAAACAAAATACCGTTTTGTGTTATTTTACTTCCTTGTTTTGTTTTACCAACATTGATAAATCCATGGCAGCTAAGTTTTGAAAGTCTGTGGCGAACCTGTTCAACTGAAATTTCAATACCTAAATTATTCATCAATCTACAAATAGCGGTTTTGCCCATTGAGGACTTTTCTGTATAGGCTGCATAGAGACTATTAAGTATTACATGAAACTCCCTGATAGTAGATTCTTTGTAATTGGACAGCACATTCTCAAATTCAATGTTATATGATGATTTTAAATCCATATTTATTTTAAATTCATCAGGAATATCGTCTGGCGTTATCTCATCAGTATCACATAGTGTTTCTAAATAGTAAATTAGATTCTGAAGCTCTCTGACATTACCAGCCCAAGAATATCTTTTGAGTATGCTGATAGAATCATTATTAAAATATTTTGTACTGTTAAGGTTATCAAAAAAGTATCTGGCAAATAAAGGAATATCCTCGGATCTGCTGTTTAAGTTAGGAAGGTTAATATATAAGACCTTCAGCCTGTAATATAGATCCTTTCTGAATTTGCCCTTTTCAACAAGAGAATAAAGATCTTTGTTTGTAGCTGAAATAACTCTAACATCTATTGGAATAATCTTATTTGCTCCAATTCGCATGATTTCCTTTTCTTGCAGCACACGTAATAGCCTTTGCTGAATATGAAGAGAAATATCTCCTATTTCATCAATAAATATTGTTCCATTATGTGCTAATTCAAATAATCCTGCTTTACCGCCTTTAACAGCTCCTGTAAAAGAGCCTTCTTCATAACCGAATAATTCACTTTCAACAAGGTTGTCCGGAAGGGATGCTAAATTAATGGCTATAAAAGGTCCATGTGCCCTCGTAGATCCGTTATGTATTGCTTGAGCAAACATTTCCTTTCCTGTTCCATTGTCTCCTTGTATCAACACTGCAAAGTTGCTCTTTGCAATTTTTTTAGCTTCATTTATTTTAGACTTTATTATAGCACTTTCCCCAATTATATTTTCAAAAGAATATTTAGCTGTAAAACCTTTATCCATAAGTTTCTTTCTTACATTTGATTCTACTGCTTGTATATGCGATACTTTTTGGATATTTAAAATGAATCCCTTAAGACTATTAGGTAAATTAAGTTTTGTCACAAGTAGTTTTTTATCTTTATAGTTTATTACTTCATATAAAACATCATCTTTTTTGTATATAATATTTTTTAAGCATTGTTCAAATTCAATTTCTTTATAGTTTTTCGATAACAATTCATGATAGTCAATATCTAATAATTCCGAAAATGACTTGTTGCAGAATATAGTATTTTCATTTTTATCTATACATAGGATACCTTCTGATACTATTTCTAAAATTCCCTGTAAATTCTGGTTCATCATAGCCATGTGGTGATTAGAAAGAGACATATATTCAGTATATTTTTTTAGTATTGGAATTAACTTATCTGATGTCAGTTTTAATTCTACAAATATCTTCATTAATGTATATATATTCAGGTCACTGAATTTCACATAGATTATTCTTTTATTTGTGATGTTTTTTAAAGGTGTAGGCACTATAGATAATATAATGTCTGATGGTTCAACCTCAAATTGTTCATAATAGGGCAATAATGTTAAATGATTAATCCCAATGT
>JAAYPY010000150.1 GCA_012519555.1 Tissierellia bacterium | reverse complement strand
TCATAAACTCTATAAGACCGGAAAACTCAAGATCTTTGCTCTCAAGCTTTTTACGTGTTCTCGGATGAGTAGAGACAATCATGGGCTTGCCGTAATAATCTGCAATAAGATTTAAAGTGTTAAGCAGTGTGTTGAAATTTTCCTCCGAATCAACATTTTCTTCCCTGTGAATCGAAAGCACAAAATAGTTGCCGCAAGTGAGCTCGAGATTCTCAAGGATATTCGAACTGTCTATGCTTTCTTTTTGAACTTCCAAAACTTGCTTCATGGAAGAGCCGGTTTTAATTATTGTTTCCGGCCGTATTCCTTCGGCAATAAGATACTGTCGAGCGTGCTCCGAAAGCACAAGGTTAATATCGGAAAGATGGTCGACAACTTTGCGGTTCAGCTCTTCGGGAACCCGCTGGTCGAAGCAGCGGTTACCTGCCTCCATGTGAAATACGGGTATCTTGTTTCGTTTTGCCGAGATAATAGACAGGCAAGAATTCGTGTCTCCGTAAAGCAAGACAGCGTCAGGCTTATGTTCTTTCATAAGGGCATCGGACTTTATTATGACGTTTCCGATAGTTTCTGCGGCTGTCTTCCCGGCTGCTCCCAAAAACACGTCCGGTTTTCGTATTTTCATGCCCTCAAAGAAAATTTCGTTCAACTCGTAGTCGTAATTTTGACCGGTGTGCACAAGGATATGGTCGGTATATTTATCCAGCTCGGGAATAACACAAGACAACTTGATTATTTCGGGTCTGGTTCCGACAATGGTCATAACTTTCAATTTATATCCCCTCCTGAATGTGTCCGGCCAAAGCGTCTTTAATATAATCCAGCTCTAGAAGCATGCTCTTCATCTCTTCCAAATCAAGCCTGCGAGTATTGTGAGAGGTGTAGTCCTCGGCAACCGAAAAAGAAAGCTGCCCCTTGTCGAAATATTTCCCGTAATTTAGATCCCTGTTATCGCAAGGCACAACGAAGTAATTTTCCAAGTCAATGGCGCGGGCCATTTCTTCTCTGGTGAGCAGCGACTCATAGAGTTTTTCCCCATGGCGTGTACCGATAATCTGCGGAGTTTTTTCGGAACCGAAAAGCTCGCTCACAGCCTTCGCGAGAGTTTCAATTGTTGCAGCAGGAGCCTTTTGAACGAAAACTTCTCCACCCTTGGCGTTTTCAAAAGCAAAGAGAACCAAGTCAACTGCGCTGTCTAAGCTCATCATAAAACGAGTCATGTTCGGGTCTGTGATTGTAAGCTCTTTACCCTCGCTGATTTGACGGACAAAAAGCGGAATAACAGAGCCTCTGGAACACATAACATTACCGTATCTTGTGACGGAAATAGTTGTCCCCAGCTTTTCGCGTCCCTTGGCAACAGCTATTTTTTCCATCAAAGCCTTTGACATTCCCATAGCGTTTATGGGATATACAGCCTTGTCGGTGGAAAGACAGATAACACTCCGCACTCCGGAATCAATGGCGGCATTTAAGACATTTTCGGTACCCAAAATATTGGTTCTGACCGCTTCCATGGGGAAAAACTCACAGGAGGGCACCTGCTTGAGGGCTGCCGCCTGAAAAACATAATCAACGCCGTGCATTGCCTGACGAACACTGTCGTAGCTTCTTGTGTCGCCTATAAAAAACTTGAGCTTAGGGTTTGCGTACATTTTCCGCATATCGTCCTGCTTTTTTTCATCGCGACTGAAAATACGGATCTCTTTTATTTCAGAATCCAGAAAGCGTTTAACGACCGCATTTCCGAACGACCCTGTTCCCCCTGTTACCATAAGTGTTTTACCATCAAACACCGCAATCACCTTCTTTATCTTTTATAGTTTAATTAAAAGTGTTTCAAAAATTTGATATATGAAAAAGGGTTTTCTGTGACAAGCTTACTTGATTGTTGAGAAAACCCTTTAAAATCAAGACACTTCCAGCTACATCAGTATAAAATCCAACACACGGCATGTCAAGAAATCTACCCAAAATGGCACTTTTTGGTTTTAAGGTTACTGTTGTTAACTTGCGAAAATTCAAGCTTAAATTTACCGCAACTGGTGTATATTTTTCTTCTTACTACTGATGCTACAGTTTTCTGCGTTAGATAGCTATGACTTTTTATAGAAGAGATGAATGTCATGCCTGATTCTCTCATATTTTTAGGAGTACCGCACAAGAATATCTTTAAAAACTTCAAAAATATCTTTCTGCGGTCTGATGCTATTAGGTTCGTTAGTTACTATAAAATGTCCTCCTATGGTACGTTTGATCTTATCATAGGAGGCTTTTTACATTTACGGAAAAACATATCATAAATATATTGACTACTTGATAGCGTCAAAGCTGACGTTGCCCTTGTGACCACCCGCTCTATATATACAATAACCCCTCAATGTTTTATTCACACCTTTCCAGAAGACCTTCTTCTTTATTTACACTATACAGGGAGTTATCTTTAATTTCATCTGCGTTTACGAAAATATCAGCATAGTTTTCAATAAAATAATCGTTAGCTCGATAAATTGCAAGATAATTGCATCCCTTACCAATTAATTTTTGCATTAATTCCTCTGCCGAGATACTGATATACCAAATATCTCCTTCATAAAAAGGCCCTCCTAAGCTCCACCCTGTAAATCCATCATTAGCTACCCAATTAGATCGCGCGTTAAATTTTGTCACATAGAAATCATAGCCGTTACTTTCTTGGGAGATATAGTATATCTTATCATCCCCGTCACAGTGTGTATTGATTATATTCTTAAGTTCGTCGAGCTCTGCTCTTATCATTACATTTTCATCTCGTATTGTGTTTCGCCCCAGAAAATCTGACACTTCCTTCACTGGGAAAATTAAAGCTAAAAGAACAGCTGTTATAATAAATTTTGTTGAATTCCATTCGACATTGTCATTTATTAGCTTGATTGTTCCCAAGCTCACCATAAGTCCAAGCGCCATGTACTCAATTCCCATGTATCTCTCATAAGACGCAAGTATAGAGGCCTCATATTCACTAAAATTATAGACATATGCTGCGCCTAAGCTGTAAATGTATAATATCATCTGCAACATTATGATTACTGCTACTGCCCTATATCGCCTATGTGTAACAGCGTCGATAGCAGTTCTTTTTAGTATTAGGTAAATGAGCAGAAATAAGATGAAGAAGAGTGAGTAATAGCTAATGTATGTCCCTCTACCAACATACAAGTGTCTTATAAGAAATGCTTTCTTAAAGCTGTCAACAACTACCTGCCTGTATGATGTATCGCAGTGTGCAAAAAACATCTTTGTATAATTCCATAAATCAATTTGACTTCCGGAGTTTCCGTTTAACCCGTATTGTTTGAGAACATAGCTCCATAACAGTTTCGCCAGTACAAGTGACAACAAAGGAAACAGCATAGGCCAGGCTTTTTTATAATAAAGGCTTTTCGGGTTTTTCTTCCTTTCTTCAATAATCCTAACGAAGCAATCCAAAATGACTGCAAGTGCAATAAAAAAAGCAAAGAACAACCCTACCTCTTTTGCCAATACAAGCGTTGCGCACAAAAGCGATATATACGTGTAGTATACGCCATCTTTTTTCATCTTTAATATCGCAAAAAAGCCCGCAGCTGTCAGCACACTCAAAAAAGAATCGATGTATAAAGTGCTGTAAAAATTAGGTTCAAATATGATTGGTGAAACAAAAACAACTATAGAGCAGAACAAATTTTTTAAAGGTTTCTTCAACGAACACTTGGAAAAAAACGGAAAAAGTATTGATAAGGCGAACATTTGATATGCCAGATACATCCGCCATTCATTAAACGTTCTGTTTGGGTGAACAAACAAGTATAACTTCTGTACAAAATATTGGAAGAGCGACATGATTGGCGGGTAAGTTCTAAAAAGCGAGTGCGACTCCGGATTTGCCACAAAATCATTCAGATGCGTCATCGCTTTCACACAATCCATCCAGTGTGAAAACTCATCCCAAAAACGCGCAACAAGGCCAAGTTGTGCATAATTTAACACAAGGTAAAGTGCAGTAAAGATAAAAAACGCCGGCGTGAAAAAGTTTACAATGAATGTATTCTTTTTATCCTTTAAAAGCTTAAAAACTGATGTGACATATAACAATATAATTATTGTCAAGACCGCAACTACACCTGTTTCAAGCATTTTAAAAACACCAAACAAGAATAGAATGACCGCTATACTCATTATGGATATAGGAAAGATTTCTTCAAATTTTCTGTTCAATACTGCCGACCCAAAGAATCCCCCTGCAATCAGCAAGCCATATAGAATAATTGTGACTAACATATCGGTAGTCTCCATTTCACTTATTATTCTTCTACATTCTCATCCCTTAATAATTCGAGCATTTCGTCAACATTTTTTT
>JAAYPY010000149.1 GCA_012519555.1 Tissierellia bacterium | reverse complement strand
TCGAAGAAGAGTTAAATGACATGGAAGAAATTAATACCGTTATGGAGAGATTAATTCTTCTAAAGGATGAAGGCGTTGATATAATAAAGGATTTAACGGATAAAACAAACCAAAGCGATGAAGCAATAAAAACTATTTATTCGAGTACTGTAGAAACTAATGAAAGTTCAAAGAAAATTGGAGAGGCTAGCAAGCTTATAGAAAGCATAGCGGCGCAAACTAATTTATTAGCCCTAAATTCAGCTATTGAGGCAGCAAGGGCAGGTGAAGCCGGGAAGGGTTTTGCTGTTGTTGCGGTAGAAATCAGAAATTTGGCAGAGCAATCCACAAATGCAGTACATGAGATAAATTCAATGCTTCAAAAGCTACAAGAAAAATCACAAAACGCTGTTCATATAATGCAGGCAATACTAACTGTTATTAAAGAGCAGGTGCAAAGTGTACATGCCACAGGAGCTAAATTCCAAAATATTTCAGATGAAGTTGAAGGCGTAAAAACAATCATAAACAAATCTATGCTTTTAGTAAAAGAAATGGACAAGCAAAAAACGGAGTTATCCGGGATTATGCATAGTTTAGCTGCAATTGCTCAAGAAAACGCAGCAAGCTCAGAGGAAGTAGCTTCAAATGTAAAAGAACAAACAGAATCAATGGCTGAAATCAACAATGCTACTAATGATTTAGCGCGATTAGCCGAGGAATTACGAGACAGTGTCACTAAGTTTGAGTATTAGGACGAATTTCGTGCTCTGTAGAACCTACAGGGCACCTTCTTAAATTAATCCATTAAGGCTTCCTAAATTTATTTTGTTTTGTAAAATAAAAATAATTGTAAATGCATATGATTGCTGATATAATCAATATAAGATTTCAGTTGGTAAGGAGCGTTTATGGGCAAGAAAATTAAAGTTAAACCCGGTAAAGAGCAATCAAAAATAGCATTTTTTGTTGGAATTGTATTTTGTTTAATAGGCCTTTTTGTGATTATACCAACGGCAGGTCCATTCGGAATATTTTGGACTGTAATGGCAGTTATCATGACTGTTACCCATGGCAAAAATGCATTTACGGAAGACGGTATTTCAACTCATGAAATTGTTATAGAAAATAATGATTTAATGAAAAATGAAAAATTTATGAAAGATATTGCTGAAAAAATAAAAGATGAAGATTATGTATATATTTCTGATTCCAAAAAAAGGCTGGAGGAAATAAAGCTTCTGTATGAAAATGGTCTTATGACCAAGGAAGAGTATGAGGATAAAAGAAAAAGTATTATTGCAGATATTTAGGTAATATAATAAAACGCTAATAAGCGTTTTTTTTTGCATTTATGGAAAATTTATTATATAATCCCATACAATAGTGAAATTTCTGTATTTAGGAGAAAAATATGAACAAGAATAATTACGATTTGGCAGTACAACTGCGTCATGAATTACATGAACATCCTGAAATATCCAATAATGAAGCATGGACAAAAAAACACTTAATAGATTTTTTAAAAAGGCATACAAAGCTAAAAATAGTAGATAAAGGCCGCTGGTTTTATGCTGTATATAGAGCTGCTCAGGGAAAGAAAAACATAGCATTTCGTGCAGATTTTGATGCAATCCCAATGGATGAATATTTAGTTATTCCCCATGGATCTAAAATTCAAGGTGTTTCTCATAAATGCGGACATGATGGGCACGCTGCATCATTGGCCGGCTTTGCCTTAGAAGTTGATATGTATGGAGCAGACAATAATGTTTTCTTTTTATTTCAGCATGCCGAGGAAACCGGAGATGGGGCAAAAGAGGCGTCTGCATTTATTACTGAAAATAATATTGATGAAATCTATGCCTATCATAATATGAGTGATGTGTCCTTTAAATCTGTTTCCGTAAAAAATGGTGTTTGTTTTTGTGCTTCGAAGGGTATAATAATAAATATGGAAGGTATACCTTCACATGCCAGCATGCCGGAGAAAGGAAGAAATCCATCCTTTGCTATTGCAAGTATAATAAATTCCATTCCGAAATTCACTTCATCGGATAATAATAAAGGAATGGTTCTCTGCACCGTAATACAAGTAGCTGTGGGAGAGAGAGCTTTTGGTAAGAATCCGGGCAAAGGTGAGCTGTTGCTGACTATTCGTGCTTTGTACGAAGAAGAATTGGACAGGCTTCAGAGAAATATTGAAAATTTAGCTAAAGAAGAAGCAGACAAGTATGGACTAAAGGTTGCTTTTGAGTATCTAGATGTTTTTCCTGAAACATATAATCATGTGGAAAGTGCTGATAAAATCAGGAAGGCCGCTAAGAATGCCGGATATGAATTAATTGAAATGAAGGAAGCAATCAGAAGTTCAGAGGATTTCGGTTACTACACAAAAATCACTAAAGGTGCCATTTTTATAATTGGGAATGGAGAAGACTACCCTGCTCTTCACACAAATGAATATGACTTCAGGGATGAACTGATAGAAGTTTCAGCAGACTTGTTTAGGGAAATAATCCAAGTATAAATTCTGATATGGAGCAATGTTATGTCAAATAGTATTAAGCAAATTATAGATGATATTATTAGGGAAAGAGCAAAAGGGAATCCGGCTATAGAAGAAATGACCAAGGCCAAATTAATCTTAAAAGGTATTTATCCCCATAGATATGATGTTAATCAACCTGAGATCATTAAGAGACTAAATGAGATAAGAAAACAATTCAAAGCTGAGGAAACCGTTGAAGAGAGATATTATATTAAAACGGCGTTTTCTGCAAAAGAAACCGAAGAAGATCTTGTCTCAGACATTCAAAATCAACTTCAAAACGAAGAATATCGAAAAATATCAGAGGAAAATCGAGAGCTGAAAAAGGAGGTTTCAGAGCTTAAACGTAAACTTGAGTTTACTATCAATGAACTAAAACAGTTTAATATTACTTTGGAAGAAGAAATTGATCAAAGGACAAAAAGAGAAGACCGGATAAGGTATTTAAGCTATCATGATG
>JAAYPY010000026.1 GCA_012519555.1 Tissierellia bacterium | reverse complement strand
ATGCCAATGAGGGAAGCAACTACTTGCTTAAGGATGGATTTAAAATAGAAGGTTTCGAACCAAACTTATATCCTGACAGCGACTGCAGCATCTTAAGGGAAAAGATGTCATTATACTATGGCTGTAATATTGACAATATCATGGTTGGAAACGGATCCAGTGAAATCATCAATACAGTAATAAATGCTTACTGCGAAAAAGGTGACAAGGTGATGAGCTTTGTTCCTTCATTCAGCATGTATAAGACCTATTGTGATTTATGCTCTGCTGAATTTGTGGGTGTAGACTCAGAAAGTGACTTTTCGCAAAAGATAGATAAGCTGATAGAAGAAGCAAACAGGCAAGCTCCCAAAATTGTCATACTCTGCAATCCAAACAATCCCACAGGGTATGTAACACCAATAAAGGATGTTATAAAGCTGTTAGAAAATGTAAAAAACTCTTTGGTTATCTTAGATGAAGCTTATGCTGATTTTTCGGATAATTCGGCTGTAAAACTGATAAATGATTTTGAAAACTTAATAGTAATGAGGACAATGTCCAAAGCTTTCGGACTGGCGGGACTCAGGGTCGGATGCCTCATTGCCGCTGAAGAAACGGTCAGATATATTTGGAAGGTTAAGCTGCCATACAATGTAAACATATTATCCCAATATGCGGCAGAAGAGGCTTTAAAAAATTCTGACAGAGTAAAAGACTATATATCAGGCGTAAAAATGCTAAGAGAAGAGTTAAGCAGCGAATTGAGGGAATTGGATTTTATAGTATATCCTTCGGGTGCAAACTTTTTGTATGTTAAGTCGCCAATAGAAAACTTGTTTGAAAAGCTAATGGAAAGAGGAGTATTAATAAGAAAATTCAAGAACGAGTTTTACCGCATTACTGTCGGCACAAAAGAAGAAAACGAAATATTGATAGAAGAGCTTAAAAGATTATTTTAATAAGAGGAGGGGCAAATGAGAAATAGTACAATAGTTAGGAAAACATCCGAAACAGAAATTCAAATCGATTTGAACTTAGATGGATGTGGTATAACGGAAATTGATACGGGTGTGGGATTTTTGGACCACATGCTGACCTTGTTTGGTTTCCATGGAGGATTTGATATGAGTATTAAGTGCAAAGGGGATTTAAATACAGACACCCATCACACCTCAGAGGATGTGGGAATTGCATTGGGGCAGGCTTTTACCAAAGCTTTGGGTGACAAGAAGGGGATTGAAAGGTATGGTTCTGTCTGCCTGTCCATGGATGAAGCCCTGGTAAGGGTAGTAATAGACTTAAGCGGCAGACCTTATTTGATTTACAAGGCAGGTTTTAACAGAGAACTAATCGGCAGCATGGCAACGGAGGACTTTAAAGAATTTTTCCAAGGCTTTGCAAATAACTGCTTGTGTAATCTGCATATAGAAGTCTTGTATGGTGAAAATGACCACCATAAAATTGAAGCTGTATTTAAAGGTTTTGGGAGGGCAATGAAAAAAGCAGCGGAAATAACGTCAGACATCCTCCAGTCCACAAAGGGGGCATTGTAATGATACTGTTTCCTGCAATAGATATAAAGGACAATAAATGTGTGAGACTTACTCAAGGAAAATTTGACAAGGTAGAAGTGTATTCAGACGACCCGACAGAAATGGCCCAAAAATGGGAGGCCATGGGGGCTCAATACCTTCATGTAGTTGATTTGGACGGAGCTAAAAATGAAGGTTTTCAAAACAGAAGGTCTATAGAGAAAATAGCCAAAGCAATATCCATTCCCATGCAGACAGGGGGAGGAATAAGAAACAGGGAAAGAATAAAAAATTTGATTGATATGGGTGTTGACAGAGTTATTGTAGGTACCATGGCAATTGAAAATAAGGAGCTATTAGCAGAGCTTGTAAAAACTTACCGGGATCATATTGCTGTTTCCATAGATGCATTAAAGGGCAAGGTTGCAATCAGGGGATGGCAAACAGTAGAGGACGTGGATTCAATTGAAATATGTCAAGTCTTGGAAGCAATCGGAATAAAAACAATTGTTTACACAGATATCTCAAAGGATGGAATGTTATCAGGACCAAATTTTGATATTTACAGAGAATTATCAGAAAAAGTAAGTATAAAGATAATTGCATCCGGAGGTGTCACTAGCTTGGAGGACATAAAAAGACTAGGAGAAATGAACTTGTACGGAGCGATTATCGGGAAGGCCTTGTAGGATGGCAGAGTGAGACTGGCGGATGCCTT
>JAAYPY010000148.1 GCA_012519555.1 Tissierellia bacterium | reverse complement strand
TAATTTCGTGTATAATTGTATTCATAGAATAGTCCTTCTTTCTTTTGTTAGATTTTTGGTGATACTTAATCTTAACATAAAGGACTATTCTTTTCTTATTTTTTTCCTAAAGTAATTTTACACTAACTAAACTATTATTTTTTTCTATAATCGGAGCAAAAAACACCCTGTATATGACATAGTGTCGGGTCCGTAATAATAGGCTAACCCATTATCACGGCATAATCTGCTAACATATATACCATAGGATTCCAAAGAAGCGAAAGCTTTATCCTCGAAACGGCAAGCTTCATCAGGATATGTGCATTCTTTACAAACTGTGCATGCCCCGGCATTCAAGGGCAGAATCTCTTTATACTTGTCCTTGCTGACCAACAAATCCCTCAGTTGAAGAAAACGCTTCTTATGAAGTTCTAACATTTCCATCATACCTCTGTAGTCGAAGCTGTTTTTAATTTTTCCCATGGTCTGAACAATCAGACCGCTTTCAAACTTATTAATTCTTGCCCTGCATTCTTCCAATGTTCCGCAGCCGGGAGGGCATGCCCAGTTTTTCCCATACATTCCGCATCTGTTTGCCTTGCACATATCACGTACTTCCGGCAAAAGCTCCAATGTTTTTACATTTAGCATCCCATAATATTCAAAACCGACTTCAGCTGCGACTTTAAGCAATTCATTGTTCTCCATACTGCACCTCAGTTATTATTGCAATCTTTAAGTTAAATAATAATATAAAATATATTGAAATGCAATGTTTTATGATGTAATATTTAAGAATATAAAACATCCGGGAGGAAAAATGATTTACGAAGAAGCTATAGAATTCATTCATTCAACATATAGATTTGGCTCAAAATTAGGCCTTGACAGAATAAAAAGGCTTATGGAATTATTGGGTAATCCACAGAACAATTACAATATAATACATGTAGCAGGAACAAACGGCAAGGGCTCAACCTGCAGTTTAATTCATGAGGTCTTGATGGAATCAGGCTATAAAACAGGTTTGTTCATAAGCCCCTACTTGGAAGAATTCACGGAGAGAATTCAAATTAATAAACAACAAATTGAAAAAGATTCTTTAGCAAGAATTACCGCATTGGTGAAAGATAAAATAGGCATTATGGTTTCTGAAGGATATGACCATCCAACTGAATTTGAGCTTGTTACTGCCATAGGTTTTAAATATTTTCAAGAGAAGAAAATAGATTTTTTAGTGCTTGAAGTTGGATTGGGAGGAAGATTTGATGCAACAAATGTGGTGGAAAAACCATTGGTTTGTGTTATAACTTCCATAAGCTATGATCATATGGAGCAGCTTGGTGACACTTTGGAGAAAATAGCTTTTGAAAAAGCAGGCATAATCAAGGAAGGAGCCTCCCTAGTAGTCTACCCTCAATCCGATATAATAAAAAATATTATAAAGGATTCAGCAAAAGGGAAAAATGCTTCTGTTCATGAAGTTGATATAAATAACTTTGAAAAAATAAGCTGCAATATTACAGGGCAATGGTTTAAATATTTGAAAAGAGATGTTTTCGAGCTGCCGGAAGTTAAGATAAATCTATTGGGTGAACATCAGCTTCTAAACGCACTGACTGCACTTTTGACCTTAGAAATAATAAAAAAGCAAGGTTTTAATATAAGTTCGGAAAGTGTTATTAAGGGTTTTTCAAATTGTAAATTTCCCGGAAGATTCGAAATTATCAACAAATCTCCCATAATTATTCTTGACGGGGGCCACAATATTGATGGCATAAGCAGTTTCACAAAAACATTAACAGAATACTTCAAGGGCAAGGTAACCTTTTTCTTTGGTATTTTAAAAGACAAATCTCCGGAAGAAGCATTGGAGTTATTGTTACCTTTGGCAAAGGAAATTTACACTTTGACTCCCTTAAGTCCAAGAGCATTAAAAGCAAGAGAATTGGCCGAATTAATAGAAAAGCATTCAAATATAAAGGTTACTCCCTTGGATAATTATTTAGATATACTGTCTGTCATTAAAAATGCAGGCAAAAATGAAATTATAGCCTTTTCAGGCTCATTATACATGATTGGCAGTGTCAGAAAGCTGCTGAGAAACAACGGTATGTCAAATAGTTTGCTTTCACCATAGTAGAGGTGTGTCCCCATACCTTTAATAAACAGGGTTAGGGCTTTTCAAAAATCTATCAGCCCTAAGCTGATTTTTAAACAATCATCCACCTCTCCCATAAGGTTTTTGTCAAAACGCCCTATTTTTTCTTTAAGCCTCTTTTTATCTATTGTGCGTATTTGTTCAAGCAAGACAACAGAGTCCTTCGGAAGGCTGAAATCCTCAGAACTGATTTCAATATGAGTAGGCAGTTTCGCCTTATTAATCTGAGACGTGATTGCGGATACAATCACTGTAGGACTGTATCTATTCCCAATATCATTTTGTATGATTAAAACCGGTCTTACCCCTCCTTGTTCCGAACCAATTACAGGACTAAGATCGGCGTAGTATACATCTCCCCTTTTAACAATCAAACTATTCACTTCCTAATAATTTAGTTTCATAGCTTAAAAAGTCCTCATAGTCCCCTTCTGAGTATTCTTCAGTAATGCTCTTGTTGATTTTACTCATTTCCAAATAGCCTGCTTTCATCTTGTTTCTGATTTCAAGCTTTCTTTTTTCAATCAAATAAAACCTTATGGATTTCCTGATAAAGTCACTTCT
>JAAYPY010000147.1 GCA_012519555.1 Tissierellia bacterium | reverse complement strand
GTACCTACAATTATTGCTATTGTAATTGTGCTGTTTTTAAATAAGTTTGTATTTATTTTGGTGACAGTACCTACCGGTTCCATGGAAACAACAATTATGCCGAGAGACAGATTGTATGTTAACAAACTTTTTGACGTAAAGGATGCAAAAAGGGGAGATATTCTTGTATTCTATTCAGATGAGCTAAATGAAAAGCTTGTAAAAAGGCTTATCGGACTTCCGGGAGATACTGTTGAGATAAACGAGAATGGTGAAGTGTTTATCAACGGTGAAAAGCTCCATGAACCATATATAAGGCAATCACGAGGAGAAGCACAAGCATATACAATTCCGGAAGGCACATACTTTTTCTTGGGTGATAACAGGCCTATATCGGTAGATGCAAGGTACTGGAGCAATCCATATATAGCGGAGGATAAAATTATCGGAAAAGCGACTTTCAGATTTTTTCCACTTAACCGCATAGGTAAATTAGAATAAATTGTAATATGAAAGATATATCTTCCTGTATATATAGAACAATCTTGACAGTGTAATTATAATTATTTATAATATTTATAGAAATAAACAAGTAAAGGTAAGGTATTTGCAGAATGAGAAAATAATCCGCTTAGATAATTTATATAAAATGTCGAACATATTAAGCTTAAAGGTTTTTTTGTTGTTGCATTTTATTACATTACAGGTGGATAGTTTTATGGCTGCAGCTTACTTTATCATAATATTTGATGCAAGTATTAACATGCTATGCTATCCTCCTCAAATTGAAAAGGAGGATTTTTTATGCTTATAATTGAATGCAATAATATTGAAAAGTACTATGGAGATAGATTGATTTTAGAAATTGACAATTTAAACATATATTCTGAAGACAGGATAGGTGTGGTGGGAATAAACGGTGCCGGAAAAACAACATTAATCAATATTTTAAGTAAAAAGACCCAGCCTGATCAGGGGTGGGTTAAGCTTATGGGCAATGCAGAATATATTTCACAGTTGGATGAGCCGGAAGTTTGTGAAATCAGCAATGAAATGGCTTCAAAATTCGGGGTGGCAAGATCATGGAATGAAAATATGAGCGGAGGAGAAAAAACAAGATTTAAATTAGCCAAAGCCTTAGATAATGATAGTATGATAATTTTTGCCGATGAGCCAACCTGTAACATGGATATTGACGGTATTGAGCTGATGGAAAAGAAACTTATGGAATACAAAGGTGCCTTGGTTATAATATCTCACGACAGAAGCTTTTTGGATAAATTATGTAATAAGATTATTGAGGTAGAAAAGGGCAGGTTAAAAATCTATGAAGGCAATTACAGTGACTACAGCAAACAAAAACTTCATAATAAACAAAGGGAGAAATTCGAGTATGAAGAATATATCAGGGAGAAAAAACGCATAGAGGGTGCAATACTAGGTACCAAACAAAGGATAAATAATATCAAAGGTCCTCCTAAAAGAATGGGTAATTCGGAAGCAAGGCTGCATAAAATGGGTGGTCAGAAGGCCAAGGCAAACTTAGACAGGAAAGTTAAAAATTTGAAAAAAAGGATTGAGCATTTAGAAGTCAAAGAAAAACCAAATAAAACAGCTAATATTAAAATAGATATCATGGACTCCGATAAAATTTACAGCAGAATAATAATTGAAGGACAAAACATCAACAAATCTTTTGGAAGTAAAATTATATTCAAGGATGCAGAATTTACTGTATATAATGGCTCAAAGCTTGCCTTGATAGGTCCCAACGGCTGCGGAAAATCCACCTTGGTAAAAATGATAATAGATGGAGACAATTCAATTAAGCTGTCCAAAGGAGCAAAGATAGGCTATTTCAGCCAAGACATGAGCATATTGAAAGGAAGTCTAAGTATTATCGAGAATGTAATGGAAAGCTGTATCTATTCAGAGAATTTTGCAAGGCTTTTGCTTGCAAGACTTTTATTTAAAGGGAGTGATATTTATAAAAAGGTTGAAGTGCTGAGCGGAGGAGAGCAAATCAAAGTTTCATTCGCAAAAGTATTGTTGCAGGATATTAATTTATTGATATTGGATGAGCCGACAAATTATTTAGATATAAATTCTCTTGAAGTTTTAGAGGATACACTCAAGGAGTATGACAGAACTTTGCTTTTTGTTTCCCACGACCGCAGCTTGATAAGTAAAGTTGCAGACCATATCATGACCATTGAAAACTGCAAAATAAAAACATTTAACGGAACCTATGCTCAATTTATAGAAAAAAAGACAAAAAAGCAAAACGAAGATGTTAATATGCAGATAATTTTGTTGCAAAACAGGCTTTCTGATATTATAGGAAGACTATCCATGCAACTAAAAATAGAAGAATTAGAAGCTTTGGATAAAGAGTATTATGAGATTTTAAATAAGTTAAAGGTACTTCAAGGGAACTGACCATCTCCTTGAGACTCATTTATGGTAAGTTTGCCCTGAGTTTATTTTAAAAGCTCTGTATATTTGTTCCAACAGGATAACCTTGAATAATTGGTGGGGGAAGGTCATTTTGGAAAATGACAGCCTAAAATCGGCACTGTCAATTATTTCTTTCCAAAGTCCGTTGCTCCCGCCTATAATAAAGGTTATATCCGAATTACCTTCGATGCCCAAGGTATTTAATTTTTCGGCAAAGGCTTCGGAGCTAAGCTGAAGACCCTTTATATCCAAAACAATTACATAAGAATTCTTAGGAATTTTATTAAGTATTTTTTGCCCTTCTTTCAATTTAACCTGCTCTATTTCTGCCGGAGAATATTTATCATCTGCTTTCTCATCAGGCACAACTTCTTCAATAAGCTTGCAATACTTGGAAAGACGTTTTGTATATTCCTTCACCGCTTCAGTAAAAAACCTTTCTTTTATTTTGCCTACGGATATTATTGTTATTTTCATTGCTTTCCTCTCATGTTTAGCAATACATAGATGTTTTATCTTATAATAAAATTTTATATCATTATAACATTTTTTTTCGGACTTACCAAGCTTTTATGCGTAAACGTTTGCAGAATTTAATTGCATTTTATATTTTAATGTGTTATAATCTTAATACTTTTCTAATAGGTTTTATCAAATCAAAGATTTGTCGGTGAGGTAGATAAAATGATTATAATAAAAAGGATTGTATGCATGGTAATTTGCATAACAATTATTGGAAGTCAAGTTTTTGGTTTTAGCAATACATATAATAAAGTTGATATTAAAAGTAAGATAGAAAAAAACTACGGAATAAATATTATTATACCTGAAGATGTGGATTATAGGGAATTCAATGATTGTATGTCAACATTGGAAAAATGCATTAAGAAATTTCCCGGCGATATTATTAAAAAGATTACGGATTTTTATTTACAAAAGGGAATAGCAACAAATGTAATTTTAGATAAAACAGAAATCATTAAAGACTTGTTCTCACAATCCCCGGGAGATGAAAAGTCAGTTAATATTTACATAAAAACATTGGAAAGCAGCTTATATTCAGAATCCTGCTATGCATCGGAATTAGCTATGATGCATGAACTTAGCCACTTTATAAGTGATTACATTTTTGAAAATTTTGATTGTGAAGATTTAAAAAATGAGTTTCATAGATTAAACGAGGGTTATGAATATGGTACTTGGGGTGAGAATTATAGCAAGGTGTTTGTCAACAAGCATTCTGCAATAAGTTTTGAGGAGGAAATTGCAGATTTAATATGGCATGCAGAAGTAAATCCTTCCATCCTTCGTAATATAAATGATGGGAATAATGCAATAATTCACGAAAAGCTCAGGCTTCTTGCCAAAGAATTTGATATAATTTTTGATTCAATTTCTGAAAATTCAAAATTATGGCTTGATGCAATACCACAATCTCCTCAGGATTGGGCAAAGGATACAATTGCAGAAATGAAAGACAGCTTGCTTATTCCGGAAGAATTCAACGGTCTGTATGAAGCTTATATTAATAGAGAAGATTTCTATAAACTTATTTTAAATATGTTAGACATGAAAGTGGGAGATAAGAATTTAGAGGACTACTTTAATTTGGGAGATTACGAAGAACACGTGGCTTTGGACCCTGTTAAGGGAGAAGTATATGTAAGTGATGGAAAGAGTTATACCAACTATTATAATTATTTAACCAAGAGCAGCGATGCATTATATCAAGCTTATCAAATGGGAATTATTAATACTGATTTCATAAATGAGTCACAAGGATATATGACAAGGCTTGAAATTTCTAAAGC
>JAAYPY010000146.1 GCA_012519555.1 Tissierellia bacterium | reverse complement strand
AGATTATTAATAATATCACTGTTATGAATTGTATCATCAATTATTTCGTCTATAAAAGACTCATAGTCTTCTATGCATTGATGAATTGACTTACGGTATCCTGTTTTATCTGTAACGATTTCTTTGTTAGAGGATATATTAATGATTTTAGAACCGGTATCCTTAAATCTTTTTATCAGCTTTGGCTTAATAATATCTTCCAGTTCCTGGCTAGAGAATTTGTCTAGTATATGGACAGTACCGATACCTAATTTCTTTAGTTTCGAAATGTTGTTTTCATCTAATACCGTATCCTTTTTCATTACGATATTTCCTGAATAATCAAATACCGGTTTATGTAATACTTGACCGGGGATCACATATTCTATTGGAATCTTTCGCATTATTATATTCAAGTTGGCTAAACAGGAATGATAAGTCAACTTTCCCCTTTCATCGGTTATGAATAATATAATCATAGTTTTTATTAGCCTATTAGTTTTATTACCAACACAAAAAGGATTATAACGATAAAAAAATTAAAAATTTAGCTTTATATTATGGTTGTGTCAAGAAGAAACGGGCTAAGAACCCGTTTCTTACTTTGTTATTTATAAAATATTTCGTAGTGACAGCCCTTTATTTCTATCCAAGGCCCATTGTATAGACCACTCATTTTCAAATAATAAAACAAAGTTGTCACGAGTGTCTTTAACGATTAGAGTTGTCGATGTAATGTTCAACTCATCTGGATTACCACTTATATCGGTTATCCAGCGAGCATGCCGGTGATTCAAATTCGTTAATTTTAAATCAACGCCATATTCATTTCTTAACCTATATTCTAACACTTCAAACTGTAGAACACCGACGGCACCTATAATAAATTCCTCGATACCTATGTCAGGCTGTTTATATACTTGAATAGCACCTTCCTCTGCAAGCTGTGTGATTCCTTTCAAAAATTGTTTTCTCTTCATTGTATCCTTTGCCGCAACTCTGGCAAAGTGTTCGGCAGGGAAGGAAGGGATGCCGGTGAAGATTAGGTTACCATTTGTGCTTAATGCATCACCAATACTGAAAATACCGGGATCAAAAAGGCCCACAATGTCACCGGGATAAGCAAGGTCAACAATTTCCCGCTCCTGTGCCATAAACTGCTGTGGCTGAGCAAGTCGAATAGGTTTGCCGGTTTTACTGTGGAAAACCTGCATACCACGTTCAAATACACCGGAACAAATGCGCATAAAAGCTAACCTATCTCTATGGTTAGGGTTCATATTCGCTTGTATCTTAAAAATGAAGCCGCTGAAATCATTGCTTAATGGTTCAATAATTTTGTCTCCAAATAATTGTTCGCGAGGGTGAGGTGACATGTTTAAGAATTCTTCTAAAAACAGCTCTACACCAAAATTGGTCATAGCACTTCCGAAAAAGATTGGTGTTAATTCACCTTTTAAAATCTTCTTTAAATTAAAGCTGTCACCGGCAACATCCAAAAGCTCAATATCTTCGACCAGCTTTGAATAATAGGGTTCTCCTAATAAATCTTTAAAAATGGGGTCATCAACACTACCCTTAGTGGAATTAATAATTGCTTGTCCATGAGCCTTGTCATTGGTAAAGAGTACAATTTGTCGTAGCATTCTGTTGTATACACCTTTAAAATCCCCGTCTGTACCAATAGGCCAATTCATAGGATATGAGCGAATGCCAAGAACATCTTCAAGTTCCTGCATCAAGCTAAAAGTATCTTTGCTGGCCCTATCCATTTTATTTATAAATGTAAAAATGGGTAGTCCCCTCATCTTACACACCTGGAACAACTTTATAGTCTGATTTTCAACGCCTTTAGCACCGTCAATCAGCATTACGGCGCTGTCAGCTGCGACCAAGGTTCTATAGGTATCCTCACTAAAATCCTGGTGCCCCGGTGTATCAAGAATATTTATACAATAATTATTATAATTGAACTGCATAACACTTGAAGTTACAGAAATGCCACGTTGTTTTTCTATTTCCATCCAGTCGGAAACTGCGTGATGAGATGCTTTTCTCGCTTTGACCGACCCTGCCATATGAATAGCTCCGCCGTAGAGTAAGAGTTTCTCAGTCAATGTGGTTTTTCCTGCGTCTGGATGTGATATTATTGCAAAAGTTCTTCTGCGTTCAATCTCTCTATTAAGTGCGTCTTTTACTATGTTCACTATTGCTCCTTATTTCAGACAATTTATGAAATACAGAATATATAATATTGTTTTTGAGGTTTTTAGTCAAGGAATATAATCAAAAAAGGTGTTCACTAATATAAATTCATGGTATATTAAAAATAATTATTTATGATTAAGAGGTAAAGGTATGAATATCAAGTTACTGGCGGAAAACGCTAAAAAGGCATCAATAATCCTTTCTGGAGTATCAACTCAACAAAAGAATGATGCTTTAAATAGGATTGTCCATGCACTAAATTTAAATAAAGATAAAATTTTTAAAGCCAATGATGAAGATATAAAACGGAGTAATGCTGAAAATCTTACTATGCCTCTTATTAAAAGACTACGCTTCGATGATAAGAAATTAACCGAGGTAATAGATGGTATAAAAAGCCTAATAAATCTTGAAGATCCTATTGGAAAAACCCTTTTATCAACCGAGCTGGATGAGGGGCTGGAGTTGTTCAGGGTTAGCTGCCCCATCGGTTTAATCGGGATAATCTTTGAGTCCCGCCCGGATGCCTTGGTTCAGATTTCTACCCTCTGTCTGAAAAGCGGCAATGCGGTTATGCTTAAAGGTGGGAGAGAAGCTCTCTTAACCAACAGATGCCTTTACGAAATAATATTATCGGCAACAAAAGAGGCCGGACTTCCTGTTAATTGGATAAATCTTCTCGAGAACAGGGATGATATATCAGAGTTGTTAAAACTGGATAAATACGTGGATCTTATTATCCCCAGAGGTTCTAATGAGTTTGTCAGATATATTATGGATAATTCACGGATTCCGGTCCTTGGACATGCTGATGGTATTTGTCATTGCTATATTGATAAGGATGCAGACATTCAAACGGCTGTAAATATAACAGTTGACTCAAAAACCCAGTATGTGGCGGTTTGTAATGCTCTGGAGACTTTATTGATTCATGAAGATATTGCTGCTGAAATTCTGCCAATCTTAAAAGAAGCTCTGGAAAAGAAGAATGTAGAGCTAAGAGGCTGTGAAAAAACAAGAAGGATAATCGACTGTATTTCCGCTACTGAAGAAGACTGGGAAACCGAGTATCTGGATTATACTTTGTCAATCAAAGTGTTGGGAAGCATTGATGAGGCTATTGAGCATATAAATACCTACGGTTCAGGACATACCGATACAATAGTATCCCAAAATAAGAATAGTGTTGAAAAATTCCTTGAATATGTTGACTCCGGTGACGTATTTGCAAATTGCTCTACTCGCTTTAGCGACGGATTCAGATATGGATTTGGAGCAGAAGTTGGTATAAGCACAAACAAAATACATGCCAGAGGACCGGTTGGATTGGACGGGCTTGTAACTTATAAGTACAAACTTATCGGAAATGGGCATATAGTTGCTGATTATGCGGAAAACAGGAAAAAATTCACTCATCGTCCTATAACGAGAATGTAATATTTATTCTGAATGGAGCATTGCGGAATAAGACTCTATTGTAATTGAAAGTATTAATCAATAATAAGATTAAAAACTTCGCCTCTTTTTGATATTATCTTTACTTTTTTGAAAGAAGGGTTCTTATCAGCCTCTCTTTTTATTCTTTCCATAATAGTGTAATCATCAGCAAAATGCATTGGGAAAGCGATTTTTACATTCACTTCGTGCAAAAACCATTTCATTCCCATTAATTCAGCACTTTCCAACCTTGGGTCGGCAGTCAGAAAAGCAATATCTATGGGCTGATTCTTAATAAGAGATACCTCTCGTTTAAATTGTGCCGCCATATCATTATTCCATGAGTCGGGCTCCTCGTTCCAATGCCACCAGTTTAGGTCACCGGCATGATAAATACTTATACCGTCGATATTTATCAAAAATGCGATACCCTCATCAGTGGATTTAAAGGTTTGAATACTGAGTTTTTCGTCCTGATAAACCTCATTGTTTTTAAGGATTTTTGTCCATTCACGATAATACTTTTTAGGAATATCGTAGGAAAGAAAGTAGTGCACCCTGGGAAGTTGGTCCTTCCATGACAAAATTATGGGATTAAAATGATCCGGATGGCTATGTGATGCAAAAACAAATACTTCCTTATCTTTTATTTCTGAAGGTTCAAAGACTCCGGATGAAAGAGAACGCTCATTGTTTTCGCTTCTATCCAAATAATAATCAAATATTAATAATTTATCTCCGATGCTTACTGCAAATCCACTATGTCCGAGATACCAGACTTTAATCT
>JAAYPY010000145.1 GCA_012519555.1 Tissierellia bacterium | reverse complement strand
TTTGAAGGTAAGTCAGCGGAATTTTCCAATTTAACATTTTTACATCCTGTTATTATCAAACCTGTCAATAAACCATAAATGCATAAAAGTTTTCTTATATACATAGTTATCATTGTCTCCCTATATAAATTCCAAAATCATTACCGTAGATAATCAGCGTCTGGCCCAAGCAGCTCTCGTACTTATATATACTTGTAAATTTGAGCATTCGATTAGTGGTCTATACTTAAATTTAATGAATTAGTTTGTTCATATGCCTGAAGGGGGTTATTTTCCAATATCTCCTCTACTTCTTCAAATCCAGTCAAAAATTCATAATTATATCTGGCAGGCAAGGCAAAAACATAAGTCGTATTTTCACCTAAGATGCTTGGTGCAACAGGTGCTGCACCTACGCTGAATTCCCCATCATTCAGCGACTTCCACTGGTTCTGAGTAAATACCATGACGGGAATATCCTGTCTGGGGGTTTTTTCGGTCCACTGGGGATGCCTTATATAAATTACCGGACCGGATTGGTTTTCTTTTGATTCTGTTAATGATACACCTTCCCATTTATCTTCTATAGCTTTGTATCCTATCCAGCTTTCAGGTAAGGTGAAATAAAACCCGTATTCTTTGTTATCATATATTAATGAATTAAGATCAATATAGTCTCCTAATTTTATATCATCTATAAGCCATTTACCATCTATATTTCTTATTATAAATACTGCAGGCCTGCTGGCAGCTATGCCTCCTTGTGTCAATTCAACACCTGTCACTTGTATAATGTTTCCTTTTACTTTATACTTAGTATCCGACAATTTTTCAACCGATAAAATATCTATACCTTCCGGCCATGGGCTGGAAGTTGTTCGCCCGAGAGCCTTTGCCGGATCCTTCAGCCACTGCTCAAGAAGTTCCGGTGAAACAAATTCCCCATAGTATTCTTTTATACTGTCTTTAACCATGTCTTCGGGTGCCAGAACAGAAACCATTTTCAGGTTATCTCCAAAGTCTTTAACCAGGTCTTTAATAAGGGTTTTTTCTTCTTCATCAGTTGCAGGTTCATCAGCATCGCCAATTAAATCCCATTGAATATCAGTTATGTCACCCTTGTTGAACTTTACCATAAGAGCAGGATAAGTTAAAACTTGTATTACCATGCTGCCTTCTTCGGGAGAAGTCAAAGTTGCATGAATATATGCTGTACCCCTACTAACTTCCGTAATACTGTCTATTGTTACGCTATATCCTCCCGTCGGTTTCTCCCCTGCAGCTACCAATACATACATCCATTCTCCGTCAACCAATGAATAAATACCTTTTGTCATATAATTATTTTCATAGAAATTTTTCAGCAATTCATTATCAATTATTGCCTGATAATCCAAAACTTCAAAATCAATGGGCCTTTCAATGCTTATATCAGATAGGGCTTCTATTATAACCGCACGCAATGCATCATCCCAGCTTACCTGCATCCCAAAGGTTTCAGCAACAAAGCGTATTGGAACAAATATTTGATTATTAATTAATTTAGGAGCTACATCCAAGTTGTAAGTTTCCTCAGTCATTTCACCGCTAATGGCCTTTACAACTTTGACAATATTATTTCCTATTGTTAAAATAATTGTTAATTCTCCGTCATAAATTTTTACTGTATTTGTTTCTAAATCATTTACAGTCTTTAAACCTAATTCTTCTATGATGCCGTCTAATGGAACCATTGTACGGTCATTTTCAATATAAAGATTTTCTGCATCAACCCATGCATTGTTTATTTGCATCCTTATTTCTTTGTTTGCATCAAAATTGTCAGTTAATGCAAATATGGCACTTGTAGATATGATTGTACAAATCAATACTTCAATTACAAATTTCCTAAACCTTGATTTTTTCATGTCTTTTCCTCCTGTAACAAACAAATCTATATACACATAAGACGTAAATTTATCATATTTGTTCCTCAAACCTGAATCTTTACTCAAACCAAAAACTTTAATTAATTATTAAAAATGGCTGATATGGAATTTATATATATCAGCCACCCATAAATAATATTAATTTTTTAGTTGTTTTTAGGATTGTTGTATTGAACCTTGTCTGGCGCGAACCGTCTCCGGCGGTTATGGTATATAATGACCTAATACGACTAATAATTTTCCGTCATTTCCTACGATAAAATCAAAGAATAAATTTTTGTAATCATAATTATTAACAAAATTTTCATCAAGCAGGGGCATGTAATACATTTCATATGAATTATAGTTTGGTGGCGCAAGTGCGGCTACATTGACTCCATGTTCTATTATATAAGTTTCGGTATATTTTAAATCCTCAATTCTGAATCCATTAGGATTATTGTCATTGGGGCCGTCAGGTATAAACTCCATCACATTTACAATGACAGCCACCGGCTTCCCATTTTCAATTTCAAATGAATCTATAGCCCCGAATACCTTTTTGCAGCCTTGTGCAATATATAAATTAGCTGCAGATTCCAGGTCGATAACATTAAAGGGCCCGCCTGCAAAATAAAAGCTCGTTTTAATTTTATCCATTATGCTTTCATCAGCGAATTTACCATACAAAGTAATATTCATTTTTCGAAATACTTCTTCATCAAACAGGTATTCTCTCATGGCATTATCATCAGTATACCTTATATTTTCCCCTGCTTCATATGGCAGCATTTGAATCATACCAACCGGATTATCTCCATCATATATATTCCAAACAGGCAAATGCTCCAAGGGTTTTATATCCCATTCATCAGGTATTTCGGCTGTAAAATAACTTGAGCCCACCACTTTGAAACCGTCGTTTACTGCCTTCGGCCTTTGATCTCCCAACAAAGAAAATCCCTGAAGTGCATATTCTATTTGACTGCTCATTTCTTGATAATGCTTGGATAGGTCTTCGTCATTTACCGGATAATTTATGTCTGTGGGAAGGCGGTAGAAATAAGTATATCCGTTGCCCTGCATTATAATTTTCGCAGGCACCGGTTCCATATTCATGTCTTTTTGTGTAATCATTTCTCCTATTGCACGGTTTATGGTAAAAAGGAATCCTCCTTGACCGGTGTCATATATTTGTTTAGCGAATACAGAAATATGATTGTCTGATTCCTCTATTATGTATTTGTCTTTCCATTCCTCCGGAAAATATATAGAAAAACCAAGGGTTTCATTTTTATATACTAATTCAGAATCTATAACCTGCTTTTGATTATTTGCCACAGATTCGCCTTCTGTTTTCTACGGATCTGTTCCAAATAATATCAGAACAGTGGCAATGATAATAACCGCCGATAGTATAATCCAAAATGATGGTTTCCTGTAATTAAGAACATTTTTTATCCTCCCTTTAACATTTCCCTCTCCAAAAGCTAAAGGACTTAATAGTCCGCTTTGCCTTGCAGAAAGAGCAAAAAGAGAACTTGAATAATTTACTCGAATATCTTCCCCGGTATTTTTCATAACACTCTCGTCACATGACATTTCCATATCCTTTGTCATCAAATAATATGAAAGCCATATAAGAGGATTAAACCAGTGAATGATAAGGGCCAAGAAAGCAAGAGGCTTGATTATATAATCAAAACGCTTGATGTGTGTCTCTTCATGCTTAATAATATAATCAAATTCATTTTCTGATAAATCTATTGGAATAATGATTTTTGGCTTAATAAACCCCATTACAAAAGCTGTCTTTATGAGGTCTGTCTCGTAAATATTATCACGCACCAAGGTTGCAGTTGAAAGTCTTTGTTTCAATCTGAAATATGTAATGAATCCATAACATAAGAGAACTGCAATTCCAGCCAGCCAAATTATTGCAAATATTTCTGTTAAAACTCCGGCCGGGTTTACACTTGCCCCTTGATTTACCGGCGGTAATGATTCCTCAATAGTATTATTCACTGCGATATCAATCATTTTTATACCGGTATTTATGGCAGGGTTTTGCATGTATACAATCTCCTGAGGAATGTATTCTTTGTCGGCAGGCATTAAACTCACTTCACTTTCAAATGAAAATGGACATAATAAGCGAAATAAAACTAGAGCCCATAGTGCATATGAAAAAACCTTTGGTGCTCTTTTCAGAAGAAGTCTTGCAATCATTACTGCTATAGCAACAAAACCGCCTGTTATGCTCATATTTAATACAGTCAAAAACAATTTGCTCATTTAGAAGCCTCCTCGATCATATTCTTTAATTCTTCGGCTTCCTTCTTGGATAGTTTTTTCCCTTGCAGGAATGCAGCCATAAAAGCCGGCAAAGAGTTGTCAAAGGATTTTTCCAAAAGTGCTTCGCTCTCATATTTTTGCACCTGCTCATGTTTTACAAGAGATGTTACCGTGGCATTTTCATTTTTTAAAATATTTCTGCCGCACAACTTTCTTATCATAGTAAATGTTGTAGACTTTTTCCAGCCTAATTTCTCAAAGCAAATCTTCGCTAATTCAGTAGAGTTTATTGGCTCCAACTCCCAAATAATATCTAAAAACTTGTATTCCGCATCAAAAAGCTTAAATTCTTCCATCTGATACCTCCGTTGGTTTACTGTAATAGACCTATTATGATAAGTTTACTACGATAAACCAATTTTGTCAACGATAATATTTATTTTATAAAATTAAATATTTTTATTTTCTTTTTCTTGTTTTAACTATAAGAAGAAT
>JAAYPY010000144.1 GCA_012519555.1 Tissierellia bacterium | reverse complement strand
GGATTGTTATGGCAGAAGACAGAGCCGTTTTCCTTGTAGCCGGGCGGATAGCTTGTGATTTCACCAAGCTCCTTACGGTAACTTGTATAGCAAGGATACAGCAATTCAATACCAAAATCACTGACTAATATTTCATGTACGGAGTTCAATGCCTTTTCTGCATATCCGTTCTCTATTCCTAAACCTGCCATTACACACATTCCTTGAGGTTCAATATATATTTTGCCTTCATGGCATTCATTGCTGCCTACCTTGTTTCCGAATGCATCATAAGCCCTTAAAAACCAATTGCCGTCCCAACCGCTTTCATAAATAGCATCTTCCATTTTTTTAACATGAGACCTTATTTCTTGAGCCTCCATAGAATTTCCGAAACGTCTGCATAATTCTGCATACTCTTTGCCGTACTTGACAAACATACCTGCAATAAAAACACTTTCAGCTACGTTGCTTTCATAGTTCCAGGCTGTTTGGAAACTTTCTCCAGGCTCTTCAGAAAATGTATTTAAATTCAGGCAATCGTTCCAGTCGGCTCTTCCTATTAAGGGCAGCCCGTGAGGTCCTAAATTATCTATTGTATAATTAATACTTCGTCTCAAATGTTCAAACAGGGGTTTTTCACTTCCCGGTTTATTGTCAAAGGGAACCGGTTCATTTAGGATATCACTGTCTCCGGTTTCTTTTATATAGGCACTTGTACAAGCAATAAGCCATAAAGGATCATCGTTAAAGCCGGAGCCTATATTGTTGTTGCCTAACTTGGTCAGAGGCTGATATTGATGATATGTGCTTCCGTCTTCAAATTGAATTGAAGCAAGATCTAAAATTCTCTCTTTAGCTTTTTCCGGTATCAGGTGCACAAAACCTAATATATCCTGGCAAGAGTCCCTAAACCCCATTCCTCTGCCGGTGCCGGTTTCAAAATAACTGGCACTCCTGCTTAAATTAAATGTGACCATACATTGATACTGGTTCCAAATATTTACCATTCTGTCTATTTTATCATTTGAAGAGCTGACTTGAAACTTCTTTAAAAGTTCATCCCAATAGTTTTTCAGTCTTCGAAATTCATGTTCAACATAATCTTTGGATTTGAATTTATCAAGAACTCTTTTTGCTTCTTCTTTATTAATAATATTATTCTCTGCCCACTTCTTATGATTGTTTTCTGCATATCCCAAAACAAAAATCAAGGTTTTGTTTCCATTTGGCTCTAAGGATATATCAATTTGGTGACTTCCAATCGGGTACCATCCATGTGCTATAGAATTTTTGCTTCCTTCTTCCAGAGCCAAGGGATTGTTAAAGCCTCTTAAGTCCCCCAAAAAAGCATCTCTGTCTGTGTCAAATCCGGAAACTTGACAGTTTACTCCATAATATGCATAGTGCCTTCTGCGCTCCCTGTATTCGGTTTTATGATAAATGACACCATCTTCTACTTCAACTTCACCGATATTTAGGTTTCGCTGATAGTTTTGACTGTCATCAACAGCATCCCATAAGCACCATTCTATCATGCTGTATAATTTAATTGTTTTTTTAAGCTTGGACTTGTTAGTGAGAGTGAGGCTGTGTATTTCACAGTTTTCGTCTAAAGGCACAAAACATTTCATAATGCTCTCCAAACCGTCCTTTTCACTCTCAAAAATAGTATAACCCAAGCCATGACGGCATAAGTACTTGTCCAAAGCAGTTTTGCAGGGCATAAATCCCGGATTCCAAGCTGATTTGCCCTCTTCCTTTATATAGTAATATCTGCCTCCCGTATCTGCAGGAACATTGTTATAGCGGAATCGTGTCAGTCTTTGAAGTCTTGCGTCCCGGTAAAAACAGTAACCTCCCATTGTATTGGAAATAAGTCCAAAGAAATCTTTACTTCCTAAGTAATTAATCCAGGGAAGAGGAGTATATGGTGTAGTAATAACATATTCTCTGTTTAAATCATCAAAATAACCGAATTTCATATCATGCCTCCAAACTAAAACGTTTTCGATACCTTCTACCATTTTAATATAATTTTATATAAAAATCAATATAAATTACTGTATTATTCAAGTTATTTAAGAAAAAGAGATAAAAAAAGCGATTTCAAGGATTGACAAGAGGAAATTTATGACTTATAATTGATTTGCAACGTAATCGTTTTCGTAAAAATAATAAAGGAGATTGACTTGGTAACCATTAAAGATATTTCTAAAAAAAGCGGTTTTTCTACTTCTACAGTGAGCAAGGCTTTAAACGGCTCCTCAGAAATTGGGGAAGAAACATCTGAATTAATAAAGAAAGTTGCCAATGAAATGGGATATTTTCCAAATGCGGCTGCAAGACTTTTAAAAACTAAACATTCGAATAATATCGGCGTTCTTTTTATTGATGAAATGCAAAGCGGATTAGCCCATGAATATTTTTCGGCTGTTTTAAACAGTGTTAAGGATGAGGCAGAGCGTTTAGGCTACGATATGACTTTTATCAGCAGGAATATCGGCAGAAAGCCCATGAGCTATTATAACCACTGCAAATATCGAAATTGTGACGGGGTAGTAATAGCATGCGTCGATTTTAATGATCCTGAAGTTATTGAACTTATTCAAAGCGAAATACCAACCGTAACAATAGACCATATTTTCAATGACTGTACTGCAATTATGTCAGACAATCTTAAAGGGTCAAGTGAATTAGTCCAATATATTTATGATAAGGGTCACAGAAAGATTGCTTTTATTCATGGCGAGAATACTTCAGTTACTCAAAGACGACTATCAGGCTTTTACAGCACATGTAAGAAATTAGGGATAAATGTCCCTAATGAATATATAAAACCTGCACGATATCATGATCCCAAATCAAGCGGACTGGCAACAAGAGAATTGCTTAACTTAAAGGATCCGCCTACTTGCATCATGTATCCGGATGACTTTTCATTTATAGGCGGCATGAACGAAATTGAAAAGCATGGTCTGAAAATTCCTGATGACATAAGTGTAGCAGGTTATGACGGAATATATTTGTCACAGGTTTTAAGACCTCAGCTCTGCACCTTCAAGCAAAATACGGAAGCATTGGGAAAAGAAGCAGCAAGAAATCTAATAATGGCAATTACTGACAGAAAGACGTTCGTTCCTAAGCAGATTTGGATTGAAGGAGAATTGTTGGCTGGAAAATCGGTTAAAGAAACCGATTTCTAAATATTGCTCTAAGGTAAAGAGCAAAAAAAAGGAGGAAGTTGTGAAAAAGTTTAAAAGGTTTATAGCTATAACACTAATTTTTGTAATGACTCTTTCAATGATTGCTTGTACTTCACCAACTGCAGAAGAGCCAGAACAGCCTGAAGAACCGGCAGAGGAAACACCGGCAACGGAGGCTCCCGAACCTGAGGTTAAAGAGGGAAAAGTGTTAAATATTTGGGGATGGAACAACGAATTCCAGGGATTGTTCAATAATTATTTTGAAGGTAAAGGATTAGTGCCTGAGGGCGTGGAAGTAAAGTTCACCATAGTACCAAATAAAGACAATGCATATCAAAATGCTCTTGATGAAGCACTGCTGAATCAGGAAAAGGCTCCTGATGATGAAAAGATCGACTTATTCTTAGTTGAAGCCGATTATGCGCTTAAATATGTTGATACCGACTATACCCTTGACATAATAAAGGATGTGGGATTGACAGCTGATGATATCTCAGGACAATACAAATATACTCAAGAGATTGTAACAGACAGCAAGGGTGCCATAAAAGGTACATCGTGGCAGGCAACTCCGGGTTTGTTTGCATACAGGAGGTCCATAGCAAAGGATGTATTAGGAACCGATGATCCTGAAGCAGTTCAGGAAGCATTATCCACATGGGACAAATTTTATGAGGTAGCAGAAAAGGCCCATGCAAAAGGTTACAAGATGTTATCGGGATTCGATGATTCCTATCGAACCTTCTCAAACAATGTATCCGCTCCATGGGTAGATGAAAATAACACAATAATAATTGATGACAATATCTATAAATGGATTGAACAAACAAAAGCATTCACAGACAACGGCTATAACAACAAAACATCGCTTTGGGATGATCAATGGGCTGCTGACCAAGGACCTGCAGGTAAAGTGTTCGGTTTCTTCTATTCGACTTGGGGAATTAACTTTACCTTGTTGGGAAATGCTTTGGAAACACCGCTTCCTGAAGGAGTATCAGCAACGGGAGACCCAGAAGCATACAGGGCGGCAACGGAAGGCAACGGTATTTTCGGAGACTACGCAGTGTGCTACGGACCGCAGAACTATTACTGGGGAGGGAGCTGGCTATGCGCAGCGGCAGGGTCTGATAATATAGAATTAGTTAGGGAAATAATGAAGACTATGACCTGCGATAAAGAGACCTTGACCACCATAACAAAAGATACCCAAGACTTTACTAACAATATAGAAGCAATGGAAGCTTTGGCAGCTGATGATAGTTTTGCATCAGCATTCTTAGGAGGACAAAATCATATTAAATTGTTCCTAGGCTCGGCAAAAGGTATAGACATGAGCAACATTTCACCTTATGACCAGGGTATGAATGAAGAAATTCAAACTGCTTTCAGGGACTATTTTAACGGTACGGTTGATTATGACACAGCGCTGAATAACTTCTATACGGCAGTTATTGAAAAATATCCGGAATTAAAGAGACCTGAATAATATAAAGGGAAGCATAGTCTTCCCTTTATTAAGAGGTGGCATATGAATACATCAAAGAACAAAAAATACAAATCAATAAGTTATGCAAAATGGGGTTATATTTTTTTAATACCCTTTTTCACAATATATATATTAACTAATTTTATCCCGCTAATATCTACTATTTACTACAGCTTTTTTGAAAACTATATGAGCGGACTCAAACAAATAGGACCGAATTTTGTAGCCTTTGAGAATTACAAATCAATTTTGTTTGATTCGGATTTACCCAAATATGCTTATAATACATTGTACATATGGCTCTTGGGATTTATTCCTCAAATTACAATATCCATGCTTTTGGCAATATGGTTTACAAATATCAGATTAAATTTGAAATTTACAAGTTTTTTTAAAACTGTTATATATATGCCCAACCTTATAATGGCAGCTGCTTTTGCAATGCTGTTTTGGGCCTTGTTTTCAGATATCGGTCCAATCAATAATTTAATGGTTTCGCTGGGCCTTGAGCCCTACAGATTCCTTGCCGAAATCAAGGGCACCAGAGGCTTGGTTGCTCTGATGAATTTTCTCATGTGGTTTGGCAACACAACAATTTTACTTATGGCAGGCATTATGGGAATTGATTCTTCCATATTTGAAGCTGCACAAATTGACGGAGCTTCTTCTTGGCAGACATTTTGGCATGTAACCCTTCCTTCCATTAAACCAATATTGGTTTATGTCCTGCTAACATCTCTTATCGGAGGTATTCAAATGTTTGACGTACCTCAAATTCTTACTGACGGCAGCGGCGGACCTGACAGAACATCCATGACTATGATAATGTTCTTAAACAAGCATCTTTTCAGCAAAAACTACGGCATGGCAGGGGCCATATGTGTTATTTTGTTAATAGTTACTGCAATACTAAGCTTTACTATTTATAATAATATTACGGAAAAAGATACTTATACCAAATCAAAAGAGCTAAAAATGAAAGGAGGCAAAAATGAAAAATAGAATTAATAAAATATTGTGCTATATAGTATTGATAGTACTTTCTATTATGTGTATCTTTTCATTTTATTTATTAATTGTAAATTCAACCAGGGCCCATTCACAAATACAAAAAGGATTTTCCTTTGCACTTGGAAATTTTTTTGGTGCCAACTTAAAAAATGTATTATCAAACGGAGAACTTCCGGTAGTAAAGGGTATAATAAACAGCTTGACAGTTTCATCTTTAACTGCCGTCTTAGCCTCATATTTTTCGGTTCTTACAGCATTTGCAATACATTCATATAATTTTAGGTTAAAGAGAATTGCTTTTACTTTTATAATGATGATTATGATGATTCCTCCTCAAGTAACTGCATTGGGATTTGTTCGGTGGATGGCTAAGTTAGGTCTTATAGATTCTTTAGTCCCTCTGTTTTTGCCATCCGTCGCATCTCCCATCGTATTTTATTTCATGCTGTCATATATGCAGAGCAATCTACCAAAAGCTATGATTGAAGCGGCAAGAATAGATGGAGCCAGTGAATTCAGAATCTTTAATCAGATAGTGATACCTGTCATGAAGCCGGCAATAGCAGTACAGGCAATATTTACATTTGTGGGTGCCTGGAATAACTATTTTATTCCTTCCCTTATTATTAGATCTGCCGAAAAGAAAACACTGCCCATTCTTGTGGCTCAGCTTAGAAGTGCGGATTATTTGAAGTTTGACATGGGGCAGGTTTACATGCTTGTATTCTTGGCTATAATACCAATTATCATTGTTTATATTTTACTTTCAAAATACATAGTAAGAGGCGTTGCGGTAGGAAGTGTTAAGGAATAAGCTATGAAATACGGATATTTTGATGACGAAAATAAAGAATATGTAATTTTAAGACCTGATACTCCTGCTCCATGGGCAAATTATTTAGGCTCACCTTTGTATGGTGCCATTATTTCCAATAATGCAGGCGGATACAGCTTTGTAAAAAGTTCTGCTAAAGGTCGAATTTTAAGATATAGGTTTAATTCAGACGATAAGCCCGGCAGGTATATTTATTTAAGAGATAATTTAACCGGTGACTATTGGTCAGCCTCATGGCAGCCTGTCGGAAAGACTGAGGGCTACAGCAGCATTTGCAGACACGGTTTAGGCTATACTAAAATTGAGGCCGATTATGAAGGGATACATTCTGAATCAACATATTATGTACCCCTAAATAAGGACTATGAAGTTTGGAAGTTTAACATAAAAAATACATCGGACAAAAAAAGAAGAATTTCAATATTTGGATATGCAGAGTTCACAAATGACAATGATTATGAGCAGGACAGCGTAAACCTTCAATATTCTCAATTTATATCAAAAACATATTTTAAAAATAATAAGATAATTCAGGCAATAAAGGAAAACACAGAAGATGCTTATTACAGGTTTTTTGGTACTACAGCTGAGGTTGATTCATATACGGGAGACAGAAGAAGTTTTTTAGGTAATTACGGCTACTATTCGGCTCCTAAGGCTCTTATTGACGGGCAATGCGATATGAGCCTGAATTTCAATTTAAATAGCTGTGGTGCCTTGCATAGCAAATTAAATCTTAAGCCGGGAGAAGAAAGAGAAATATTATATATTCTTGGGATGCATAATGAAGCTGAAGCTGATATAATTATTTCAAGATATAAAGATACTGTCCGGGCGGATAAGGAGATAGAAGAAGTAAGGGTTTATTGGCACAAAATTTTGAATAATTTTAAGGTTGAAAGCCCTGACGAGAACTTCAATCACATGGTTAATACTTGGAATGCATATCAGTGTATGATTGCATTAACATGGTCAAGAGCAGCCTCTTTTGTTTACTGCGGCCATAGAAACGGCTACGGATACAGGGATACCGTCCAGGACATTCAGGGTGTCATTCACATGGTACCTGAACTGGCAAAGGAAAAGCTTATATTCATGCTTTCTGCACAGGTAAACGAGGGCGGGGGTCTGCCCTTAGTAAAATACACCCATACTCCGGGTTGTGAAGATACTCCGGACGATTTTTCTTACTTTAAGGAAACAGGGCATCCGTCATATAGGGCTGATGATGCCCTATGGCTTTTTCCCACGGTAAAAAAATATATAGACGAAACGGGAGAAATTTCTTTCTTAAGTCAAACAGTACCTTACGCTGACAAAGGAGAAGATACTGTTTACAACCATTTAAAAAAAGCTGTCATATTTTCTATGAATAGAATGGGTGCAAACGGACTGCCCTTGGGCCTGTATGCAGACTGGAATGACTGTTTAAGATTGGGCAAGGACGGAGAATCAACCTTTGCAGGGATGCAGCTGTATCTTGCAATGAAAATAATGCATGATTTTGCAATATTAATAGAAGACCTCAGCTATGCAGAATATATATTTCAAGAAAAAGAAAAGCTTTATACTGCAATTAATAAAGTATGTTTTGAAGAAGACAGATATATAAGAGGAATAAGGGATGGTAATAGAATAATCGGTTCAAAAAAAGACAAGGAAGCATCTCTATGGCTGAATCCTCAGAGCTGGTCAGTAATTTCGGGTATTGCAGATAAAAAAAGAAGCCGAATTGTATTAAATAGTGTTTATGAAAATTTAAATACAAAATACGGTGCAAGACTAATGGCTCCATCCTTTAAAGAACATGGTTTTCCCGGTGCCTTGGCAAGTGTATACAACGGTTCCGCCAAAGAAAACGGAAGCGTATTCTTACAGCCTCAAGGATGGCTCATCTTAGCCGAAGCCGTGACAGGTAACGGAAACAGGGCATATGAATACTATAAGGAAAGCTCTCCTGCACATCAAAATCATATTGCAGAAATAAGAGAAATGGAACCCTATGTATACGGGCAGTTTACTGAAAGCATCGACAGTCCTTTTGAAGGCCGTTCTCATGTCCATTGGCTTACAGGAACTGCTTCAACCGTGATAAGAGCTTGTATAGAAGGAATATTAGGAATCAGGCCTGATGCAAAGGGGCTTTTGATAGAACCTGCCCTTCCGGATATTTGGGAAAATGTTAAAATCGAAAAAAACTTCAGAGGTAAAAAGGTTTTTATTAATATCAGCAATAAAAGAAAAAATGGGTATAAGGAAGTTTATTTAAACGATATTAAACTAAAAAGCAATTATATTTCAGAAAACCAATTAAAAGAAAAGAATAAGATATCAATAATAATCTAGCAGGGGGAACATATGAGCGGCATAGTATTAAAAAATTTAAAAAAGGTTTATCCCGGAGGCGTGGAGGCTGTAAAGGATTTTGATTTGGAAATATTGGATAAGGAATTCATTGTTTTGGTCGGACCATCCGGCTGCGGAAAATCAACGGTTTTAAGAATGATTGCGGGACTTGAGGAGATAACCGAAGGGGAGCTGTATATAGACGGAAATCTCGTAAACAATATTGCTCCCAAGGATAGAGATTTAGCCATGGTTTTTCAAAACTATGCTCTGTATCCTCACATGACCATTTATAAAAATTTAGCATTTGCTCTTTCTTTAAGGAAGCTTTCCAATAAGGAAATAGACACCAAGGTTAGAGAAACGGCAAAAATGCTTGAAATAGAGCATCTTTTGGACAGAAAACCAAAAGCTTTATCAGGAGGACAAAGACAGCGTGTTGCCTTAGGAAGGGCTATGGTGAGGGAGCCAAAAGCATTTTTGCTGGATGAGCCTTTATCAAATCTTGATGCAAAGCTCAGAGCATCTACAAGAACGGAAATAGCCAAACTTCACAAAAAATTAGGTACAACCTTTATATATGTAACTCACGACCAAACAGAAGCAATGACCATGGCTGACAGAATAGTTGTAATGAAGAATGGTGAAATTCAACAAATTGGAAAACCAAGAGAAATATATGATTCGCCATACAATATTTTTGTTGCAGGATTTATCGGGACTCCCCAAATGAATTTTATAGATGCGGTGATAGAAAAGGATAATGAATACTATGCCCTAATAGACAATAATAGATTTCTATTGTCAAAAGAAAGGTTCGGGGATATTTTAAATGAATATATAGGCAAAAAGGTAGTATTAGGAGTTCGCTCAGAAGATATTCTCAAAGCAGAATGCAGCCATTCATTAAAAACAAGAGTTGAAGTTTGTGAGAATATGGGTGCGGAAGTATACGTATATGTGGATTATAAGGGACAGAAAATCACAGCAAGATTAAATGCGGATTTTACTTCGATGGACAGCAGTTTAAATATAACATTTAATATAGATAAGATGCATATTTTCGATAAGGAATCGGGAATATCCATAAGAAACTTAACTCTTGATTTTAAATAACTTCAACGGTATACTATTCATTAATATAGTAGGAGGACGTGGACAAAATGTACAAAGTAGCATTATTTTGTGATATTCCTCAGGAAACAATGAATTTGCTACCCGAGGATAAATACGAGTTAATAAGGAAAGAAACGTCAGATGCTGACGGAATAGTAATGAGAAGCTTAGATATTCATAATATGGTGTTTTCAAAACGCCTTAAAGCAATAGCCAGATCCGGAGCAGGAGTGAACAACATACCTGTTGAAAGATGCTCAGAGGAAGGTATCGTTGTATTTAACGCTCCCGGAGCCAATGCCAACGCGGTGTGCGAATTGACATTTTTAGGGCTTTTAATGAGTTCAAGGAGGGTAATAGACAGTATTGCTTGGACAAAAAAGCTGGAAAGCAACGTAGTTGAAACCGTGGAAAGAGGCAAATCTCAATTTGTGGGCCCGGAGCTTAAAGGGAAAACCCTTGGGGTTATAGGGCTTGGAAATGTTGGACATCTTGTTGCAAACCTTGGAGTAAAATTAGGCATGGAAGTTATAGGTCATGATCCCTATATTTCAATAAAGAATGCCTTAGCCTTATCATGGGATGTTCAATATAGCAATGATGTAAATGACTTATATAAAAGAAGCGATTATATTACCATTCATGTTCCTTATAATAATGAAACTAAGGATTATATAAATAAAGATAATATAAAATTAATGAAGGACGGAGTGAAAATTTTAAATTTTGCACGTCATGGAGTAATAAATGAGGATGATTTAATAGAAGCTCTGGGAAATGGTAAGGTTGGTTATCATGTTTCAGACCTGCCTAACGAAAAACTATTAAGGGCAAAAAATACCTTGTGCATTCCCCATTTGGGAGGCTCTACAATTGAAGCTGAGGAAAACTGCGCTGAAATGGCAGTTACAGAGCTTACTGAGTATTTAGAAAAAGGTAATATTACAAATTCCGTTAATTTTCCTGATTGCTCCATGGACAGATATCCGGGGACAGACAGGATTGTTGTATTAAATAAGAATATTCCCAATATGATTGGTAAAATTACCACTGCACTTGCATCTCACAATGTCAATATTATCGGGATGGTTAATAAATCAAAAGGAGACTATGCCTGCAATATGATTGATGTAATCGGTGAGTTCAATGAGGATAAGCTTAATGAATTACAAGAGCATTATGGAATATTAAGAGTAATGTTTATTAAAAACGAGGGCAGTGACAAATGAAAAAAGTCAACATATACTCGGATGGTGCCTGCAGCAAGAACCCGGGTCCCGGTGGATATGGAGTAATATTGGAATATAAAGGACATGAGGTTGAGCTTTCCGGTGGTGAAGAAAATACCACCAACAATCAAATGGAACTTATGGGAGTTATCACAGGGCTTGAAGCATTAAAAGAGCCCTGTGATGTTACAATTGTCACTGATTCAAAATATATTACGGATTCCTTCAATAAGGGATGGATTGATAATTGGCAGAAAAAAAACTGGAGGAAATCTGACGGTAAAACAGTATTAAACAAGGAACTGTGGCAAAGGCTTTTAAAGGCTGCAGCCCCACACAAGGTGAAATTTGTCCATGTACCCGGGCACAAGGGACACAGCTACAATGAGAGATGCGACAAATTAGCTGTTGAAGAAAGAAAAAAGTTTGATGTAAAGTAAAGCTGTATATTGTGGAAACATTCACTATCTCATGAATATTATAAACTAACAAATTATAATATGAGGTGATTATAGTGATTTACAGACAAAATCAGCAGCTATGCCCTAATATATATTCAATGCCATACCAGGTGCGACCGGGAGATACATTAAACTCCATTGCAGCAAGATTTGGAACGAATTTAGTGGGACTGATTGAAATGAATCCTACGTTAAGATTAAGGTCCTTAACGGAAGGAATGACTATTTGTGTACCAAAAGTTCCTGAAAGACCGCCCTGTATTAACGGTGCTTATTATACCATAAGGGAAGGAGATAGTTTTTATAGTATTGCCCAAAGATACGGCATTCCTTTGAATTTGCTCTTAGAAGCCAATCAGGAGGCAAATCCTTATGATTTGAAAGTAGGTCAGGAAATATGCATACCAAACGTTCCTCCGGGCTGTCCTTTCGGTACGATAGTGACAATACAAGAAGGAACCAGGTTAAGTGATATACTGATATCTTACAATTTAAGCTTAAATGAATTAAGAGATGCAAATCAAGAATTTAATCCTAATATTATTGTGCCGGGAACTGAATTATGTATACCGCCGGAATCTTTTATTGAGTGTCCTGAAGGAACGACTAGAGAATATGTAATCCAAGCAGGAGACAATCTTTCCACGGTTGCTGTTGCAAACAATCTTACACCATCAGCGTTACTTATTGCAAATCCCCATTTGAGACCGGCAAATTTCTTGATTGTAGGAACAAGGGTGTGTATTCCTTCAGCATAAGTCATAACTTGTATTCTTGAAGGTTAGCGAAGAATCTCATCGAAACAGGGTGATACATGAGATTCTTCAAGTTGTGCCTTCAAAATGGCCAAGTATAAAACCGCTATTTTTCCCATGATAACAGCAAAGCTGTTGTTTTTTATTATATCAATTTATATTAGTAATTTTTTAAAAATAATCACTTCCTATGGTTTATATCATAAACTATATGGAGGTGATTGCAGTGTATGACGAAAAAATAGTCACAACCGGTACAAGTCAAGGGAAATTATTTTTGTTTATAATGGAGCTTTTTAAGCAGGATTATACTATTAACAAAGCTTTATATTTAGGAGCAAGTGACAGTTTTGCCATTCACAGCATAGAATGTTTTGAAAATGCAGTGTACATGGCAGATTCATATAATAACAAAATATATAAATTTGAAAGTACAAATAATTTTTTTGAAACAAATGTAGGAAGTGACCCTCGCCATATGTGTTTAGACAAAGAAAATATGTATGTAGCAAATTTTGAATCAGATAATATTTCTATTATTGATTTGAATACTTTCACATTGACAGGTTCCATACCTGCAGGCATAAAAACTCATGACGTAATATTTTCAGAAAAAAACAAGACCTTGTATACAACCTGCTACGAAGAAAATGAAGTGGTGGAATACAGCATAGACACAGGAGAAAGCAGAAGATTCAAAACAGATGGTAAGCCTATGCATATATATGTTTTAGAAGACATAATAATTGTTATGACCTACTATGTTAACGGAAATGTTCAGACAAAAATAAATTTTATAAATTCAACTAATAAAAGTATTGAAGATATAATAAAAATAGATGGTCTTGCTTCTGATTTTTTGCTTGATTATGAAAAAAATATGGTCTATATCTTAAATATAGTTGATAAAAGTCTCTATATTACTGATGCATTATCAAGAAGTACTATAAAAAAAATATTTTTGGGAGGATATCCCGAATCTCTTTCTTGCGGAAGTAAAAATATTTATGTAACAAATTCCAAAAAACAGCAAATTGACATAATAGAAAAAAAAGAGCATAAATTAAGCTCTTTAAAACTTCAATTTACACCGGATTTAATTAAAGTTATACATTAATCCGTTAATGCATTCATTATTTGTCCGAATATTTCCTCGGGAGCATTTTTCCATTTGTTAACAATTTTTCTTGCTGTAATTTCGTCAGCAACATTTATGCTTAAATTAAAGATGGCAGTTGAATTCTCCGTTACTTGGAGAGATACAATATATTCATCATCTTTTCTTTTGTAGTAGTGACCGAATAATTCTCTCTTTTTTTCAATATGTTTTTTAATGTGGGTAAAATTTTCTTCCACTTCATTTATAAAGTATTCAGGAAGTTTATCTCTGAACATTTCCAAAGCAGCCTTGCCTGTTTTTGAAACAGAATAGTATTCATTTCCGTTATAAGGCTTAAGAAGAGTTAACTTTGCATCGCAAAGATCACTTAACAAAAGCTGCAATGTGAAATAATCCATTATGCCATATTCTAACAGATAATTGGTAATTTCAATATTTGTCAATGGCAGATCTATATAATCCAATATATACAAAAGCTTAAGCTTATCTTGTGCATTTTTGTTATCACTTTTCAAATGTATCCTCCTATAAACTGTTATGAAGGTTTGTCCACATACATACAAACTATTATATCAAACATTTTGTCAATAATAAACAAAAATTTGAAATACTTCATATGGACATATACTTTTGAATAATATAGAATAATAGTACAGAAAGAGGAGAATGGAATGAAAAAAATACTTATTATTATAGCCTTATTATTATTGATAGGATGTGAAGCGGGTACCCCTACGGCAGAAGTCCCTGCAGACCCGCCTGAAGCTGAGACTCCGGATTTTGAACAGTCGGTGGAAGAAGAGGCAGAAGCAGAAGAGGAGCCGACGGAAGAAGACATAGTTGCTTCCATTGATTTAACGTTGGGCCCTAATGAGCTTGGAGAAATCATGATATTGATGTATCATGGAATCGGGCCGGAAGAATCAGTATGGCAAAGAACTCCCGATAATTTTCGTAAGGATTTGGAGTATATGTACCAAAATGGTTATCGCATGATAAGCTTAAATGATTATGCAAAGGGAGAAATCAGTACAGAAGCAGGATATACTCCTATTATACTCACCTTTGATGATGGAAGGCAAAATAATTTTAATCTGATCGAAAAAGACGGAGAAATGGTCTTAGATCCCGACTGTGCTATAGGAATTTTAGAAGAATTTAAAGAAAAGTATCCCGATTTTAATGTAACAGCAAGCTTCTTTTTGGGAACTAATCCATTCGGTCAAATAGAATATGCAGAGGAAAAGCTTACTTGGCTTATAGATAACGGATATGATTTGGGGAATCACACATATAGCCACGAGAAAATGGAAAAATTAAACTCGGAACAAATTCAAATTGAAATAGGATCTGTAAATAATATCATTAAAGAGTATTTGCCTGATTATGCGGTTGAAACCTTGGCTCTTCCACACGGCAGCAACCCAAAGAATGAATATATTGAATTTATGATTGAAGGAGAATATGAAGGAAATAAATATGAAACCATTGCAGTTTTAGATGTAGGTTGGAGACCGGCATATTCACCCTTTGATATATTGACAAATTTTTATAGCCTTTACCGTGTGACGGCAAGCGAAATTAATGTGGATAATTGCGGTATAAATGATTATTTTAAACAATATGAAGAAAACAAAAGGGAAAGATTCATAAGTGACGGTAATCCAGACGTGGTGACTATTCCAAAAAGACACATGGAATATCTTAACATGGATATGGTCGGAGACAGGATAGTAAACATTTATGAATAATGACAAGGGGACGGGGGTACTGTCACATCTTTTTGTGACAGTACCCTTGTTACTTGTGATTACTAAGAAACATGTTATAATTTATTTAGAGAAATTTAATTGGAGGCAATTATGAACGCTGAATTAAAAGAAATAATATCAAAAAGTAATAATATTGTATTTTTTGGAGGAGCAGGCGTATCAACCGAAAGCGGAATACCGGACTTCAGAAGTGTCGACGGCTTATACAGCAAAAAATATAAGTATCCGCCTGAAATGATGATTTCTCACAGCTTCTTCAAAAGCAAGACAGAAGAGTTCTTTGACTTTTATATAAATAAGATGATATTTTTGGACGCAAAACCAAACAGTGCCCATAAGAAGTTAGCTGAATTGGAAAAGGAAGGAAAAGTTAAGGCTGTCATCACACAAAATATCGATGGGCTTCATCAGGCTGCAGGAAGTAAGAATGTATTAGAGTTACACGGCTCAGTACACAGGAATTACTGTATGAAATGCGGAAAGTTTCACGATGTTAATTTTATTATAAATTCCAAAGGAATTCCCAAATGCGACTGCGGCGGCATTATTAAGCCGGATGTTGTCTTGTACGAAGAAAGCCTTAAAAATGAAGTTATTGAAAGTGCCGTCTACTACATAGATCAAGCAGATGTTTTAATAATCGGAGGAACATCTCTTGTAGTATATCCTGCTGCAGGCCTTATAAACTATTTCAAAGGAAGTAAGTTGGTACTTATAAACAAATCTTCAACTCCTATGGATGACAGGGCAGATTTGGTTATAAATGACAGCTTAGGCAAAGTATTTGAAGATTAAACTTGCAGGAATAATTGTTTAAGAAACTTTTGTGATGGTATAATAATATCAAGGTGCAAATAAGAGGCCAGGAAGATAAACTTTGCAGCACTCAAAACAAGGAGGATATTATGTATAAAGAAGAATTAGCAATTATTTCGCAGGCTGTTTTAAATGAAATGGAAGGCTATGAGTTCTATAAGTTGGCAGGAGAGCAAGCTAAAACACAGGGTAACAAGGAAGCATTCATGCATCTTGCAAACGAAGAACTTAAGCATGCAGAATATCTAAAGAAACTATGGACCAAACTTAGTGACGGAGGTGAAATAAGAATCGAAGAAATATTATCTTCGGGAATCGAAATACCTTCACCTGAAATTTACCGCTGGGACAAGGTTGATAAAGCATATGCCACATTGGCTATGTCCATATACGGTATAGGCATGCAAATGGAGAAGAACTCCATTGATTTTTACGAAGAGGCCAAGAAGAAGGTAAGCTCTGAATCAAGCAAGGGCCTGTTCGATTTGCTTATTAAATGGGAAAACATTCATTTAGATCAATTCACTAATCAATATAATCTCTTGAGGGAAGAGTGGTGGGCAGAGCAGCGGTTCGCACCCTTTTAAAGGAGTATGAGGCTCCCCTGATGCATTAGAATGCCGAAGGAGATTTTTATTGTCTTAACTGGAAAATTATAGTATAATTTTATAACCTTATATTGTTGGAGGTATTATGCTTTCAAAAATTAAAACATGCGCCCTTTACGGACTTGAAGGTTATGAAGTTGATGTTGAAACTGATTTGTCCGGAGGACTTCCTAATTTTAGTATTGTGGGTCTACCTGATATTTCTATTAAGGAATCAAAGGAAAGAGTCAGAGCAGCAATTAAAAACAGCGGATTTGATTTTCCCGTAAGCCGTATTACGGTAAATCTTGCACCGGCAAATTTAAAAAAAGAAGGAAGCCAAATAGACTTGCCCATTGCCGTGGGTATACTTGCTGCTTCTAAGATAATTAAACCCGTGGATGAAAAAACTTTCATTATAGGTGAATTATCCTTGGATGGAAGGATTACCGCAATAGACGGTGCCCTGCCCATGGTTATTTCTATGCGAAACAAAAACCTTAAAAAAGCAATAGTACCTGAAGACAATAAGGAAGAATGCGGAGCTATAGAAGGCATAGAAATAATCCCTGTTGAAAGTTTATGCCAATTAGTTGATTATTTAAACGGCAATATAACCATTGAACCCTTTAAATGCAAATATGATTTTACCCAAAAACAGGACCATTACAGTGAAGATTTTTCTGAAATAAAGGGACAACCTGCAATGAAAAGAGCAGTTGAAGTAGCAGCTGCCGGGATGCATAACATACTTCTCTTGGGAAGTCCCGGCTCAGGCAAAACAATGATTGCAAAGCGTATTCCAACAATTTTACCTGATTTGACATACGAAGAATCCTTGGAAGTGACAAAGCTCTACAGTATATCAGGGCTACTGAGCAATAAAGGTTTAATAACCAAAAGACCTTTCCGTTCACCCCACCATACTTCTTCCCGCACATCTATGGCAGGAGGCGGAACAAACCCGCGTCCCGGAGAAGTATCCTTGTCTCACTACGGAGTTTTATTTTTAGACGAGATTCCGGAATTTCCCAAAAGTGTTATAGAGGTTCTCCGCCAGCCTATGGAAGACGGCAAAATTTCCATTTCAAGGGCAAGCGGTTCATTTACATTTCCTGCAAAGTTTATGATGGTTGCTTCAATGAACCCATGTCCTTGCGGATATTTGGGGGACCCAACCCATGAATGCAGCTGCAGGCAAAGCCAAATTGACAAATACTTGGGGAAGATTTCCGGTCCCTTGCTCAATCGCATTGATATTCAAATTGAGGTACTGCCGGTAAAATATGATGAACTAAAAGATAAGCGAGCGGAAGAATCTTCGGCAGAAATTAAAAAGCGAATAGTCAGGGCAAGAAATATTCAGCTTAAGAGATATAAAGACATGGGTATTCTTACCAATTCTGAGCTTTCAACAAAGGGCATAGCTAAATTTTGCAGGCTTAACAAGGAATCAGAATCATTACTTAAGAATGCTTTTGAAGTTTTAGGCTTAAGTGTAAGAGCATACAATAAGATACTCAAAGTTTCAAGAACAATAGCCGATTTGGAAAACTCGGAGAATATAGAAACAAAGCACATAGCGGAAGCAATTCGGTACAGAAATTTAGACCGCAAATATTGGAGGTAGCATGGAAAGATTAAACATCAACCAAAAAACCTTGTTATGGCTTTCAGTTAATGGAATTTCAAATAAGAGGATTTCAATGCTTCTTGATTATTTCGGCTCTATAGGGGACCTATGGGATAATTTTGAGTTCGAGAAATATAATTTGTCCATACTTAAACCCGACACAATAATCAAACTCTCTGAAAGCAAAAATGATTTCGAAGAGAAAATCTTGGAAAAATTAAATAGAGAAGATGTCAAAATAGTAACTATTTTTGATGAAGATTACCCAAATAAGCTCAAACAAATAGACAGTGCTCCATATTTGCTATATTACAAGGGCAATTTGGATTTCATAAACAAGATATCAATTGCAGTCATAGGTTCAAGAAAGGCTACAAGCTATGGGAAATGGGCAGCAGAGAAGCTGACAAGGGAGTTGTCTGAAATCGGAGTCAATATTGTAAGCGGTTTGGCTGTTGGAATTGACACGATTGCCCATAAAACAGCCTTGAAGTACAAAGCCAAGACTTTTGGAATAATCGGTTGTGGCATCAATCTAGTATATCCAAAGAAAAATCTTGAACTTTATAAACAAATATCAGAAAACCAGGGAGCGGTTATCACCGAATATCCTTTTGATACACAACCGGTTGCATTTAACTTTCATGACAGAAATAGAATTATCAGCGGACTTTCCGAAGGAGTACTTGTTATTGAAGCTCAAGAGAAAAGCGGCACTTTAATAACAGCCGGTCATGCTGCCAATCAAGGAAGAGAAATCTTTGCTGTACCGGGAAATATTGACAGCCTCTTCAGCAGGGGAACCAATGCTCTAATAAGGGACGGAGCCAAAATAACCTTATCAATTGATGATATTATAGAAGAAATTTTAGAATTAAAAGAAAAAGTAAAACTAAAAAATACATTTATTGATTTAAACACATTCACTGATGATGAACTTGAAATAATAAATTGTCTAAAGTCAGGGAAAAATACAATTGATGAATTAGAGCAGGTAACGAAAATGGAAACCGGTGAATTACTTGGCAATTTGACATTATTGGAAATGAAAGGAGCAATAAAGGTCACTTCCAATAATATAGTCTTAAATATTGATTAAAGGAACTATCACAAGACAAGCAATATCAGCAGTGAATTTTTTGTTGACTGAGCAATTTATACATGCTATACTTAGTTAAAACAATCTTTAACACGGTACCGTGATGCCGTCAAGATTAATATCCATGTGTCTTTTTGTGAATAATAATCCTTGACCATCCGGTCGAGGATTTTATTTATTTACATGGAGGTAGTTATGTCAACAAAAAATGAGGTTTTTGGTTATTTACCGGACGAGCGTCCGCCGTTACTTGGTCTTATTTTCTTTGCCTTGCAACAAATAGTTGTAATGTTTCCTGCAACAGTCTTAGTTGCTCTCATCACAGGTTTTCATGTTTCTACTACTATATTTGCCAGCGGCTTGGCAACGTTAGGATTTATACTTATCACAGGGAGACAAATTCCTCTCTACTATGGTTCAAGCTTTTCATATATAGCAGCAATCGCCTCGATCATGAGTGGTGAGCAGTTCGCCTTATTCTCTCTTAATGAAAAAATTTCAATAGCACAATTCGGGATTGTAATGTCCGGTTTTGTTTCAATAATTGCAGGATATATAGTTAACAAGTCCGGAAAAGATAAAATCGATAAGGTACTTCCTGCAACTGTAACCGGAAGTATAGCCATCATTATAGGATTGTCCTTGGCGGCAAATGCAATGACAAATGCCGCATCTTTTCCGGAAGTGGCACAAAATAATCCCTATGCGGGCAGCTGGGCATGGACTATAGCAGTTATTACTTTGCTGTCAACAATTTTGTATTCAGTGTATTTAAAGGGAAAACTAAGCCAGCTTCCGATTTTATTCGGCTTGTTGACAGGATATATAACAGCATTAATAATAGGAGGTATAACAGGTATTCCTTTTGTATCATTTGATACAATTCAGACAACAGGGGCATTTAATCTCCCCGTTTTCACATTTCCAAAACCAACGATTGCAGCTCTAGTGGCTATTATGCCTATTGCAATAGCAACAATTCCTGAGTCAACAGCACATGTTTACCAATTGGACATATATGTAAATGACTTGGCAAAGAAAAAAGGTGTTAATAAAAAATACGATATTGAGAATAAATTGGGGTTAAATCTTATAGGTGACGGAATAGGAGATATTATTTCAGGATCTATAGGAGGTCCGGCAGGAACAAATTATGGTGAAAATATAAGTGCTATGGCAATATCTAAAAACTTTTCGATACATGTTCTGATCTTAGCAGCTATATTGACAATGATAATTTCTTGCTTTACACCTTTGATTAACATAATATATTCAATTCCCACATCAGTAATCGGAGGGTTGTCGATTTATTTATTCGGAGTAATAGGAGCTCAAGGAATAACCATAATGATTGATAGAAAAGTTGATATGTTCAGCTCGAAAAATTTAGCTGTCATAGCAGTAATATTAATAGTAGGGCTTGGTGGAAGTTTTGGATTTGAAGGCGGTATGATTCCAATGTTTGGTATTAAAGCACCTGCCATTGCAACTGCAGCTGTTGTTGGAATACTTCTTAACTTAGCCTTATCAATAAAAGAAAATTAGCAAATACAATAATGAGACTCTTCCTATTATTGGGAGAGTCTTTTTTGAAAGAAAATAAATACACAAAGAAGACATAATATTCAAAAAAACAATATAGATTATTTGAATAATTATATCAGAATATTGTTATTTATATAACATACTTTTTGCTGGACAATTGGTTTACAATGTAGTATAATACCATGAAAATACGTTTGAAGGAAATTTATTTATACCCTATACAATAAAATACAGTACTTTAATAAATTTTATGTATACTTATTGAAACTTAAATATAATAAGGACAAAAAACGGGAATTACCTATAAATGAATTTAGTAATAAGCAAAAGATATGTCATGCATAATTTTTTAATTATAATGCTGAATAAAATTTACACTGTGCTTATATTTATATTCCAAATTATACTAATATTTCTATTGCAATAATTTGTGCTTTACAAAAAGAAATTCACATAGTATAATCAAACACATAAACGTTTTCATACATAAAAGCAATTGAAAACGATAACAATAATTATTTAATTAAGGAGGTGGTAAAAAAACTAAAAAAACAAAACAAAAATAGCTTAAAAACTCTAAGTAGCATTTTGGAGGTGATGAGCCTTAAATAGCGTTAAGAGATATTTATTTTTATCATTGTAATTTTTTATAATTTTTATGTAAAGAAAGAAGGGAAGGTGCAGAATGGAACAAGAAAAAAGAGGTCAATTTGGTACGAACTTTGGTTTTTTGATGGCAGCTATAGGCTCAGCTATAGGCTTGGGTAACATTTGGGGATTCCCATATAAAATGGGTGCAAACGGCGGATTTATATTTCTCATAATATATTT
>JAAYPY010000025.1 GCA_012519555.1 Tissierellia bacterium | reverse complement strand
GAAGAGTACAATATTTCCAAGGTTATTGTAATGGTCCAAAAGGAAGTTGCACAAAGGCTTAACTCAAAAGCCGGCAGCAAGGAGTATGGTGCAATAACTCTTGCCGTTCAGTACAGAGCAGACACTAATATTGCAATGATTGTTCCAAATACGGTATTTATGCCCAAGCCAAAGGTTGATTCTGCCGTAATTGAGTTTAAAATACTAGCAAAGCCTAAAATCCAAGTATTGGATGAAAGGATGCTTTTTGCAGTAATAAAAGCATCCTTCGGGCAAAGAAGAAAGACAATTTTAAACGGATTAAGCAACAGTTTGAATTTATCAAAAGAATTAATCAACAGCTCATTGGTTTCAGCTGGCATATCTCCGGGTATAAGAGGAGAGAAGCTTACTTTGGAGGAATTCGGAAGGATTTCAGACGAAATAAGTAAAAGAACAAAAACATAGGAGGAAGAAATGAAAATTTATACCAAGACAGGTGACAAAGGACAGACATCTTTATATGACGGAACAAGAGTCGACAAGGATTCATTAAGAGTGGAATCCTACGGAACAGTAGATGAGCTAAATTCTTATATAGGTTTTGCTTCGAAATTTATTAATGACCAAAAAATCAAAGAAAACCTAAAGAAAATTCAAATGAGGTTATTTTTTGTTGCAGGTGAATTAGCCACCGTCGAAGCAGGAAAGTACAAGTATACAGTAAAGGAAGAAGATATAGCAGCTTTGGAAAAAATAATTGATGATTATCTTCCTAAAATAAGAGGATTTGACGCATTTATAGTACCCGGCTCATCTGAAGCCTCAGCTGCTCTTCATGTTGCAAGGACCATTTGCCGCAGGGCCGAAAGAAGAATCCTATCTTTAAAACGCAATGAAGAAGTAAGTGAAATTCTTCTTAAGTTTGTAAACAGATTGTCTGATGTATTATACACATATGCAAGATACTTGGAAAGTGACCTGACAATAATGGACTTCGAAAAGGCATATAATGAAAAGCTATAGTTACTATTTCGGTTATGTTCAGTATGACGCTATTGTTTATGGACCTAAATGATTAAAGAAAAATTAAGATTAAAACTCTTTACAAATGTACATTATTGGTGTTATCATAATTTCTGATACATAAGTTTGGAGGAATTAAATGAAGCGTTTTTTTAAAGTGTTCTTCATTTCGCTGATTTGTTTTTCATTGATTATTACAGGCGGCTTGTATTGGCTGAACGGCAACTTAACAGACGGAAGTGCCGATGCTTCTGATATCTTTAAAATATTAGGCAATGACAAGGACAGCAGAATTAATGTACTAGTATTGGGATTGGAAAATTCGAGATCTGATACTATTATGGTTGTTAGTTATGATACTAAAAACAAGACAGGAGATGTTATTTCCATACCCAGAGATACCTATGTGGATAGGGATGGATTTGTAAACAGCGGAAACAATAAAATAAATTCCGTATACACAGTTAAGGGTATAGAAGGGTTATCTGAAATAATCTTAAATATAACAGGGATTAAAATAGATAAATATGTGACCATTGATTACGATGGTGTAAGAGCTGCCGTGGATGCTCTTGGCGGGGTAGAAGTGGACGTACCTTTTCATATGAGGTACACTGACCCATATTCAAACCCTCCTCTTGATATAGACATCCCTCCCGGCAAACAGCTTATAAAAGGCAATAGAGCCATGGAGTTTCTAAGGTTCAGGAAAACAAATTATGCAGGTTATTCTGGATATTCCAACGGAGATCTAGGCCGTATTGAAGCTCAGCAGGGATTTGTAAAGGCAGCAATTAAAAAAGCATTGTCCATTAAATTACCTTTGGTTGTAAAAGAAGTGTATCCATATCTAGATACTGATTTTTCCTTGTCGGAAGCAACATCCTTAGCAATGGGAAGCATAGGACTATCAATTGAAAATGTGAATTTCCACACTCTTCCCGGATCCACACAAACACGAAATGGTCTGTCATTTTATATTTTAGACTATTTAGCTATAAAGGATTTAATGTATTCCATATTAAATATAGAATAAAAATACCATGATGAACGCCTCAATAGAGGCGTTTTTAGTATGGCTATCATTCCTTTTTACCGCAAATCAATAAATATCTGTGTCAGATGGAGCATTTTTATTTATCAGCATTTGCTCGCCTCTGCGTACCATTTCTCTGACGCTGAGACCATTGACGATAGCAGGATACATTTTTGAATCTGTGCCGTTTATAACCGGCATCCCCAACTCTTGGGCTATTTCCATTTTTAATTGGTTTATAGCCTGTTGTGCTTCAGGAACTACTAATTTATTTTTGCTCATACTATTGCTCCTTTCTTACTATGAAGCTTATTGTTAGTATTAGCCTTGAGCAAAAAAATAAACTGTAAAAAGTTTCAAAAAAAGATAAGAATACAAAAAAGGGGACATACCTCCCTATTTTTTAATGTCCGCTAGGAGGAATGTCCCCGAATATTATCTTGGTACAGTAAATGGAGTTTTCAAATCCCAGAATGAGGGTGTACATCTATGCCGTCTGCCGCCCCTGCCTGCAACATCATTGCATTGGAATCCTCCACCGGTGCCGAATACTTGCCCGCAGCGTTCATCTTCTCCTGCTCCCATAACACGTCTATTGCTGCAGCGGAACTCTCTGTCACGGATTCCCAGTAAATCTCTGTTGCTGCAGCGGAACTCCCTGTCACGGATTCCTAATAAATCTCTGTTGCTGCAGCAAAATCTTTCTCCGCCTGTGCCTAAAACATTGCTGAAGCATCTTCTGCCTCGGTCACCAAAAACCTCATCACAGAAATCTTCTGCAGCATCTAATAAATCTTCACATCTTCTTCTGCCGCCTGTTCCTAAAACACCTCGGCAGCGTCCTGTTCCGTCAATGCAGCCGGGGCCTCTTAGAGCAATTCTCTGAATTCCCATAACTTCGTCTCTATCTCTATCTCTTCTTCTACAACAACTCATCATAACACCTTATTCGTTTTAAATTTTGAGTCAAGCTCATTATCATCATATTCAAAATTGTACAAAGTGTTACGTCTGTCCAAGAAAATATTTTATATGCTTATATTTTTGCCATAAAAAAATGGAACAGCAAGGCTTAAGCTCCTTCTGTTCCATGATTTACTTATTAATTATTTGGTTGCTGCATTTCTACCGGCGATTCTACCGAATGTGTTAATATCAGCTAATGCATTTCCTCCAAGACGGTTAGTTCCATGGATACCGCCTGTAGTCTCACCGGCTGCGAATAAACCGGGTATAACATTTCCGGATGTGTCTATAACCTGAGCTTCGGTATTTATTTCAATACCGCCCATGGTGTGGTGAACTGTCGGCTTCCTT
>JAAYPY010000143.1 GCA_012519555.1 Tissierellia bacterium | reverse complement strand
TACTCTTCATTGGTATGGATTTAATGAAAACCGCAATGGAGACCTTTGAGTCGAATCCTGAATTTATCAGTTTGATGACAAAGTTTGATAACCCGTTTTTAGGAATTATTGTGGGTTTTGTCATGACTGCCATCCTGCAAAGCAGCAGCGCCACCACAGGTTTGCTGATAGCGGTTGCTGCAACCGGAATAATAACATTTGAACAAGCCTATCCCATTATATTCGGTCAAAATATAGGTACCTGTGTTACTGCATTATTGGCAAGCATAGGTGCAAATAAAACAGCAAAACGAGCAGCTGTAATACATTTATTGTTTAATGTAACCGGGACTGTTTTATTCACGATATTCTTGCGAAATTCTGTTGCTTGGATGGTTTACCGGTTAGTACCGATAAATGTACCCCAGCAGATTGCTGCAGGACATATTTTCTTTAATGTTATAAATGTAATAATATTGTTTCCGTTTTCCGGCTTGCTTGTTAAGGCTTCAGAGCTTATAGTAATAAAAGACGGGCGTGAAACAGAAAGTGTAACAAAATACATTGATGACAGAATTTTGGTCACTCATTCCATTGCTTTAATACAATCGGCAAAAGAAGTGCTCCATTTGGGAAATATAGTAATGGCTCAGTTTGAAGCAGCAAAAAAAGCCTTTTTAGAAAGTAAGGAAGAGTTAGTATATGAAATTTTTGAACATGAGAAAGAAGTAAACAAATTGCATAAGGAAATATTGGAATACCTTGTAAAGTTGGATAAGTTTTCTTTGACAAATGCCGAAAAGGACAAATTATTTGTTATGTTGAATGCAACCAGTGATATTGAGAGAGTAGGAGATCATATTGACAATATAGGAGAATTGTTGTTATATAAAATTGAAAACAAAGCAGACTTTTCAGAAGAAGCAACCTTTGAAATAACAAGCATGTTTGATTTGACTATCAAAGCATATAAATACTCTCTAAATGCATTAACCTGTACTGACCCGGATGACTTAAAAGCGGTTGCTAAATATGAAGAAGAAATTGATAAGATGTATAAGGTTCTCAGAAAAAATCATATTGACAGACTTAACAACCTCATATGCAATCCTAATGCGGGAATTGTATTTTTGGATATGATAAGCAATTTGGAAAGGGTTGGAGATCATTCGATGAATATTGCGGAACATATAATGGAAGTAGTATAAATAATAACAAAATGACAGCGGTATATAATAGTAGATCCAATTTATTTATAATATAAATTTAAGACGAAGGTATCAAAAAAAAATAAAATAATTTTAAATTAACAGTTGATTTATTAATGAAAATTATATATACTAATATTAAGTGAATACTTGGATGACATTCGCGGGAGAGACTGTTATGTTATTAACAGCGCCGAAGGAAATAAGTTATAATTAAGCCATATTGTAACGACTATCGCAGGCAAAAGGACCGTGGATTGACAAATCTCTGGAAAGCGTAAGCACCGACGGGGCAATTCTTAAGGAAGAAACTCTCAGGTTAATTAACAGGGCAGAAGGCAGAATGTTTTTGGTTTTGCTTACTGCTCTTAATTATTTTATAGGTGAAAAAAATGATTATAACTAACAATGATTGGGTATTAAACAAATATAAAGAAAGCTTAAATATTGTTTACATTGATGGGACATTTAAGGATGTTTTGATTGCAGTCAGGGACAAGCTTCACTTAGGGCACGAACTTTTGACCCATCCCTTGGCAAGCAGTGTAAAACCAAGTGAGACACCCTATAAATCCATTATGATTAGCGATGAAAAAAAAATAATAAATTTTAACTCAGTTTATATGATTGAAAATGCAATTATTACATATGATAAGTTCGATAAAGAAAAACTTAAATTCTTAGATGATAAAAGTGCAGAGGATTTAAAATTAGTTGATTTAACTGTGCTGGAAAGCGCGTTAAATATATAACTGTCGAAAAATTTAATTGGAGGTGAAAAATTTTGAAATTAGAATTAGGCTATATTTTTATTAAGGATATTCAGTTTTCTGATGTATCCAAAGTAGAAAATGCTACGTTGTATGTCAACAAGGAAGAAGTAAAAGCATTAATTCTAGAAGACCAAAATTTCAAAAAAGCTGATGTAGAATTGGCTAAGCCGGGGGAAAGTGTTCGAATAATGCCAGTTAAAGACGTTATCGAGCCAAGAGTTAAAGTTGAAGGACCAGGCGGCATATTTCCCGGAATGATTAACAAGGTAGAAACAGTAGGCTCTGGAAAAACAAATGTGCTGAAAGGTGCAGCAGTTTTAACAACGGGCAAGATAGTGGGATTCCAGGAAGGCATTATTGATATGAGCGGTCCCGGAGCTGATTACACACCTTTTTCAAAGCTTTACAATTTAGTTTTAGTGTGCGAGCCGGTTGAAGGCTTAAAGCAGCATGAGCATGAAAAAGCTTTGAGATTTGCAGGATATAAGGTAGCTTTATATTTAGGTGAGCTTGCAAGGAATTTAACTGCTGATGAAGTTGAAGTATTTGAAACACCAACTTTAACTGAAGGTTTAAAAATGTATCCCGACCTTCCCAGAGTAGCATATGTTGAGATGCTTCAAAGCCAAGGTCTTATGCATGATACCTATGTATACGGTGTAGATGCAAAGCAAATATTGCCAACCATGATATATCCTACGGAAGTGATGGATGGTGCCATAGTAAGCGGTAACTGTGTATCTGCATGTGATAAGAATACAACCTATCATCACTTGAACAATCCGGTCATCCATGAATTGTTTGCGGAGCATGGCAAGACATTAAATTTTGTCGGAGTAATCATCACTAACGAAAATG
>JAAYPY010000142.1 GCA_012519555.1 Tissierellia bacterium | reverse complement strand
ATTGGTCAAAAGGACAGCATCCATACCAAAACAGAACCATTTCTTGTTTTGGATGATTTTCAAACCCTTGCACTGTAAATCTTCTATTCTTTCATTTTCTTTCAGTGTGATTTCCATCGTATTACCTTCCATTAAAAAGATGACAGTACCCCTATACCCTTGTCACATAAAGGCGCTTTCTATGAGTTTTTTCGTGTAGTTTTCTTTGGGGTGCAAAATAACTTCTTTTGCAGGTCCTCTTTCCACAATAGCTCCGTTTTGCATGACTAAAATTGTATCAGACATATAATTTACTACTCCGATATCGTGAGATATAAATATATATGAAATATTCAGCTCTCTTTGAAGCTCCCTGAGTAAATTCAGTATTTGAGCCTGAACAGAAATATCTAAGGCGGAAACAGGCTCATCGCAGACAATCAATTTAGGATTAACAAGCAATGCTCTTGCTATTGCTGCCCTCTGGCACTGCCCTCCGCTTATTTCAGTCGGGTATTTATTTTTTACGCTTAAATCCAGTCCTACTCTAAAAAGCATATCATCAACCAATTTTTCAGCTTCTTTTTTATCTTTGGCAATTTTCGCAGTTAATAAGGGCATGGACAAAATATCGACAATTCTATAATTGGGGTCCATGGAGCCTTTAGGGTCCTGAAAAATAAACTGTACGCTTTTTCTGTAATCTTGGTATTCTTCGTCTGACAGCTCCTTGATATTTTTTCCGAAGTATAAAATATTGCCGTATGTAGGTTCTTGAAGTCCTCCCACAATTTCTCCTATGGTGGATTTCCCGCTTCCTGATTCTCCTACAATTCCGACTGTTTTTCCTTCTTCTATATCAAAGGCAGCACATTTTACGGCAACATACTTTTCTTTAACCTTGCCTGTGAGAAAATGCTTTTTGGTGACATATTCTTTTCTTATATTTACTGCAGAAATAACAATCTTGCTTTCCATTTTTTCCTCTATTCTAAATTACATCTGTAATAATGGTCCTCATTATCATCCATATGCTCTTTAACTTTAACTTCGCAAATATCCATTGCTTCGGGACACCTGTTGTAAAACAAGCATCCATTGGAATCTCTACCCTTATCCTTAACAAATCCCGGGATTTCGGTCAAAGGTTCATTCTTCCTAATTTCCAAAGAAGGAATAATTTTAATCAAAAGCTGTGTATATGGGTGCTTAGGCCGGCTGAAGACTGTCTTTGTATATCCTGATTCGACGATCTGACCGGCATACATTACCCCTAAGCTGTGGCTGTAATGCTTTACTAATCCTAAATCATGGGAAATCAACAGTATTGAAAGTTTCATTTCTTCATTTATTGCTTTGAAGAGCTCCATAACCTGCCTTTGAACAGTAGTGTCCAAAGCTGTTGTAGGCTCATCTGCGATTATTAGCTTGGGGTCATTCATCAAAGCCATGGCAATATTGCATCTTTGACGCATACCTCCGCTCAGCTGCCATGGGTAGTAATTCAGTACAGTTTTGGGAGATTTGAAGCCAACCTTGCTTAACAAAGCTTCAGCTTTTTCCAAAGCTTCTTTCTTTGTTTTATGCATATGATAAATATATCCGTCTGCAATTTGATTTTTTATTTTAAGCATGGGATGCAGATAAAATACAGTATTTTGAGGAATATAGCCAATATTTTTCCCTATATGTTCTTTTTTTTCTTTATTTGAAGCAGTAAGTATATTTTTTCCGGCAGTTATTATTTCATCGGCTGAATAAGTTAATCCTTTCGGAAGTAAATTGATAATTGCTTTGGCTGTAAGAGTTTTCCCCGAGCCTGATTCACCTACCAGCCCAAAAATTTCTCCTTCTTCTATCATCAGAGAAGCTTTATTAACCAATGTATTGTCACCGGCCTTAATATAGAGGTTCTTCAACTCAACTGTTTTATTCATCATTGCTCCCCCTGTTAATAAGAATATCGTTCAGCCCGTCTCCCATAAGATTAAATCCTAATACGGTAATTATAATTGCAATTCCTGGTGCAACCGCCAAGTATGGATGAAGCAAAAAAAACTGTCTTGATTCGCTGAGCATCAATCCCCAGCTTGCAAAAGGAGGCTGAATCCCAAGTCCTAAAAAGGACAGAGATGTTTCAATCATAACTGCAGAGCCGATGGATGAGCTAAACTGGGTGATTAATCTTGGAAGCATGGCAGGAATGTAATGTCTGAAAAATATTTGCCCTTTTGAGCTTCCGTAACTTTTTGCCGCCTTGATATACAAGAGGTTTTCAGTATCTAATATCATTGAATAAACAAGTCTTGAAAATATGGGCACCATAAAAATGCTTATAGCTGCAATTGAGCCTTGAATTCCTCTTTCCAAAACAGCCACTAGCATCATAGCAAGAAGTATGCCGGGAAATGCCATGAGCCCGTCCATAATACGCATAATTATTGTTTCGGCAAGACCCTTAAGCATTGCAGCAAGAGCTCCCAATAGTATTCCTATCAAGGTGCCGAGTGAAACAGAGACTAGGGCAACCAAGAGTACATTTCTTGAGCCGTACATTATTCGGCTTAATATATCTCTGCCGAAATTATCTGTCCCAAAGATATGTTTCGAATCAAAGTCAGGCTTTAAAAACCTGTTTGAAATATTCATTTCATTTGGATTATATGGCATGTAAACAAATGACAGCACCCAAACTGCTGTTATAATAAACACAAATATTATTCCTAAAATCAAGCTTATATTCTTTCTCATTATTCCCCCTGATGGAAGGACTTAATCCTTGGATTTAAAAACATAACGAAAATGTCAACAATTAATGTAATAATAACTACAATTGATGTTATAAACATTACCAATCCCTGCAAAAGCACAATGTCCCTATGCTCAACAGCAGTAAGAACCAATCTTCCAAGTCCGGGAAGAGCAAAAATGGTTTCAACAACAACCGTACCTCCTGCAAGTTTGGCAAGCTGCATTCCAATTATAGTCAAGGGAGCAGTAAGTGCACCCCTTAAGGCATATTTAATATATATTTTACCTGCATTGAGCCCTTTTACCTTAGCCATGTCCATATAATCCTGTTTTAAGGAGTTTAACATGGAGCTTCTGACAATTCTTAATAGGGTTCCTACTTCCCCTATGGCTAAAACAAGGGAGGGCAAAAAAATACTTCTCATAAATCCGGTAAAGCTTTGCTCAATCGGGATAAAACCTGAAACCGGCAGTATTTTATACTTAACGCCAAAATACACAATAAGAACCATCCCTATCCAGAAGGAAGGGATGGCTGCACCAAGCTGCATTATACTTCTTGAAAAATAATCTGTTATACTGTTTTTTTTAATTGCTGATAGCATTCCAAAAAGAAAGGCCACAAAAACTGCCATAACCATAGCAAAAATTGATATTGAAAATGTTACGGGAATACTTCTTGCTATTAAGACAGTGACCGATTCTCCGTAGACATAGGATTTACCCATGTCAAGTTTAAACAGCTCCAAAAGCCAGCTTAAATATTGTTGATACAAGGGTCTGTCAAGTCCCATGGCAGCATGAAGCTCCGCTATGGCTTCGGGAGTTGCATCTGTTCCCAATATTAGCTGTGCCGGGTTCCCCGGTATTATCATCAATACAAAAAAGGTAATAATCGATACTACAAACAAAACAACAATGGAGCTTTTTAATCTATCTAAAATGTAACTTAACATATGCACCTCATAAGGAAGATTACCTCTTACTCAGTAAAATACACTTCCTTAAAATCATAAAAGTCTATGGGGAATATTTCCATACCCTCTACATTTTTCTGCAGAACCAACATTGTGTGGGGGGTCTGCAGATATATAGCAGGAAGTTTATTTGCTAAAATTACCTGTATGTCTTTGTAAATTTCTTTTCTTTTCCCTTCATCTAATTCATGGAGAGCATTTTCCAACAGCTCATCAACTTCTCCTGTGGTCAGGCTTATATAATCATTGCTGTCTGATTTATATCTTGAAAGAAATGCATATGAATCAAGTCTTCCTGTATGGCCGACAACAGTGGAATCAAAATTTTTCTCTCCATATACTTCGCTCAGCCATGTTCCCCACTCAATAAGCTGAATATTCACATCTATGCCTATTCTGCCCAATTGATCTGCTATTACCTGACCTGCATCCACATGAAGCTGATAATTCTTAGGCAGTGACATGTTAATTTCAAATCCATTTTCATATCCTGCTTCCTTTAAAAGCTCCTTAGCTTTTTCAGGATTGTATTCAAATATATTATTAGTGTCATAATAATCCGGCGAAGTAGGAGGTAAGTGTGAGCCGATTTTAGCACCGTATCCAAACATTGATGCTTCAATAACCTCTTCCTTATTTATAGCCATTGCCATTGCCTGTCTTACTTTTTCATTGGACAGATATAGGTTATTTGTGTTTAGAGACATTATTTGAACAGCATTCATAGGCTCAGAAAGAACTCTATAATTCTCATTTCCTTCCACCATTGTCACCTGATCCCCGGTTAAGGGAATAATATCTAGGTCTCCCACCTGGAAGCCTGCCATCATGCTTGTTGCATCAGGTATTAAAACCATCTTTACAGTTTTTAGCTTTATTTCATCTCCGTAATAATTATCGTTTCTCTTCAAAATCAAATATTGCTGAGGAACCCATTCCTCCAAAGTAAATGCTCCTGTTCCCACAGGCTTTGTTTTTAAATTTTCAGCCTCTTCCTCCGGAACAACAGCTGCCCATGGATAAACAAAGCTCTTTAAAAGCTCAACATCCAATGTTTCAGTTGTAAACTTTATTTCATAGTCATTCAAAACTTCAATTTTCACAATATTTTCATAATCTCTTGCCCTGGGACTTTCGGCATCCTTAAGTCTGTTAAAAGAATACTCCACATCTTTAGCTGTCATCTGTCTTCCGTTATGAAAATACACATCATCTCTCAATGTGAATGTTATTTCCATTCCGTCATCAGAAAAAACCCACTTTTCTGCAAGTCTGGGCTCAATTTGCCACTTAGGCGTAACACCTACAAGGGTGTCATAAATATTGTTGGTTACGGTAAATGTGGAAGCTGCAGCAGTTCTGTGAGGGTCAAGACCTTCCGGCTCTGTAGTGTAACCCATGGTGAGATCAGTTTTGACATCTGCTTTTTCAGGTGTGCTTTCTTGAGCTGTGCATGCTGAAATTAGCATTACTGCCAAGAGTAATAAAAATATTTTCCTAGTTTTTTTCATTTCTTTTTTCCTTTCAGTTAATAAAATTTCAAAAGAATATCTTTTACTGAAAACCACTAATAATATACCCCTTTTCAAATCCTTATAATCAAATCCATAGTATCTGTAATAAGTCCTTGAAAACATATTATCAGTGTATCTCTTTCTTTTTCATGTTTAACACATTCTTAATGAAATGTCAATAGAGCATTTAGATTTAGCCGATAAAGCCCCGATTATGTCATACTGAACCATAGCCAAGGTGATTGCTGTCAGGCTTATGTTCCCAGCAAATTATTGATTTAATGAATAATTTATTCGTTGAAAAAATCGACAGGAAATGATATTATTGATAAATAGAAATCGAGGTGAAGAAATGTACGAAATACGTCAACAACAAAGAAAACAAATGAGGGAGCACAAGTTTTTTTACCATTTTATATTAGCAATGGGTATTTTTGTATTTTCCCAAGGCTGCTCATTGATGTCCAGAAAACCGGGTTATGCATCGTCTGCTTTAATCTTGGGAATTATTCTGCATAATGCCAGTGTGGAAAAGATATTTATTAGTATTTTCAAAAACGCTGCCCACAAAAATGCAAAAATTGCAATGATAATTATTTTATTGGTAATTGCCCTTTTCAGCTATTTTAAGAGATTAGGATTCACAATTTTTGTACTTTTGGATTTAGCTTCAATTATTGTATTTACAGTTATAGCATTAATATATTCAAAATCAAAAAAACAACAGGAGTAAAAAATGCTTAAGAGATTCATATCATATTACAAGCCGGTAAGAATAATTTTTATTACCGACATGATTTGTGCCTTTGCAGTGGCTGTATGTGATTTGTTTTATCCCATGATTACAAGGAACATAATTAATAATTATGTGCCCAATCAACAATTCCAGCTTATGACTAAATGGCTTATTGTTTTAGCTGCCATATACATTCTTAAATTCGGACTGAATTATTACATTACATATTATGGTCATATTATGGGTGTAAAAATGCAAGCTAATATGAGAAAAGACATATTTGAACATCTGCAGGACCTTCCCTTTGTATTTTTTGATGAAAATAAAACGGGAAGCCTGTCATCTCGAATAATAAATGACTTAATGGATATTTCCGAGCTTGCTCATCACGGACCCGAAGACTTATTCATATCAGTGGTTTTGCTTATTGGCTCATTTATTATGCTGAGCTTAATAAACCTACCTCTCTCCTTGATTGTATTTTCAGTTATTCCTCTTTTGATAATTGTTGCAATGAAACTTAGAATCAAGATGGAAGATGCTTTTATGGAGACAAGGGTTACAATAGGAGAGGTAAATGCAACTATTGAAAACAGTATATCCGGTATCAGAGTTTCAAAGGCCTTCAGCAATAAAGAAAATGAATTGGAAAAGTTCAATAAAAATAACAGCAAATTTCAGGAAGCCAGAAGAAAAGCCTATAAAGTAATGGCTGAGTTTCACGTAGGTTCAACATTTATAATGGACATTTTAAATATTGTGGTTTTAAGTGCCGGTGCTGTATTCTTTTTTTTGGGGATAATCAACTTTGGAGACTTTGCAGCCTTCTTATTGTACATAGGCATCTTTTTAAACCCCATAAAGAAGTTAGTGAACTTCGTTGAGCAATACCAATCAGGAAAATCAGGATTTAAACGTTTCATAGAAATAATGGATAAGGAAATAGAAAAAGATGAGCCGGATGCAGAGGATATATATAATGTAAAGGGTAAAATTAGTTTTAAAGATGTATCCTTTGCTTATGATGATAATACGCAGGTTTTAAAGGATATAACATTTGATATTGAAGCAGGTAAAACAGTTGCCTTTGTGGGACCGTCAGGAGGAGGAAAAACAACGCTTTGCCATTTAATACCTCGTTTTTATGAAATAGAGGATGGCAGCATTTCTATTGACAACATTGATATCAGAAAGTTTACACGCAGATCCCTGAGAAAAAATATAGGAATTGTTCAGCAGGAAGTATTTCTTTTTACAGGAACAATTTTTGATAATATTCAATGCGGCAAATTTGATGCTAGCAGGGAAGAAGTATATGAAGCTGCAAAAAATGCCAACATTCACGATTTCATAATGTCACTGCCTGAAGGTTATGATACTTATATCGGGGAAAGAGGAGTAAAATTGTCGGGAGGACAAAAACAAAGAATATCAATAGCAAGAGTATTTCTTAAAAACCCGCCAATACTAATATTGGATGAAGCCACATCCGCTCTTGATAATGCTACCGAGCTTTTGATACAAAAAGCCTTGGAGAAATTGTCAAAGGGACGGACCACCGTAGTTGTAGCTCACAGATTATCTACTATTAAAAATGCCGATGAAATTATTATATTAACAGATCAGGGCATACAAGAAAAAGGAAGACACCATGAGCTTTTAAAGAAAAAAGGCATATATTCAGATTTGTATAAGGCGCAATTCATTAGTTAACATTAATATAAAGTTTTATAAAAGTAGATGAATATATTATATTAGGAGTAATAATGAAAGTAACTATTGTGGGTCATTGGGGAGGATTCCCAAAGGCAAGGGAAGCAAGCTCGGGATATTTAATTGAGCATGATAATTATAAGCTTCTGATGGAATGCGGCAGCGGAGTTGTGAGCTCTGTACAAGAAATAACCGATATTAAGGATATCGACGCAGTGTTGATAACCCATTATCATTATGACCACTGCTGCGATATAGGACCCTTGCAATATGCAAGACAAATCAAAACACAGCTAAAGGAAATCTCTGCTCCTCTGCCTATTTATGCTCCGAAAGGAGAATTTTTCAAGCATCTTAAATGGGAAGAATACACTTATGGGGTAAGTTTTGATGAAAACAGCATTGTTACTTTGGGACCCTTTGAAGTAAGCTTTATTAAAAATATCCATCCCGTGGAAGCATACAGCGTAAGAATAAAATGCAAAGATAAAATACTTTCATTTACTTCAGACACTTCCTATTTTGAAGGACTGGCGCACTTCTTTGAAGACTCTGATTTATTGATTTGCGAGTGCAGCTTCTATTCTCATATGGATGGCACAAAGGCAGGACATCTCAACAGCTCCCAGGCAGGGTTGCTTGCAGAAAAAGCAAATTCAAAGAAGCTTATACTTACGCACCTGCCTCATTTCGGCGAACTAAATAATTTGTTGATTGAAGCAAAGGAATATTACAAGGGCGAAATTGAGTTAGCGTCCTATTTGATGGAAATTAATTTATAAGCTTAAGGAAGTGAGATCATGATTGCTGTAAAAGGCAGAAGAAAATGCTCAAACTGCGGCAAAAGATACAATTATACATATGCAAAGGGAGAAGAAGCTTCAAAGAAAGCTAAGTTTAAGGGTAAAGATGAAAATTTAAGCACTGTTACAAAGGTAAAAGTGCTTTCCATGTATACATATGAAATTACAGCCAACTGCCCGGAATGCGGCTTTGAAGAAATATTTATATATAATGATTAGTTGAATTTTGCAAGCAAGGATTGAACACTTGCTTTTTTTCTTTCTTCGCCCTTTAAATCCATCACTATGCTTCCTGAATCCATCATTATAGTCCGTGTTCCCAAGTCTAAGGCAGAGCTTATGTTGTGGGTAATCATCAGGCTAGTTATATTATTTTCCGCAACTATTTTCTTTGTGAGCTCAGTAACTGTTTTTGCACTAAGAGGATCTAAAGCAGCCGTATGCTCATCCAGCAATAAAAGCATGGGTTTAACCAAGGTTGCCATGACCAATGTAACCGCCTGCCTCTGTCCGCCTGAAAGCAAACCAATTTTTGTGTTCATTCTGTTTTCAAGTCCAAGGTCGAGGGATGAAAGATGCTCTTTTATATAATCTTTTTCTTTCTTTGACGGAACTCCCATAATATTGCGATTGGTACTTCTCATATATGCTATTAGAAGATTTTCTCCTAGAGTCATATTTGGGGCTGTGCCCTTCATAGGGTCCTGGAAAATTCGTCCTATAAAGGATGCCCTTTTGTACTCAGGCATATAAGTTATATCTTCACTGCCTAAGATTATTTCTCCGGAATCACAAAGCATGGAGCCTGATATAACATTGAACAAGGTCGATTTACCTGCTCCGTTACCACCGATAATTGTTACAAATTCTCCTTCTGCAACATGTAGATTTACATTATTCAATGCTTGATGCTCATCTAAGCTGTTTCTGTTGAAAGTCTTATTAACTGAGTTAAGCTTTAGCAATTTTTTCTCCCCCTTTCCTTCCTGTTAACTTCCATTTTCTTTTTAAGATTGGGTACACAGAGAGCAATTATAACTACAATTGCAGAAATTAACTTTAAATATGAGGGAGGAAAATTTGTAGTTAGAATCAGTGCAATTATCAATCTGTAAATAATCGAGCCGATAACAACAGACAATAATCCTCCGGTAATATTTTTGTTCTTTATGATTACACTCCCGATAATTAAAGAAGCAAAACTTATTACAACCATACCGGAGCCCATATTCACATCTGCTGACTGCTGCATTTGAGCAAGCAAAGCCCCGGACAAGGCAACTATTGAATTGGACAGTGCAAATGCCACAATTTTAACAGAATCCGTATTTATGGATGAAGCCTTGCACATATCTTCATTATCACCGGTTGCTCTTATGGAAAGTCCTAAAAGTGTTCTGAAAAACCAGTTCAGCAGCATAAAAATTATCGATATAATTACAGAAAGTACTATTATTTTATATGCCCTTCCCCCGAAGTTTTCAGCATAAGTAAAAATACTTGTTTTATTTAAAAGGGGAATATTAGCCTTGCCGTCCATTACCATGAGATTTATGGAGTAAAGACCGGTCATTGTCAAAATTCCTGCCAAAATAGGCTGTATGCCCATCTTGGTTTGTAATAAGGCAGTAATAACGCCTGCCATAGCTCCTGCAATCAGTGCAGCTATAATTCCTGTAAAGGGCATACCTTCAAAAGTAAACACGGCCGAAGCAGCTGCTCCAAGCACAAAGCTTCCGTCCACCGTTAAGTCTGCAACCTTTAGTATTCTGAAAGATATAAAGGTTCCAAAAGTTAGCAGTGAATATACAAGCCCTAATTCCATTGACCCTATAAATGCTGTTAAGCTCATTATTTTCTCCTATTCCACTATTTGAAATTTCTTCAATTGTTCTTCCGATAACTTGATGCCTATTTTATCCGCTGTTGTTAAATTTATTATAGTTGCAAATTCACTCAAGGTTTCAGTGGGAATATTTGATATTTCTTCACCATCTATGACTTTTTTAACCATTTTAGCCACTTGTCTTCCAAGAACTGTGTAGTCTATCCCCACTGTTGCAAATCCTCCATCCATTACCATTGAATCTGCTCCGGTATAAACAGGGATTCCTGCCTTTTGTGCTTCAGCCGAGAGTATGGGCATTGCAGATGCAACAGTATTGTCTGTCGGAGTGAAGATTGCATCAACTTTTTCAACCAATGATTGAGCGGTCTGCGGTAATTCACTTGAATTAGTAATTGTCGCCTCCACATATTTAATACCCTTGTCATCGCAGTATTCCTTAGCTTTATTGATTGCAGAAGCAGAATTCGGCTCGCCTGTGTTGTAAATAAACCCAAATGTCTCAACTTGGGGAGTTAATTCGAAGGCTAAATTAAAAATCTGCTCCACATCTATTGCATCAGACACACCCGTTACATTTGCTTCCGGTTTGTTTACATCCTTTACCAATCCTGCATCTAAAGGATAGCTGACTGCTGCAAATATTATGGGAATCTCCTTTGTTGCTGCCGCAGCACTTTGCGAAGCACCTGTTCCTATAGGAACGATTATATCCATTTCATCTCCCACAAATTGTGAAACTATAGTATTAATGTTTGAAGGATCCCCTTGTGCATCCTTGTAAGTTATTTCAACCTTGTCTTTAAGTCCCTGTTCTTCTAATCCAATTATTATATATTCTCTGATTTGGTTTAATGATGGATGTTCCACGGGCTGAATTATGCCTATTTTCACTTTTTCACTGCCATGTGTTTCATCCTGCTGCTCTGCAGAAGCTAATGCAGTTGCATTTGATTCTGTTGGTTGTTCTGCCGCCAATCCTTCAGTGTCTTTTGTTCTTGCACCTTTAGCACATGCTGCCAATATTAACAGCATTGCCATAATTGTAATAAGTGATAATAATTTTTTCATTTTCCTTCTCCTGTAATTTTATTTACAAAAACAAAAAACCCGTCCTAACAAAAGGACAGGCAACTCCTGCGGTACCACCTTAATTGACTGATATCAATCCACTCTAACAAAAATGCTAACACATTTTCTGCCTTGTAACGTAAGCACACGTTTCAGATACTTAGGTAGTAACCCTGTTCACCTCACCCTCAGCGATCCATTTGTCTGTACTGCGTTCTGCAGGGCTCTCATCTTCCCCCGCTCTCTGTAAGTGCACATATCAGTTTAATCTTCGCTTCAACGGTTTTGTTTTTGTATTATTGAAAGTGAGTCTATCATCAAATGTTTTTCTTGTCAACAGTTTTTTGTATACTTTTATCAAATATTAATTTAATATTGTCCAAGCAAACCTCTTTTCTTCGCAATCAAACTGCACTGATTAAAAATAAAAAGACCTACAATAAAATAAACTGCGGAATTAACTATTATTTTTGATATGTCTATTACAGAAAAATTTAAAATTGAATCTCCACCAATTGTTATTCTATAAATTCCTTCAGTTGCAGCCCTGAATGGCATTATCCACGTAAGTACTGACTCAAACTCCCGGGCTCCGGTAATAACAATACCTATTAGAAAGTACTGTACAATGTTTAATAAAGACTGAATCTTTTTAAATATGAGTGCTAATCCTCCAAATATAAGACCTATTCCAAGTATGCTGAAAATACCTAAAATAATAAGTATTATCAGTTCAAAAATATTAATGTTCAGCCAGTAATTTGTTGTTGCCATAATACTGAACAATACAGCAAAGCAAATCAACAGATTAACAGCTAAATCAGTTAAGCTTCTGACTATTATTATATTATGGAGACCCATATGAGACATACTGATTTGTTCAAGTGTGCCCTTATTTGCATCATTTGTTATGCTGTAAGCTGTATCAGAATATGCCATATACATTATCGTCCACAGAAAATATCCGGCTACAAAGCCCTCTAAGGTCTCACCCAACTTAATAGGTGTTACCTCCATAGCAGAACCAAAAAATTTCATTCCAAAAAACAATGCTATAAAAAGAATATAAAAGCTTAAAATATCTGATATTGTATTAAACTTGTACCTGATAATATCCTTAAATGACTTTTCAACAGATACTTTTATTAAGTAATATATCCTCTTCATATTATTTGCCCTCATTAATAAGGTTTAAATAAACTCTTTCGAAGTTTATATCCTTTTGTTTTACTTCTTTAATTAATATTTGCTCTTTTAGTAATTTATCAGTAATATTGTAGATTTCCTTTATATCAAATATATCAACTTCAACGACTGAATCTTCCCTTGTAAAATAGAAATCATACTCCAGCTCATTTAATACCTTCTTCTTGTCATCAGTCAGCTTGTTTAAAAGAACAAATTCATAAGTCATTCCTTTGAACATATCCATGAGGTTTAACAGGGAATCCTGAGCTACTATCCTGCCTTTATTCAGTACTATTACATCGTCACAGACGTCCTGAACCAAACTCATGTCATGAGTACTCAGTAAGACAGTTTTATGCATTTCTCTTGCTATATCCATGAGAACTGTTTTTATTTCCATAATGCTCTCAACATCAAGACCCAAAGTTGGTTCATCCAATATCACAATATCAGTGTCACAGATTAAGGTCATTGCTATGGCAACCTTCTGCTGCATTCCTCTGGATAAATTATTAACAATAACATCTTTTTTCTGTCCAAGGTTAAATCTATCCAACAGTTCATTTGCTTTCTTCTCAATTTCATTACCTCCGTAGCCTCTTATCCCGGCAAAATATCTTAAATTTTCCCTTGGGGTAAGTCTCCAATAGAGGTTTCTGGTGCCCTCGAACAAGGCTGAAATTTTATTCGTTGCAATTTTATTATCCTTACCCTCAAGCTTAATTTCTCCACGTTCCGGAATAAGCAGATTGCATATGCTTTTTATGGTTGTTGTTTTTCCTGATCCATTAGGTCCAAGTATGGCACATATACTTCCTCTTTCTACCGAAAAGGAAATATTATTAACTGCAATAACATTACCATAGCTTTTGACGAGATTATTAACCTCTATTGCTTTCAACTAATCGCTCCCCTTTTATCAACTTTAACTTTCCCCCGCTTCTTTAAGTGTGGTTACCTTTAAGTTAACAATATATATCGGAAAATTCGATCTTTGCCCTTTCTATTGAGTTGCTAACTAAGGTATTTTCAATATTAAATTCTGAGGTCTCCGGTATTGTTTCGCACGGAAATTCAACAATGAATTCACTACCCTTAGAAGGCTGACTTTTTACATATATGTTTCCATCAAGCTTCTCAACTAATAATTTAACTAAAGATAGACCTATCCCGCTGCCCTCATGCTCTCTTCTTAATGACTTGTCCACCTGCTCAAATCTGTTAAAAATGATATTTTGTTTATCAACCGGTATACCGATTCCATTATCTATAACAGAAATATTAATCTTTTCATCCATGTCATGCACCGATACTATTATTTTACCGCCTTTAGGTGTAAATTTAATAGCGTTGGATAATAAATTCAACATAATTCTTTCAATATAATCAGGGTCGCATAATATTATCTTTTCTTCTATATCCGTATCAAAAATAATATTAATATTTTTTCTTACAGCATAATCTAATACCGAAGAAGTTATGGCTTCCACAAAGCTTACTATATCTATATTTTTACTGTGAATTTCAATAAAATTGGCATCAATTTTTGCTAAATCAATTAAATTGCTTATTAATCTTACTAATCTTAGGGCATTATGTTTCAGAATTTTTAAATACTTTTCATTTTCATATGATATTTGTTTTGTTAACTCCATAATTTGTACTGTTCCTAAAATTATATTTAATGGTGTTCTTAATTCATGAGAAAAATTAGTAAAAAATTCTGTCTTGATTTTGTTATACTCCAATGCTTTATTTAGTTGTTTATCCTTAATTATCAGTTCAATATTTTTTATTAATTCTTTTTTATTTTCGTTATTAATAATTGTATAACTGTGATTTTTAATAACTTCTGCATATTGCAGCTTGTCTGTTTTATTCTCATCATATAGACACAAAGCAATAAAGGGCAATTCATGCATCATATTATTCACATTATTTTCATAATGGGCAAAAGTCCTGTAATAGCATTTCTCCAGCCACGATGTGTCAGCAACAGCTCTAAGTCCTTCATAGCTTAACCTTGTTGACTTTCTGACATATTCAAGCCATAGTCCGCTAACTCTCATTTCATTAAAGCTATTATCGGTTAAATACCAATTAGTATGGGATGTCAACAACAACTGGCCTGTTTTAATATATTTGTCCACATTGTTGATATATTTATCTAAATAACTTTTTACTTCTGCTTCATTTGTGTTGTACGAATAAACCCATACGCATAACTCATTGTTTAATAAACCTGCTCTTATATAAGGGCATGCAATACTGAAAAAGTCATCTTTGGATTCATATAACTGACCAATGTGGGTCCCCCAAAAAGCCTCGCCAATTAATTCTATTCCCGTATCCCTTAATTTCTTATCCATTATATACTCCTAATTCTCATTAAGATAATTCTACAAAATATTTTGAATAATATCAATAGAAATTACCAATTATTGCTAATTATTGTTTCCACAAGCCCATCCCCTTGTCATAAATGTAATTGAGCAAAATATCCTTTTTATTTTCTAATTTTCCTTCAATTACTTCATTCAAAACTTTATTTAAAACCATACCTATATTCTTACCCTTTGGTATTCCTGCATCAATCAGGTCTTGACCGTTGACAGATAGTGTTTTCAAGCTGTAACATTGGTTGGTTGCGATTATTTCTTCCATAATTGTTTCGGAGCTTGTCAGCTCTTCATATTCATAATCAAACAAGGCTTTCTTAATTTTAATGAGATTGCTCAAATTTTCATAATTAATTCTATTGAGCCATTTTTTAATAGTCACAGGGTCAGAATATATCTTCTCATTAATATTTTCAGTAAGCAGCTTAACTGTTTTAACAGTCTTGTTGTCATATTTTAAATTCATCAAAATTTCATCGGTTGAACCGATTTTATGAAAAAGTACAGCTAAACGTAAAGTTAATGAGTCTAATGCCTTCATTGAATATAATCTGTACTTTAATTCTTCACTTGAAAGTCCCTTGATTTCCGGCAGGAAAACCTCGATTATCTCTCTGTATTTCAAAAGAATACTTTGATAATTACTTCCCATTATCAACTTGTTAAACTCGATGTTTATTCGCTCTATAGAAATATTATTGAGCAGAGCTTTATTTTTGTAAATGCTGTCAGATGTTTTCTCTTCAATATTAAAATTTAAAACAGAAGCGAAGCGCAATGCCCTTAAAATTCTTAACCCGTCCTCATTAAACCTTTCATCCGGACATCCTACACATTTGACAATTTTGTTTTGTATATCATCGAATCCGCCGAACAAATCGATTATTCCATTTTTGTTGTATGCTAAAGCATTGATTGTAAAATCTCTTCGTTTTAAATCAAATTCAATTTTATCCGTAAAAAAAACATCATCCGGACGTCTGTTGTCGGTGTACTCACCGTCAATTCTATAGGAAGTAATTTCAATCTGCATCTTATCTATTATCACCGTTACGGTTCCATGCTTTATACCTGTTTCAATGGTTTTATGCTTATTAAAGCACAATAATATTTCTTCCGGCTTTGCAGATGTTGCAACATCCCAGTCAGAAGGAACTTTGCCCATAATGCTGTCTCTGACGCAGCCACCTACTATAAATGCTTCAAAGCTGTTTGTATGCAAAATATTTAATGCAGTTTCAACTTCCCTTGGAATTTTTATAATCATAGAGCCCCTTCTTTTTACTTTTTATATAATTATAACCAATTCAGTAAATTAAACAAGGAGAAATTTGTCACATATTGTCCTACATCTGTATTTGTACATAATAACCTTTAACAAGTTAAGGTTTGGAAATTATTTTGGTTTGGTTTTAATCATATAATAATAAAAAAAATGTGTGTCATAATAAGAGAAAGGATTGGTGTGATGAATAAATTTGAAAAAGTATCAGCATTGATAAATGATACCCCTATGTTTGAAATTTCTTTAAAATATCAAGGTATTGAGCGTAAGGTGTACGCTAAGGCCGAGTATTACAGCTTTACAGGCAGCCTTAAGGACAGGATTGCTTACAATATATTGAAAGGCTCCTATGAAGCAGGTTTAATCAAAAAGGGTGATATAATTGCAGAGGCATCAAGCGGCAACACCGGCATTGCCTTTTCTGCATTGGGAGCATATTTAGAAAACCCTGTGCATATTTTTATGCCTGATTGGATGAGCGAGGAAAGAAAGAAACTATTGGAAAGCTTCGGTGCAACAGTCCACTTGGTTTCCAAGGAAGATGGAGGTTTTAAAGGGTCGGTTAAATCAGCCGATAAGTTTGGAGCCGGAAATAAAGCATTTTTACCACATCAATTTTCAAATATTTTAAATGTAGAAACTCATTACAAAACAACCGGCCAGGAAATTTTAAGGCAAATAAATGCCTTGGGCAAGAAACCGAATGGTTTTGTCGCAGGAGTAGGTACAGGGGGGACCATCATGGGGGTTAAGAAGGCCCTTCAGAAAATATATCCTGAATGTAAGGCCTTCCCTCTTGAACCGACACAATCACCCGCCCTCTTATCTAGGGGTACAATTTCAGGTTTCCATAGAATAGATGGAATCGGTGACGGGATGATTCCGGAAATTGTTAAATTAAATGAACTAAATGATATTATTTGTGTTGATGACGGTGATGCAATCAATATGGCCAGACAATTAGCATCAGAGTTGGGAATAGGTGTGGGTATTTCTTCCGGTGCAAATTTAATAGGTTCCATTAAAGCACAAAAAATCCTCAATAATAAGGAGGCTGTTATTGTGACAATTTTCCCTGATGACAATAAAAAATACCTGTCTACAGACCTTATGAATGAACAAAAAATAAGGTCGAATTACATATCCAAGGATGTTGAGCTTATGGAATTTAGAGCAATAAATTAAAAAATTGGGACAGGGCAGCTATTTGGAGTTTACGTAGTAAAACCATGAAGGGTATTCTTCTACATCAAAGGTTTTGAAATTTATATCTTTTTCTTTCAATTGCGCTGCATGTTTTTTTGCTTGGTCTAAATATTCTCTGTATTCTTCATTTAAATTATTTGAAGAAAAGGATGGCAATGCCTTGCCTATATATTTTAAGCTTTCTTCGATACCGAAATTCTCCACAATCTTAAAGGGTTTGTTATGAGACTTGTGAGACCAATTACCGCTTTTTACATCCAAAACATACTCATTTAAAAACAGATACCCATTTTCAGCAATAAATTTCACAGCATTAAGTATGAAATCTACTTCATCTTCACTCATTATGTAATGAATATTAAATCTTACCCAACCCGGTTTAATAGAGGTGATTTCTTCTTTTATAAAATGTCTGAAGAGATGAGAAGTATCTTCACTTATATCCAATAATCTGTGACCGTAGGGAGCTGCGCAGGCACAGCCTGCCCTGGTTTGTATGCCAAATAAATCATTTATCAGTTTAGCTGCAAACTTAGGGTGAATATATTTATCCTTATGTTTTATTTTTATTGAAAATATGGGCAATCTGTTATTTTCATCAGAAGGACCTAAAATTTCAATATTCCTTATGGACTTCAGTCTTCGAAGAACTTTTTTAGTATAATATTTTTCTTTTTCTTCAATATGTTTTAATCCTATTAAATCCTTCAATTCCATTACCAATGCAGCTTTAAATATTTGAAGTATCCCCGGTGTTCCTGCCATTTCTCTCAATTGAACATTTTCAATAAAATCATAGGCATAAGGGCTGACATAGCTTACTGTCCCGCCGCCGGAAACCGTTGGGGGAATGGTATCGTCATATATTCTTTTATTTATTACCAATATGCCTGAAGACCCAGGACCTCCAATAAATTTATGAGGAGCCAAATATATTGCATCAAAAAACTCCGTCTTGCTTCTATTCATGTTTATATCCACATATGGAGCACATGCAGCAAAATCAAAACATGCATAAGCATTGTTTTGATGAAGAATTTCTGCTATCTCATATACCGGTGTAATTATTCCCGTTACATTGGAAGCTGCTGAAAATGAGCCTATCTTAAATCTGTCCTTGTACCTTCCGTCTGATAATTTGGTTTTCAGCTCATCCAAATCAATAGATCCGTCTGATTTAAGGCCTATTTCCACTAATTCCGCAATACCTTCCTGCCACATTAATATGTTTGAATGATGCTCATAGGGTCCTATAAAGACAACCGGCACATGTTTTAAGTAATTTTCAGAGCTGATAATGTCATCAATACTCTTATTGCTTTTATTATACTTCTTCATTATATTGTCAATGGTTCTTTTAGCGGCAGGAGGAATATATATACCCACAATTTTAGCCAGGCATTCTATTGCCCCGGTAGCACCTGTGCCTGAGGGTATTACAAAACAATTATCTCCCCCCTTTACATGGGCTTTAATTATTTCTGTTGATTTATGCAGGATTTTAGTCATAACCTCTCCGGTTATGTCATCTTCGGTATGTGTATTTGCATATGTTTTTTCCAGTTCAAGCAAATATTTTTCAATAAAAGTCAAACCCCTTGCAGAAGCTGTAAAATCTGCATAAGTCAACACCCTTTCGCCGTAGGGAGTTTCAAATTTTAAATCCTTGCCGATTAATTCATTTTGTAAAACTTCAAAGCTGTCCATAAATTCATCCTTTTTTGAATTAACCTTATTATATCCAAAAAGCAAAAAAACAATAAGAACCGTCCCCTCAAAAAAAGGGGGCGGTTCACATTTCAGAATTAATGAACTGCACTCGAAAATTATTATAGTATTTCTTCATTTGCCGTTAATTTTTTTGCCATCCAATCCTTTCCTTCAATTATGCGAGTTACCATCATTGATGCAACAGTATCTCCGGTTGAGTTCAGCCATGTAGCCGGCGGGTCAACCAAAAATCCTATTGTAGCTATTATGGGAAATGCTTCCGGCGGAAATCCGTACATGTTAACAATAAGCATTTCTCCTATCAGCCCGCCACCGGGAATCCCTGACATAACAACACCGCCTAATATTGACAGCCCGATAGCTGTAAGGTAAGTTCCTATGCCGGAAAACTCCATGCCAAATACACCGAATAAGAATGATATTTTCAGTATTGATGATAAAACCGTTCCATCCATATGGGCTGTAGCACCTATCGGCAATATTATATCACGAATATCCTTTGGCACTCCTATACGCTGGGCAGATCTTAATTCAGCGGGAAGTGTTGCAATTGAGCTTTGTGTTGCAATTGATGTAATTGAAGCTTCTACAATATTTCTAAAGAATGATTTTACCGCTTCCATACCTCCTGAATAATATGTATATAGTGCAAAAAACACAAAGAAATAAAAAATACATAAGGGATAATAAACAATCATAGCCCTTGCATATGCTCCAAGGAGCTGCGGTCCGAATTCACCTATCAAGCTGGCAAAGTATGCTCCAAGCCCTATGGGGGCATAAATCATAATTAGGCTAATAAATTTCATCATAACTTTAGATAATGCATCTAAAGCCTTAGCTAGCATATTGTCTTCTCCGCCCGCTGCACTCACACAATATCCGAACAAGATTGAGAATACAATTAAGGGCAGCATATTAGAACGTGATAGAATCTTACTGAAGTCATTTACTGTGACTGCAGAAACAACCTGATTGCCAAATGATAATTTTTCTAATTCTCCTGCATTTTCTAGCTGTATATTGACTCCTTCTGCAGGAGGGTATATTTTAACAACAAAGATAATTAAAATAGCTGCAAACAAACCGGTTATTACAAATATTAAGGCCATGTTTCCCAATATCTTACCGAGACGTCTCATATTTACCATGCTGCCAACTGCACTGGCAATTGTCACAAATACCAATGGGGTTACTGCTGTGAACATGAGATTTAAGAAAATATCCCCAAAAGGTTTCAATACTACGGCTCTTTCACCAAGTATGAGACCAATAATGCTGCCGATTGTAATTGAAATAATCAATATTATGGAAAACCTGTAGTTTTCCCACAATGTTTTTTTAGATGTACTCAAATTATTCTCCTTAAACAATATTTAAATAATTAGATCTTCATCAATGTCTTTTCTGTTGCCACTAAGGTTAGTATCATCTATAAGAAACAGTTTCTCTATTTTATTACCTGTTTTTCGATTTCAATAAACAGTATTTTCCTTCATTTATGATTCTTATTTTATTACCTTTCAAGCTGAGCCGGTACCCCATGCTGATATAAAATCTTCACCTCCCTTTTACACCAAGGATTCCGGTATAACTTCATTTGCAATCATGTGTTCATATGTCTGTCTTTTCACTATTACTTCTGATTTTCCTTCTTTAACCAATACAATTGCAAGCATAGGATTTTTATTGTAGTTGTTTGCCATGGCGTACCCGTATGCTCCTGTTGAAAAAACTGCAAGAATATCTCCTCTTTGCGCCAAAGGTAAATATATATCCTTGATTAATATATCTCCGGATTCACAGCATTTTCCGCTTATGGTAACCAGATCATTTCTTGCCTCAGCTGCTTTGTTAGCTATAATCCCTTCATACTTAGCCTGATATAATGCAGGTCTTATATTGTCAGTCATCCCTCCGTCAACAGAAACATATTTTCTTATACCTTTAATATCCTTAATTGTACCTATTGTATAAAGTGTTATTCCCGCTTCTCCTACAATACTCCTGCCCGGCTCAATGACAATTTCAGGTCTTTTAATCTTCATTTTTTTTGAGAACTCTTCAATTCTATCCATCATGGGATCTAAAAAATATGCATAGGGCTTTTTATCATCAGCATCTGTATATCTTATTCCAAATCCTCCGCCTAGATTTAATTCTTTTACTAGATAATTATATTTATCAATTATGTCCTTTATTAACTTTAATGTAATATTTAGGGCCTTTAAATGTGATTCGTTGTTATGAAGCTGTGAGCCTACATGAAAATGAAGGCCTAAAAAATTTACATAGGGTGAATTTATTGCCTTTTCAATTGCAGGGAAAATGACTTCATCATCCAGCGGAAAGCCAAACTTGGAATCCTTTTTCCCTGTAACTATGTAATCGTGTGAGTCACTCTTAACACCCGGTGTTATTCTGTAAAGAATATTGGTTTTCTTGCCTTTTTCTCTGCAAATATCTTCTATAATGTCTAATTCATCAAAACCATCCACTATTATTCTTCCGATATTGTAGTCAATGGCAAGCTCCAATTCCTCAATTGACTTGTTATTACCGTTAAATTCAATTCTATCTGCCGGAAAATCCGCTCTTATGGCCGTATACAGTTCACCTCCGGAAACCACATCCAAACAAAGGCCTTCTCTTTCAATTATCTTGCACATTGCAAGAGTTAAAAATGCCTTTGAAGCATAGGCGGCTCTTGTTCTATCATACTTGTTTATAAATGTATCCCTTATTTCTCTGCACCTTTCAACTATTAACCTTTCACTCATTACATAGAGCGGCGTTCCATACTCTTTCGCCAATTCAACCGTATTGCATCCGTCAAAATACAATATGTTATCTTTAATCTTCAGCACAATAATTTCTCCTTTATAAGTTCTTCAGCCAATATATAAATTATAACGCCTTATAATAATTATGCAATTATTAATAAGATTAATTAGAATCCTTCATTTTTAGGTATTCTGCTAAATTACGCTCATCCTCTTTTTCCAAGTGCCTTTCTCCGGCCATGGATTCAAGATGATGGATAAATTCGTGTTTAATGACCGACCTGAGTTTATTTTTTAGTCTGCCTCTTGATAAATTGCCATACAGCTTTTCTACTGAGCCATAATATACGACGATATACCTTCCGGAAATTTTTTCATTGCGGTATTCACCCATCACATAAAGGTCATCATTAACACTTTTTTTATGCAGCTTAACCTGAGGCAGCAAAATAATACCACCATTAAGGTCCTTGTAAATTTCAGCGGGTAACTCCTCAGCTATTTCATCCAATATTGTTTGTACTTCTTCTATTGTGACCATGTCTGTCCCTTTTAACAATATTTTTATTATCTAAGTATATTAAACCATTTGAGGTATGCCGATATCCTCAACAATAATTTTTCATTTCTTTAATTATATCTTTCGTAACGAAAGTAATCAAGTAAATTTGTAGTTTTGATATTGTCAAAAAAACAGATGCCATGCGACTTTGACCGCATGGCATCTGTTAACTGCCTAATATTTTGGCGGAGAGATGGGGATTTGAACCCCAGATACAGTTTCCCGTACACACGCTTTCCAGGCGTGCTCCTTCAGCCACTCGGACATCTCTCCCTAATGCTTACAGCAAAGTAAATTATAACTGAAAACCAACATAAATGTCAATGGTATTTTAAGTTATAATGAAATTATCCTTGAAATATCAAAAAACATGAGAGCCATTTGCAAAAAATAACCGCCCCTGCATTGGGACGGATTTATTTCTATCTATTTTTGCTTATCTTTCTTTACCTAAAAAAAACAGTGAAATTGCACCTTGTCCGGTGTGTGAGCCGATTACTGGTCCCATGAAATTCAGGATTACTTCTTTAACCGGCAATTTTTCTTTAATTAAATCAGCTAAATATTGGGTTTCCTCTAAGCAATCAGCATGGCTGATGAAAATAGTCTGCCCCTCCGGATTAATACAGAGTTCTTCCATATGCTCAAATAATGCAATTATTGATTTCTTGCGTCCTCTTACGTTATGTACGGGTATTAAGCGCCCTTCATTATCCGTATGTAGAATTGGTTTTACATGAAGAGCACTGCCCAAGGTTGCCGCCATTGGACTGACTCTTCCGCCTCTCTTCAAATGATTCAAATCATCCACCGTAAACCACTGACAAAGATTCAATCTCTTGTCAAGCACCCACTGACTTACTTCATCGATACTTTGACCTTCTTGTTTAAGTTGTGCCGCATAATATACCAAGAGTCCTTCTCCCATGGATGCTGCCAATGTGTCTATACAGACAATTTTAGAATCCGGATATTTTTGTTTTAAATCTTCTGCTGCTATTAATGATGAAGCGAAGGTTCCGCTTAAGCCTGATGAAAATCCTATGTATAGAATGTCCTTTCCGGATTGTAAAATCGGCTCAAAATACTCTTCAAAAGTATTGGAATTAACTAATGCTGTTGTTGACCTTTCTCCCTTTTTAATTTTTTCGTAAAATTTATGTATATCCATTTCTCTGAAATCAGGATAATTTAAATAGCTTTCATTTCCAAAGCTAAAAGCCATGGGAATAACCGTGATTCCTAATTCATTTACCATATCCTGTGAAAGATCTGATGTAGATTCTGTAACTATGGTATAGTTTTTCATATAAATTTCCCCTCTTGTAAATATTTAGTAATATTATACACCATTAATTAAATTTTATCACATAAAAAATTCCAATACAATAGCAATTTAATTATAGGGCATTAAGATCTTTAAAATGTTTAATTTGTATTTCTTGGGGTATCATATGTAATATGAAGTTAATATATAAAATTTTTGGGAGGATATAATATGACAAAAATAGCTATAATTTTAGGAAGCACTAAACCGGGACGAAATGGTGAAGCCGTTGCAAAATGGGTTTATGATATAGCACAACAAAGAGAAGATGCACAATTTGAATTAGTGGATGTGAAGGATTTCGACCTGCCTTTATATGATGAGCCATATCCTGCAATGATGCAGCAATATACAAAGGACCATACAAAAAAATGGTCCAAAAAGATAAGTGAATTTGATGGTTATGTGTTTGTTACTGCTGAGTACAACCATGCCATTCCGGGGGCATTAAAAAATGCAATAGACTTTTTAAATGCAGAATGGAAGAATAAATCTGCAGGATTTGTCAGCTACGGCAGTGCCGGAGGTGCACGTGCAGTTGAGCAGCTAAGGCTTGTTGCAGGAGAACTTCAAATGGCTGATGTAAGAGCTCAGGTAATGTTATCCTTGTTTACAGATTTTGAGGATATGAGTGTATTCAAGCCAGACCCGCGCCACGAGGGTGAAGTACATACCATGTTGGACCAGGTTATTGCATGGGCTGGTGCTTTAAAACCCTTGAGGTGAAAAATGTCCCCGTTTATGAACTTAATACACCGGCCAAGAGGCAGGTGTTTTATATAAAAAAGGCCCTTGCTTGCTTAGATTTCTAAGCATTGCAAGGGTCCTTGTCTATTGTGGATATTTATAGCATTATGTTTAATAATAAAACAATGTGGTATACATGTATTGCTTTGATAAGCGAAGGAACAATTTTTATGGAATATACGTCAAAATAATATAGAAAGAGGTGACATGATTGAGCAGAATAAAAAATTTTCTAAGTAATATGGTTTACAATCTTAAAGAAACAGTTATCAGGTTCCCGGTGACCATAGCCTTCTTGGCTTCCTTGTCCGGGGTGATGTTTTTAATTATTGAAGATTATTCATCCTTAGATATAGATTCCTTATCAAGATATATGTTTGCAGGTATCTTTGGTGCACTTTTGGCAACACTAGTTCGATTTATGTTGGAAAGGTTTGAAGGCATAAGGAATTCATTCTTATACTACGGGTTGACTATTGTACTTACTCTTGGATATTATATTTTCTTGACAGATGATGAGTTTAGCAATGCCATGTTTATACATCTGATGGTGATTTCTTTTGCATTGTTTGCAGCATATTTATATTTGCCATCATCAAAAAATGCTGTGAATTTCGGCGATGTGGCACTTGCTCACTTTAAGGCAGCCTTTACATCAATTTTGTACGGTATTGTTTTATACCTTGGTATTGCTGCAATAATCAGTGCCATAGATATATTGCTTTATGACATAGATTACAAGTCTTATGCACATGCGGCCAATATTATATTTATATTTTTTACTCCTTTATACTATCTCTCATTGCTGCCCAAATTCAACTCAATAGATGAAGATGATACAGCAAAAAAGGAAGTGTCCTTTATGTATCCGAAATTTTTGGATATTTTGGTTTCATATATAACAATTCCGTTGATTACTGCATTCACGGCTGTTTTGATTATTTATTTTATTAAGATATTAGTAACCGGTGTCTGGCCTGTGGGTCAAGTAGGACCTATGGTTTTAGGATATTCTGCGACAGGATATTTCATTTACATTTTGAGTTCAAATTTGGATAACAAATTTTCTCTGCTTTTCAGAAAGCTGTTTCCATTGATATTGATACCTTTAGTTGTAATGCAATTTGTGTCTTCATATATTCGTATTGATGCTTATGGTATCACGGAATCCAGATATTATATAGTATTATTTGGAATATTCTCACTTGTATGTGCTTTAATTCTCATATTCGGAAAAAAGAAAAATCCAAATACAATTGTTCTCTTGTCTGCTATCTTTGCTTTAATATCAATAATTCCGCCTCTTGATGCATTTTCTGTTTCCAAAAGCAGTCAAGAAAAACGACTGACAGAAATACTTGTCCGAAACAAGATGATAGTTAACGGTGAAATTGTCAAGAAAACAGATATATCCGTTGATGATAAGTTTGAAATAACAAATATATCAAACTATATGCATGGTATGGGATATTTAGATGATATGGAATGGTTCCCGCAACAATATGCCGATAACTACTATGGGAATTTCAAAGAAATTTACGGATTTGAACAATACTACGACAGAAGGATTCCCGGGCAGGAAGAAATGCCTTATGTAAACGCCATGCTTAATGAAGGCGAAATAATAAATATTGAAAATTATGATGTGTTTTTCGAAATTAATATTCATAATAAAAGGGAGCCTGATGAAGATATAGGCGAATTTACGCTGAAAGGCAAAAATTATATAATTCGTCAGATATTTGATGAAAGGGGGAATATAACAATATCTGTATCGGATGGTGTCGGTACAGTGATTGAAATTCCAATGGAGGAATTTATTGATGGACTGTTTGAAAATAAAAATGAAATAAAAGGTACGATGAATCAAGAAAATCTGACAATTGAAAAGCAAAATGATGAATTGAAAATTAAATTGCTGGTAAAAGACATAAATGTTGACAAATATAATCCGGATGATATTTATATCTACGCAAATATATTCATGTTTGCAGCTGTGATGCCCTAACCTCCCCAAATAAATAACCGTCCCGATCTTGGGACGGTTATGTTAGTCTATTGCCACTACTCCGCCTTCATAAGTATCAGCAATAAATTGTTTAACATTGTCGCTTTTTAAGGCTTCAATCAAAGCTTTAGTTTTTTCTGTTTCTTCATTTCCTTTCTTTACACAAAGAATATTTGCATATGTTTGTGCAGCTTGAGATTCTTGTTCTTCTTTTGCCAAGGAGTCATTTTGCACATTGAATCCTGCTTCAAGAGCATAGTTTCCATTTAGTACCACAAAGTCTGTTTCATTTACAACCCTTGCAACCTGTGCGGCTTCAAGTTCAACAATTTCAACATTGTGAGGATTTTCAACTATATCTAATTTTGTTGCAGTAAGTCCGGCACCTTCCTTAATCCTGATTATTCCGTTTGCTTCTAGCAATAGAAGTGCTCTTGCTTCATTGGTAGTATCATTTGGAACTGCTATCTCAGCTCCGTCAGGAATATTGGACAGATCATTTGATTTTCCGGGATAAATCCCTAAGGGTTCAAAGTGAACTGCTGCAACAGAAACAATGTTTGTTCCTCTTTCTTCATTAAAGTTGTCCAAGTATGGTTTATGCTGGAAGAAGTTGGCATCAATGTCGCCTGCTTCAACAACCATATTGGGCTGTACATATTCAGCAAATTCAATAACTTCCAATTCAAATCCCTTATCGGCTAAATCAGCTTTTATTTGAGCCAATATTTCAGCATGGGGTACGGGTGAAGCTGCTACGGTGATTTTAGTAAGTTCCTGTTTTTCGGAAGGTGTTTCATCCGAGTTTTCTTCTGCAGGTGCAGGTTCATTGTTTGTGCATCCGAAAGCTGTTACAGCTAAAGTTAATACCAATACTATCAATAATAATTTATTAATTTTTTTCATTTTATATCCTCTTTCTTTTTATAATTTTTGAGAGATTCACCTTTGAGGTCAGATTGCTCTCTTATCTGTTTTTCTTGCTATTTTCATTCCTATAAATTGAATCAACTGTACCAAAATTACCATAAGCACAACGGTAATAAGCATAATTTCGCCTTCATATCTGTAAAAGCCGTACCTTACGGCCACATCACCCAATCCGCCGCCTGCTACAAATCCTGCCAT
>JAAYPY010000141.1 GCA_012519555.1 Tissierellia bacterium | reverse complement strand
TCGCTTAGGATAATAATTATAACAATTTTTTAATATCCAAATCCTCCAATGAAACATTGGGAACTCCTAATACTCTCGAAGGAATAAATGTACCGTGGCAGTCGGAGCCTCCTGATATCATTAAATTGTTTTTTTTGCAGAAATTAATATAGTATTTTGCATTGTTCCCATTATAGGGTGAAAAGCACTCAACTCCGTCTATTCCAAGCTCCAACCAGTAATTTAATTCTTCAATGGGCATAACATTGTTTCTATAGTGATAAGAAGGATGCGCAAGAAAAATTTTCCCCCCGCTTTTCTTTGCAATGCTAATCACTTCCTCCGGACTCTTTAGTTCAGCTTTTATTCCTGAGCTGTATACATCCCTCAAGTGTTCCGGTATATCCTTGTGTATTCCTTTATCAATCATGTAGTTGGCTGACTTCCAGCCTCCTCTTTTCCTGTCATTCTCATACTTTTCAAAATCTTCAAGGCTTACTTTATTGTATTTATTTGCAGCGTATTTTATATAATCAATGTTTGAGCTTAATTTGCTCTGATTTGTCCAGTTCATCAGATTTAGAAGCCTTGTATTATTTAAATCAAAGTTATATAAGGTTAAATGATATTCCTTTCCTTCATAATCAGCGGATAATTCCGTTCCGGGAAGAAAAATTAAATTGTCCTTTTGCTCTAATATATCTTGCATGTTTTTGATATTATCAACACTGTCATGATCTGTAACAGAAAAAATATCGATTTTATTTTTTATTAATTCTTTTTTTAACTCTGCCGCATCCCATGTGCCGTCAGAAGCAACAGTGTGCATATGCATGTCAACCTTCTTCATTTTTTGCTTCGTATAATTCGCAAAGACTAATCATACATTCCTTTCTTAGTATAGAGAATCCTCGTGTATCCGAGTATAAAACATTGTTCTTACTTCTTCAAAATCTTTGGTTTGTGCCATTATCCACATTAATTTTGTGATCACCGCTTCAATATTCATATCATAGGCTTGAAGAACATTATATTTTTGAAGTGCTTTAACTCCCACTTCATATATTCCCATATCGCTTCCTTCAAACATTACCTGGGTGGCAATAACAATTATTTTACCTTTTTCTATGAGCCCTTCAAGTTTATGTAAGAAGTTTCGTTTGTCAAGAAAAGGAAGTCCTCCTGCACCGTAGCTTTCAATTACTAATCCTTCATATTTTTCACCTATATAATCAAGCACATCAGCCTCCATCCCGGGAGCTAATTTCAATAAAAATATACTTGGATAAATTTTCTTGTAAATCTTAACTTCTTTTTCAATATTATAATTGCTGATATATTTTGTTATGCGCCTGTCATCTATTATTGCTGCTACAGGGAAATTAATACTTTCAAAGGCACTGTAGCTTTTTGATTTTACTTTTCTGGCTCTTGTTCCGATTATTGCCTTACCGTCAAATACCACATATACACCGCTAACGCCCTCTTCTGAAGCAAATCTGAAGCTATCTAACAGATTTTTTTTCGCATCGGTTATTTCAACATTTATCGGTTTCTGAGCACCGGTTAAAACTATGGGTTTGTTTGAATTTTGTATTAAATAAGAAAGTGCTGCTGATGTATATGCTAACGTGTCTGTTCCGTGGGTTATTACAAAGCCATCATATTTGTTGTAATTCTCCTCTATTGCTTCAGTCATCATAACCCAGTGCTCAGGTTGAATATTGGTACTGTCAATATTTAAAAGCTGAATTGTATCCACAT
>JAAYPY010000140.1 GCA_012519555.1 Tissierellia bacterium | reverse complement strand
GCTATTTTAAGTTATGGAAGAAACTCTTATGGCATTCCTCACCAAGAAGTTATTCTAAGATACGAAAATGCAGGCAGCAAGATTTTCTCTACTTTTGAGCAAGGTGAAATAAATATTGTTTTAAAAGATGATAATATGTACTATAATACTTATATAAATAATAAATCTGATAATTATTATGAACTTTATTTTATAGGAATAATCTACAAGGTGATTATATTTTTCTTTTTGTTATTATGGATGTTGAAAGGTGATGGTTATGAGTTATAGTTTAATTAAAAATATGGCAGATAAAAATAAACTTCCAAATTGCGTGCTGTTTTATGGAAATGAAGAATATTTAATGGATTATTCCGTAAAGTATATAAAATACAGATATATAGATGAAAATTACGAAGATATGAACTATGTCGTATTTGAAAAGCCTGCAAATTTAAACGATTATTTTGAGTTTGCAAATACATTTCCTTTTATGTCAGAGAAAAAACTATGTATAATAAAGGAGGCTGGTTTTTTTACATCTACGGGCAGTTTAGATAAAAAGGAAGAAGAAAAACTATTAAAATACATTGATGAAAATGAAGACTGCATAACAGTTTTTGTTATAAAAGACGGTAAACCGGATTCAAGAAAAAAAATTGTCAAGAAACTTAAGGACAAGAAGGCAGTATTTGAATTTAACAGGTTGAATGAAAGGGAGCTTACAAAATATATCTTAGACGAATTCAAGAAGAATGACTTTAATATTTCAATGTCCGATGCCAACTATATGGCAAATTACACCGGTTATTTGGAATATGAAAGCACCCTAAGCCTATATCACGTAAACAATGAAATTAATAAGATAATGTCTCACAATAATGACAGAAAAAGCATTAAAACTGCCGACTTAGATATGTTAATGATTAAATCCGTTGAAAGCAACATATTCAGATTAGTTGATTACATATGTGAAAACAATAAAAGAAACTCATTTGAAATATTGGATGAGATGCTTTTAAACAACACACCGGAGCAATTTATAATTCACATGATTGCAAGGCAGTACAGAATGCTTTATCGGTATGTAATTTTACAAAAAAAAGGGTATTCCTACAATGAAATAATGAACAAAATGAAAATTAAGAATTTTATAGCTTCTAAGCTTGCCAAGCAGTCTAAAAATCTTAACATGTCAACAATTGAATATTATATGAAGAGGTTTTTGGAAATTGACAGAAAAATAAAAACCGGAGAAATTGACAGCAGGGTTGGGCTTGAGTTGATAACAAACGGGATAATCGGGCACATACCTTCAAAAACTATTTCTTAGGAGTTACCCCATTTTGAAGGTGTATCCCTATAACATAATAAAAAAACCGGTAATGCCGGTTATTTTTATGCTGCTCTATTAAGTTTTTTTGTTAATCTACTTACTTTTCTCGCTGCAGCGTTCCTGTGAATAGTGTTCTTTGCAGCAGCCTGATACAATTTCTTTTCGCATATTCTCAAGTATTCTTTAGCTTTTTCGTAGTTACCTTCATTTAAAGCTGTTTCAAATTTCTTAATATATGTTTTAATTTCAGATTTTCTGCTTTTATTTGCTTCAGTTTTTTTGTTTATAATTAAGATTCTCTTCTTTGCAGATTTAATATTTGCCAAAATATTCACCTCCTTATATTTGTATCTATTTTAGATTTCGCAGTCTCATTCGCCAATGTGTTCTGTTTCGCAGTCTCATTCACCAATATATTTGTCCCCTCTGGTCGAAGAAATTGGGTCAGGACATCTTAGACAACAAGTCAATTATACAGACTCTAAATGAAAAAATCAAGTAAAAAGAATAAAAAAATCAAAAAAAACTATAATAACTTAAACACTTTGAATTATTACAGTATTTTATATTATGGGAGGATTTATGTATAGAACAGATTTGGCCTATGAAGCAAACGAGTCCCTTGCTAAGAAAGTGAGGGGCATAGCTTTAAAAACCCGGGATTACAGCCATGGAGAAGTTATAGAACTTGAAATAACAGATGAAGAAGCCGAAAAAGCAGTTGGTAAGAAAATGGGCAAATATATTACTTATGAAACAAAAAGTCTAAAACTTCTTTCGGAAAAGGCAAGAAATGAAGTTATTGATATATTGTCAAAGGCTATAAGAGACATATCCGGACTTGAGAGAGAGAGAGTATTGGTGGTGGGTTTGGGCAATAGAAATATTACTGCAGATGCCTTAGGACCCAAAACTCTTGAAAAGATTAAAGTAACCGGTCAATATTTCAAAGCCTATAAAAAAGAATACGATGAGGATTTCAACGAAGTTTCAATATTGGAGCCGGGAGTTTTAGGCACAACAGGAATTGAAACGATTAATACAATTGTCGGGGTTGTCGAAAAAATTAAACCTTCGTTATTAATTGTAATCGATGCCTTAGCTTCACGCAAAATGAGAAGACTTTGCTCAGTTGTTCAAATAACGGATGCAGGTATAGAACCGGGCTCAGGAATAGGAAATATGCAGGGTTCTCTCAATAAACAAACCATAGGTACGAAAGTGATTGCATTGGGAATACCAACTGTGGTTGACACAGCCACTATTGTCAATGATACTATTGAAATGATGGAGGAGGCATTGAAAGACAAAACCGATGATGTAGGACAGATAATGGGTATTTTGAGTGATTTGGAGTACAGGGAAAAGCATGCATTCATTAAGGAAATACTAAGCCCCATGTATGGGGAATCGATCGTTACACCCTCTTATGTAGATGAAATAATTGATTCTTTGTCAAGCTTATTGGCAGAATCCATAAACAGAGCAGTACATCCGGGATATGAATCCGTAACATAATTGTAAAAATTAACAGTGTTATTCAGGAAACAATACACATATACATTAATATATTACTTTTATGATACTTAATGGAGTAATATATTACTTTGAGAAAATATGTGGAGTTGAGATCATGAAGAGACGAAGAAAAAACAAGGATGGAAGGTCATTTTACATGGTGATGTCTATATTATGTCTGACAGCACTTTTTTTGGGATACAGTTTTGTATATAACCTTTCCGAGGAAAGGAAGACAGGTAAGGAAATTACTACAATTTCAATTAACTATGATACAAGTGACAGCAAGGAAAGCTTAAGCACATTTGACAAGGTTATGTCTTACTTCAACTTATTCCTTGAAAATACCTTTAAGAATGAAAAAAGTGAAGATCTGGATATTCTCGAAAACATTGATGAAGATATTCATGAAAATGAAGAGATTCAAACAATAGAAAGTGAAGATGTTAAGGTCGAGTTGGAAATTTTTAATGAGGGTAATTATAAACCGACGGCCAAAAACGAAGTATATTTAGCAAATGAAAGAAAAGAAAACTTTTTTAAAGTTATTTCAACAACATCAAGAAGCAGAGCACCAAGAAGAAAATTATTTCTAAACTCTGCTTCTCTTGTTGATAATTTGAATATAGTATTGTTTCATACCCATGGAACGGAAGCTTTTCAATCAAGCAATGGGTCAAATTACCGGTCTTTAGATGAAGAATTGAATATTTTGGGAATAGGAGCGAAGATTTCTGCAAATTTGATTAATAAGGGTATTAAGAACACCCATTTAAAGGCTTATTATGACTATCCGGATTATAACTCATCCTATGCAAATTCAAATTATGCAGTCAGACAAATGTTGTCTGACAACAAAAAAAATATATTGATCGATATTCACCGTGACGGTGCAGAAGAAAACTCCAACTATGAAGCACTTCTTTCTGAAGTGAAAACTACCGAGATAAACGGTAAAAAGGCTGCAACCTGCACCTTGGTTGTAGGCAATAAAAATGGAAATGCTGCAAAGCTGAAGGAAAATGCCGGGAAATTATATGAAAAAGCCCATGAATTGTATCCGGGACTCATGCGCAAGATAATTATAAGGGAAGGTGCATATTTTAATCAATATTTATCTGATTATTCTTTCCTGATTGAAGTGGGTTGCACCTTAAATACATATGAAGAAATTGAATATACCTCTGACCTGTTAACAGAAGTATTGTATGAGTATATAAACGAAATCGATAAATAATAATTTTACATTTAGATAAACTTTTGATATAATACCCTTAGTTTAAATTAGGGAGGTTACACTTTTTTGGACAGAAAAAAATACATAAGAAACTTTTCGATAATCGCTCATATAGATCATGGGAAATCTACATTGGCAGACAGGCTGATAGAAAACACCGGACTTCTTACACAAAGGCAGATGCAGGAGCAGGTTTTGGACAATATGGACTTGGAAAGGGAAAGAGGAATTACAATTAAGCTTCAAACCATGAGTTTATTGTACAAAGCCCAAGATGGACATAGTTACACTCTTAATTTGATAGATACTCCGGGGCATGTGGATTTTAACTACGAAGTTTCAAGAAGTTTAGCCGCATGTGAAGGAGCTGTCTTGGTTGTGGATGCTGCTCAGGGTATTGAAGCACAAACATTAGCAAATGTGTATTTAGCATTAGACCAGGACCTTGAAATAGTTCCCGTAATAAATAAAATAGATTTGCCCAGTGCAAGACCCGACGAAATAAAACAGGAAATTGAAGATGTAATAGGGCTTGATTGTTCAGACGCCCCGCTTATTTCAGCAAAGGACAATATTAACATAGATCAGGTTTTAGAAGCTATAGTAAAAAAGATTCCACCGCCGGAAGGCGATGAAGAAGCACCCTTAAAAGCCTTGGTATTTGATTCTTACTATGACAGTTACAGAGGTGTTGTGGCATATATAAGAATCAAAGAAGGGCAGGTTAAAAAGGGAGATAAAATAAAAATGATGTCAACAGGCAAGACCTTTGATTCTTATATATGCCACAACACCTCTGTAACTGTCAT
>JAAYPY010000024.1 GCA_012519555.1 Tissierellia bacterium | reverse complement strand
TTCAGCAGTGTACGCCTTCTTTGAGATTGACCGCTTGGTTGTAAAATCCACTCTTCAACTGTATCAATATGGTCATATTGTGTATTTCTGTTTACCCATCTTAAGCTCAATGTTTCCGGCTCGCAGGGATTTGGCTGAAATGAGTCTGAAAGAGCACCTTGACCTTGTGTTCCTGCTTTTGAATAATGAAGATAAAAAAGTCCGTTGTAATAAAAATTCGGGTGAAAGGCTAAGCCTAAAAGCCCACGCTCATCATATCCGCCATTGGCCCCCAACTCAATAATCCTTTGGCGAATATCCAAAAAAAGCCTAGCTATTCTGTTTCTGATATAGAAAATCTCACCTAACTGCGTAGCAACAAACATGCTCTCCATTGTGTCACCCGGCAGTACGGCAGTCTTTATAACGGTTGGTAAATTTATATTGCTGACAATTGGTCGTAAGCTAACATTAACCTTTTTCAATTACTTTCACTCCTTTATATTTTTTGGAGGGGGTATCTGCCTCGTTTAAATATATGTTTGCATACTTTTTATTATGCAGTCATCTTCTTCATGTAATTGAAAATGGTAATTACCAATGCTTTTCAGGAATTATAATAAATCTTACGTAAGATTCTCCTTCCATAACAGGAGTTAAAACAACATTAAAAGAATACCCTCACTTCTAAAAAACCTGTATTTCCACCAGATTCAAGTTTATTGACTTTTCTATTTATATATGTCCTCCTATTAAGTATTTATAACATCCTTTCATTTTTTTTCAATCATTAGTATAATATATTCAATAAGCAATTTTTGCAAACAGAATACATTATTTATTTCAGAAAAATGTTTGCAACCTTTTATCTATTTTATCGTCAAAAATGTAGGGAGAATTTTATAAAAACAATTCTTGATGAAATTAATTTAGAAAGGAATTGAGATATAGAGTACTAAATGCAAATGGCTGCATCTGCAGCCATTAACTATACTTATGAAATTTTTTCTATATCTGTTACAATAAGATTACCATCATTTGTTTCATAATAAAGAATTTTAATTTTATCATCCTGTTGAAGATTTAAATCTTGAAATTTTTCACGAACATCACCACTAAGCATAAACATTTTTGGTGGTATGGACTCAGGCACACCGCTCATTTTAACTTCAAAAAAGTTTGCATCTGCTAACCCGTTGAATGTTCCGGTATCAATTTTAATTTCTCCAGTAACTTCGTCATGGTCTGTTGATGTATCATTAGTGGGCTCTACTTCAACCTCGTTTGATTCTTCATTGCTGTTATATTGTTCATCTTCAACTAACTCTTCTTCATAATCATTGGTTTCTTCTTCAATTATTTCATCCACATTTTCTTGATTTGACTCACTGTCAGGAGCAGCACAGGATGAGAATAATGCTAAAATCAATACAACAAATATAAAAAGTAATTTTTTCATGGTTCACCTCTCATTTTAGCCTGAAATCTCAAGCAGCATTGTTTATTATTTGACGATTTCCACATGAAAATTGTTCCATTTGCTATTAATTATATTTTCATATGCTTGTATTTTATCTTGTTCTTCTTTTTATATCCATATATATCTTTTATTTAAGAAAACTATTAATAGTTTTATCCATGCTTTACATAATTAAATTTATGTAAGATGAGTAAATTTTGCGTATTGTTATAAATTGTGTGATATAATGAATACAATTAACAAAATTATTTTAGTCTTTCGTGTATTAACAGTATCGATGTGAAGCAGGTCTATATAGGCTTGCACTTGCGATATAAATATATTAAAGAAAAAGATATTGTACGGGAGGTATCAAATGAAAAAATTTATTATTGAAGATGATTTTTGGGAATTGTTTCCTCATGCTAAATTTGGAGTTATTGTCTGCCATGGTATAGATAATTCCATAAAGGAAGAGGATAAATACTTGGATATGCTAAGAAATGCGGAAAATGACGCCTTAAAATATTTAGACAATCCGGAGTTTATACAAAACAAAGTTGTTAGGGTATGGAGAGAAGCTTTTCAGAAGTTCAAAACAAAGAAAGGAGCCAGATGCTCCATTGAAGCATTAATGAAGAGGGTGAAAAATGGAAATCATATTGGTTCTATAAATCCTTTAGTTGATATTTACAATTCAATTTCATTGAGATATGCATTACCCTGCGGCGGTGAGGATATTGATGCATTTGCGGGAGATAACAGGTTGACAAAGGCTGTCGGGGATGAAAGCTTTATTACATACGGCTCGGATAAAAGCGAGCCGCCCTACCAAGGTGAAATAGTTTATAAGGATGACGAAGGTGCCATTTGCAGGTGTTGGAACTGGCGAGAATCAGTAAGAACCATGCTTACAGAAAACACAAAAAATGCTTTTTTAATTATTGAATCAGTTGATGAACAAAGAACAAAAGATTTAGAAAATGCCATAAGTGTTTTAGCAAAATTGGTGCAGGATAATTTAGGCGGCACATTCAAAACAGCAATTCTTGATATCAATAATAAGTCTATTGATTTAGAATGATAAGGATTAATTCTGCTTCAATATGCTTGTGGTTGTCTATTATAACCAGAATATAAACAGAAAAATGGCATTTATTAAAAACCATGTACAAACATATTTGAATAAATCTTTGAGACCTCTTCCGTAGTTAAAACCAAGAGGTCTTTTAGCTTGTCAGTCCCCTTGTATCTTAGCCTTGTTGTTGGACCGGATATACTGATTGCTGCAATTATATTCTTATTAGCATCATAAATCGGAGCAGCAATACAAGAAAGGCCATATTCATATTCCTCTCTATCATATGATACACCCTCTCGTTCAATTTCCTTTTTTAATTTTAGAAAACCTTCTAAATTTGCTATAGAATTAACCGTTCTTACTTCGGGTTTATTGCTGTTAAAATACTCTTTAAGTTCTTTATCCGAAAATTGTAACAAAAATAATTTACCCATAGCGGAACAGTTTAGGGGGAAGACCGGAATCAGATTAGATATAAGGTAAAAATCTTCACCTTTAGTATTGTAAACAGTAACTACTTCACTATTGTGAAGAATACCCAGGTTTATACTTTCCCCTATCTTTTTTGCTAATTTATTAATTAATGGAACAGCTATGCTGGCAATAGTGGTTTCAGAGGAAACTTTAGAGCCTACTTTAATAAAAGACTTTCCTAACATGTATTTATCCAAGTCTTCTGTTTTTTCAACATAATCCCATTTTTTTAATGTAGCCAAGATTCGGAAGACTGTAGCTTTAGGCAGATTTAAATCCTTAGAAATCTGAGAAATTCCAATTTCTCCGCCTCTTTCATACATGTATTCGATAATTTCAAGAGCCTTGTCTACCATTGGAATAATATAAGTATTTGGCTTTTCCATCTCATAACTCCCATCTTTAATTATATTTATTAATTATAACATATTTTTGGGCAAATATAAAGAAATAGTGTTATATAAAGCTAAATTTTTTATTTAAAAATGTATTGACAAATTATTCAATTGCCGTATAATTATATATGAAACGGCATTTCAGAAACGGCGTTTTAAGATAATACTGACCTATTTACAACTATTTGGAAAACATTATCATATGTAAATTAGGCACAGTCAAAAAACTTTGTTAAAAAAATAATTAAATATAATTTAATAATAATTGCATTAGGAGGGAGGCTTCATGAATAATATTAAAGTATTGGTAATCAATGATGAAGGAGGTGATATTCAGTTAGAAAAAGAAATTATATCGCGCTCCATTGACTCGGGAGCAGATGCATTAACTGTTTTGTATATTCCGGCAGGGGATACAGAAACTATTGAAAAAGAATTGCCGGAGGCTCATGGTGTAATATCCGTGTATACAGCTTTTGACAGAAAAACATTAGAGCGCATGAAGAAGTGCAGGATTATTGCAACTCAGACTATTGGCATAAATACCATTGATTTGGATGCTGCAACAGAATTAGGGATATGTGTAACAAATGTACCTGATTATTGTATTGAAGAAGTTGCTTTACATACTGCGACTTTAGCAATGGCTTGTGTGAGAAAAATCACGGTCTATGACAAACTTGCCAGAAACAAAAAGTGGGGTATAGATGATATTTACAAAGAAGGCAAAATTCATCGCCTGCAAGGAAGAACTTACGGTCTGGTTTCTTTTGGGAACATTGCTAAACGTGTGGCTGAATTGATGAAGGGATTTGGCATGAAGGTAATGGCCTATGATCCATATTTAGAGGAGTCTGTTTTTAAGGAATATGATGTACAAAAAGTTGATAGTTTAGAAGAATTATTTTCATCCTGCAATATAATTTCACTTCATACACCCTTGACGCCAAAAACAGAAGGTATGATTGATTTGAATCTTCTTAAGAAAATGCCGGAGGGAGGTATTTTGATTAACACCTCAAGAGGTGAAATAGTTAAAGAAGAAGATTTATACCATGCTTTAAAGGAAGGATTTTTGGACTCGGCAGGGGTTGATGTTATTATTGATGAATCTCAATTTGAAAGCCCCTTATATGAGCTGAAAAATGTGATTGTTACACCGCATGTGGCATATTATTCGGAAGAAGCATTAACTGAATGCAGACAAAAAGCCGCTGAGCAAATCGGCGATGTAATCGGTAGAGGTCACATGCCGAAATATTTAGTAAATAAATCAGTGAAAGGTAGAACCAAGACAGCATTGATTAGTTAATTGGAGGGAAAAGAGTGAAACATAAGTTTATTGCTAAAAGATATTGGAAAGATCAAAGTACTGCCATGGGTCAATCTGATGTTATTGCCAAATCATTTGATGACGTTATAAATTTAAGTTTAGGGGATCCGGATCTAATAACACATGATATTATAATAGACAGCTCTTATGCTGATGCTAAAGCAGGCCATACAAAATATACCGATTTTCGCGGGGACCCGGAATTGCGACAGGAAATCGTTAATTACTACAAAGAAGAATATGACATGGATATAAAAGATGAAGAAGTTTTTGTCTGTGCATCGGCATGTCTTGGTATGTATTTAGCATTAGAGGCTATAATTGATGATGGGGACGAGGTAATATTGCAGGCACCATACTTTACACCATATCCCCAGCAAGTGGAATTAGCAAGGGGAATTCCCGTTGAGTTGCCCACTTATGAGAAAGAAGACTTTCAAGTTAATGTAAAGAGATTGGAAAGCTTAATAACAGAAAGAACAAAAGCATTGGTTATTAACTCACCGAGCAATCCTACCGGCAATTGTCTTACTGTTAAGGTCATGAAAGAAATTGCTGAAATTGTTGAAAAATATGATTTGATTGTAATTGCTGATGATATATATACATCTTTCAGCTATCAAAATCCTTTTGTACCTTTTGCCAGCCTTCCGGGTATGAAGGATAGAACTATAATTCTTAATTCCTTCTCAAAAAACTTTACTATGACCGGCTGGAGAGTAGGAAATATTATTGCACCGGACTATATAATCAAGGTTATTCAGCAAATTAACGAAAATGTAGTTTTTACGGCACCGTCCATTTCTCAAAGGGCTGCAATTTATGCTTTAAGAAACCGTCATATAGTTCAGCCGCCTATGATTGAAGAATATAGGAAGAGAATGTTCTATGCTGCTGAGCGAATTAACCGGATTCCGAAACTTTCTGTCGTTTATCCGCCAAAGGGAAGCTTCTATTTGTTTATGAATATCAAGGAAACAGGTCTTTCAAGCGTTGAGGCGGCAGATTTAATTCTAAAAGAAGCTCATGTGTTGATGCTTCCGGGAGATGCCTTCGGGAAATGCGGTGAAGGTTATATTCGTATAGCCTGCACAGTTAATGTAGAAACACTGAAAGAAGCATTTGACAGAATAGAAAAGATTGCATTATTTAAATAAGGGAGGAGAAAAAATGAAAGAAACTGAAAATAATACAACAATGAAATTAGAGCCTGTGGAAAAAAGCAGCATAATGAAATTTATTATTGCTTCTGCAATAGGAGCTTTCCTTTTCTTGGTGCCGCTTCCATATGGAACAACATTTACTATTCCCATCGGTATAGTTATTGACTGGGTATCAGGGATTTTAAAGCTTGAAACTATTGATCTTTCAAGTTTATTGGTATTGGTTTTTATTACGTTTTCATCAATAATGACACTAATTAATATGATTTTCAAGCCTGGATTTATACAGGAAAATGAGATGATGAATAAATTGTTTTCGCCATCACCCCTGTATTTAGTTAGCAGATTCATAGGGTTAATTATAGTATATATGGTATATTTCAATTTCGGACCTGAGTTTATCACATCCGGAGCTACCGGCGGTTCTATGCTTGGTGTATCATCTACCTTGGTATCTGTTGTACTCTGTATCGCATTTTTAATGCCCTTGCTTACAGACTTCGGTATCATGGAATATGTCGGTGTATTAGTAAGAAATGTGGTTCGACCGCTGTTTACCGTTCCCGGACGTTCTGCTGTTGACTTGATAACTTCATGGCTTGGTGCTTCCAATGCGGCTGCAATTCTGACAACAGGTCAATATGAAAAAGGGTTTTACAGTGCCAGAGAAGCAGCAACAATTTCGATGAACTTTTCATTTGTATCCATACCCTTTACCTTTGTAATTGCAAAGCTCATCGGTGTAGACCACAAGTTTACCATTTTTTATATAATCTGTACTTTAGGCGGCATCTTATTAGCTATGATTATTCCAAGAATACCGCCTCTATCTAAAATGCCTGATACTTATGATGAAATATCAGGCAAGCAGATTAATGAAAACATACCGGAAGGCGTTTCAAAAACAAAATGGGCATTGAACTTAGCAGGACAGAGAGCTGAACAGGCATCCTTAAATGATGTACTTAGGCAGGGGCTTCATGTTTATTCCAGCATGTTCATGGATTTAATCCCCATTGTAATGGCTTGGGGAACCATAGTGTTGGTTTTAGTTGAATTTACACCAATTTTTAACATAATATCCCTTCCCTTCGAATGGTATTTAAATATTCTTGGAATTGAAGGTGCTAAGGAAGTCGCACCAACAGCTTTGGTAGGTTTTGCAGATATGTATATTCCGCCCCTGATGTTAGCAAGCTTCCCTATTGAGAGAACCAGATTTATAATGGGGGCAGCAACATTACTGCAGATTATCTACATGACCGAAGTTGGCTTGATTGTGGTAAAATCCAGAGTACCGGTAAATGTTGGACACTTGTTTATTGTTTTTCTTGAAAGAACAATCATTGCAATTCCATTGGTAACATTGCTTACAAACTTACTTGTTACATTTTAGAAATATTTAGACAATAGCAATAATCAGGGGACCAAAAAGGTTCCCTGATTTTTTTGCAGGAAAGAAGATAATATTAGATTATTTGAATAATCTCTGATATAATATGCCGTAAGAATCTTAATGATGTAAATTAATCATTATTACCGAAAGGATGAAAAGCATGAAAAATTTATGGGGCGGTCGTTTTTCCAAAACCATGGAAAACTATACTGCAGATTACAACGAGTCAATAAGCTTTGACAATATTCTGTACAAACACAGCATTATGGGCAGCAGAGCTCATGTGCAAATGCTTGCAAAAAAGCAAATTATAAGTGAGCAAGTATGCCAAGAAATATTGCGGGGATTATCAATTGTAGAAAAGAAGCTTGAAAATAATGAAGTAGAATTTAATATACTTGATGAAGATATAATGATGATTATTGAAAAGGAGCTTACAAAGGAAGTTGGAGAAGCTGGTAAATACCTTCATACCGCCAGGAGCAGAAATGACCAAAACGCACTGGATGAAACACTTTTTTTAAGGGATGCGGTTAATAATTCAATCAATCACTTGATGGATTTGCTTAATGTTTTGGTAAAGAAAGCAGAGGAAGAATCCCATAAAATAATGCCCGGATTCACTCATTTGCAGCATGCTCAGCCCATAACCGCAGGATATTATTATATGGCTCACTTTCAAGGATTTAGAAGGAATGTTGAAAGGTTTAAGGAGTTATTGAATCGATTAGATAAAAACCCCTTGGGTGCATGTGCTATGGCTGGAACCACCTTGCCCATAGACCGTTTTATAACGACAGAGCTTCTTGGTTTTTCCGAGCCTACTGAAAATGCATTGGATACTGTCGGCTCCAGGGATAATATTGCTGAATACTTATTTAATGCTGCTTTATGCATGACTCACTTAAGCGGTTTTGCAGAAGAAATTATTGTTTTTAATTCTCAAGAGTTTAATTTCATTGCCATTGATGACAGCTTTTGTACGGGGAGCAGTATAATGCCGCAAAAGAAAAACCCTGACATAGCTGAATTAGTCAGAGGCAAATCCGGAAGGACCATTGGAAATCTCATAACACTGCTGACGGTTTTAAAGGGTACATTTTTAACATTAAATAAGGATTATCAGGAAGACAAGGAAGCACTTTTTGATACCATACATACCTTGGACAGAACTGTATTTATATTTGCAAGAATGCTTGAAAATATAACCTTCAATGAAGATGTTCTAAGAGAGCAGCTTAAAAAAGGCTTTATTGAAGCGACTGACATTGCGGAATTTTTAGTTAAACATGGTATACCATTCAGGGAGGCTCACGAAATTGTTGGGAAGTTAGTTAAGTACTGTGAACTGAATTCAAAGACATTTTCGGATGTAAACAAAGAAGAACTGGAAGAAATGGGCTTTCCTGTCAAACTAAAGGATTTAAGTCAATTTTCAATAGAAAACTGCATTAGAAACAGAAACAGTTATGGAGGGACATCTTATGATGAGGTTAGAAGGCAAATCAAAAACGCTAAAAATTTCATTTCGTCATGTGAGTAATAGAGACTATTTAAACAGATAGAGGTGTACGATGGAATCAATTTTTAGAAAAAAATACATGGTTCAGGTAAGTGATATTGATTTTAGGAGACAGCTTAAGCTAAGCTCCTTGTTTGTATATTTACAGGACATGGCTACGGAGCATGCCTATAATATCGGTGTGGGAAGAGATGCATTGCAAGAAAAATACGGCATCATATGGGTTTTAAATCGAGCAGTTGTTGAAATAATAAGACACCCTGTGTTCAAGGAAGAAATAACAATTGAAACTTGGCCGGAACAGCCTGATAAGGTGCAGTTTAACAGAAATTTTTTAGTGTATGATAAAGGAGGAAATGTAATAGCCAGGGCATTCAGCCAATGGGTAGTAATAGATTACCAGACTAGGAAACTTAGAAGAAGCAGCATAATAGAAGAAAAATTTCCAAAGGTTGACAGGGAAAGACCGATTACCGGTATATTGAATAAAATCAAACCAATCGGCGGACTGAATTTAAGTTATAAAAAAACCGTGGGCTACAGCGACATAGACATAAACGAACATTTGAACAATGCCAAATACATAGATTATATTATGGACTGCTTCAGCCTGAAACTCCATAAAAAATATAATATCAGCTCAATTCAAATTGATTACCTGCATGAAGCCCTGCCCGGTGAAATTATTCAGCTTTATACAGATACAGCAGGACTCAAGGATAATTTTGTATATATAGAAGGAATTAACGAAAACACAAGCTCAACAATCTTCAAAGCACAAATTACAATTGAATAGACAAAAAAAGATGAATGGCTGTGAACTTCACAGCTATTTTTATTGTAATTACATATCGAATACATACACCATATTTGGAAACAATAACCTTGGAGGTGATTATGTGATATCACGTAAATCAGTTATAACTTTCGGAATGGTTGCAATTCCCATTGCTATGTATACGGCAACCCAAGACAATGATATTCGCTTTAATCAGCTGCATGCAGAAGATAACAGTCGAATCAGATATAAAAAAACCTGTGCACACTGCGGCAAAGAAATTACTTCTAAAGAAATTGTAAAAGGTTACGAGTATGACAAAGACAAATATGTTGTAATTACAGATGAAGAAATAGAAAAGATTAAGACGGAGAAGGAAAAATCCATTCAAATTCTTCATTTTGCTCAGCTGAATCAAATCTCTCCCGTTTACTATGAAAAGACCTATCAGGCGGCACCGGAGGCAGGAGGGGAGAAAGCCTTTGAACTGCTGCGTTTAGCACTGATGGATGAACAAAAAATAGCCATAGGCAAAACAGTAATGGGTACCAAGGATACATTGATGGCAATAATTCCACGGGAGGAAGGCATATTAATTTCCACTATGTTTTTTGCTGATGAAGTCAAGGAAATTCAAAAACAATATACCAAGCCGGAAGTAGCTGCTCAGGAGCTAAAAATGGCTAAGCTTTTGATAAATTCCATGGATACCCCCTTTGACCCTTCAAAATATAAGGATGAATACCAAGTCAGACTTCGTGAACTGATTGAGGCAAAGATATCAGGAAAAGAGGTTGTTGCTGCCGAGCCTGAAAGTGCCGGCAAGGTCATCGACCTTATGGAAGCTTTGAAGGCTAGTGTGGAAAAAGCAAAGAAAGATAAGGAAACTGCTTAATGACTATAGGATTAAATGAGTACAATGAAAAAAGAAATTTTGAAAAAACTATGGAGCCGGAAGGAAAGCCGGAAACCTCCGCAGAAAGTTTGAGATTTGTTGTTCAGCACCATTTAGCAAGAAGAGACCACTACGATTTGCGTCTGGAATGGAAGGGGGTTCTTTTAAGCTGGGCTGTGCCGAAAGGTCCTTCATATAATATCAAGGACAAAAGACTGGCTGTACGGGTGGAGGATCATCCCTTGGAATACAGGAACTTTGAAGGTACCATTCCCAAAGGGGAGTATGGAGGTGGTGTGGTAATGATTTGGGATGAAGGCTTTTGGGAACCTTATGTCAATGTGGAAGACGGGCTAAACGAAGGTGTGCTGAAATTTGTTCTTAAAGGTAGCCGATTAAGGGGAAAATGGGCTTTGATTAGAATGAGAGGAAGGGCAGGGGACAACAGAGATAATTGGCTTTGGCTTAAGGAAAAAGATGAGTATGTTAAAGATGATGAAGGAATATCTAAATTTACCACAAGCATAAGAACAGGACGAACTATGGCTGAAATAGAAAAAGGTCATGATGAAAAATTCATCAAAAATCCATTCAGCAATGCAGATGTGCAGCTTGCAAAATTAGTAAGGACTATTCCCCAAGGTGACAACTGGCTTTATGAAATGAAATATGACGGCTACAGGATTTTGGCATACGTGGAAGGAAACAGCGTACGACTCATAACAAGAAACGGAAATGATATAAGCAAAAGATTTTATACTATAGCATCTTCACTTATAGACTTGGCTAAGGGAAGGGCAGTAGTTTTAGACGGTGAAATAGTTGTTACTGATGACTCAGGCAAGACAGATTTTCAAGCTCTTCAAAATTATTTTAAAAGTCAGAAACCGCAAAATTTAATTTATATTGTATTCGACTTACTTGCTATTGATGGAGAGGATATTCGAGGACAAACATTAATTGATAGAAAAGAAAAACTCGAAAATTTAATGAAGGATGCACCTAATAATCTATACTACAGCCGTTATGTGAAGGGGTTCGGAAACGAAAGCTTTGCTGCAGCCTGTGAAGCAGGCATGGAAGGAATAATAGGCAAAAAAGCTGACTCAGTTTACAGCGGAAATAGAAATGGTGACTGGGTAAAGCTTAAATGCGATAAAAGACAGGAATTTGTAATTGGCGGATACTCTCTGTCGGACAAACGAATTAGTGGAGTTAGTTCTCTTCTTCTCGGTGTATATGATGGTGGGGAATTAATGTATGCAGGACGTGCTGGTACCGGCATAAGCCAAAATGACATGAAGATTCTTGAAAGTAAATTTGAGGGTTTAAAACGTAAGGAGCCGCCTTTTAAGCATGTACCTAAAATAAAATCAAATGAAAAGGTTACATGGCTTGAACCAAAATTAGCGGCAGAAATTAAATTTGCAGAATGGACCAAGGATAATTTGTTAAGGCATGCAAGCTACAAAGGTTTAAGGGAAGACAAGGACCCTATGGACATAAGAAAAGAAAGGGCGGAAGATAATTTTAAGATGGAATTGAATGCAGACAAGAAAACAGTTAAGGTAAAATCAAATGAAGCAAAATTAGAGGCGAAAGGACTTATTATTGAAGGTGTTAAAATTTCAAGCCCTGATAAAATAATATTCCAAGAGCTTAATATTACTAAGGAAGATGTAGTCAGATATTATTCTAAAGTCGCAGAGCGCATGCTGCCCTATGTGAGGCACAGAATTTTAAGTATTGTCCGTTGTCCCAAAGGTGTAGCCCAAGCTTGCTTTTATAAAAAACATCCAGGTCCCGGCAGTAAAGGAATTGTTACCATAAATGTTCCTGTCGGCAAGGCTGAGATAGATGAATATTTTTATATTGAAAATGAAACAGGACTCATATCCGAAGCTCAGATGGGTACATTGGAATTTCATATTTGGGGAAGCAGTGTTGACAATCTTGAAAGGCCGGATTTGATGGTATTTGATTTAGACCCTGATGAAGGAATGGACCTAAATAGGGTTCGCCAAGGAGTGGAAGATGTGAAAAGCATACTTGATGAGTTAAAACTAAATTCATATCTGAAGATTAGCGGCGGGAAAGGGTATCATGTTTTGGTCCCCTTAAAACCTCATGCAGACTGGGAAAAGTTCTATGGTTTTGCAAAACAGGTTGCGGAAGTTATGGAGAATAAGTGGCCTGACAGATATACAAGCAATGTAAGAAAAGCTAATCGAAAGGGCAGAATATTTATAGACTGGATTAGAAATGCAAGAGGGGCTACAAGTATTGCTCCCTATTCATTAAGGGCAAGGAAAGGAGCTAAGGTGTCTATGCCTATCTCCTGGGAAGAGCTATATACTGTTGCTCCTGACGGCATTAATATGAAAGACGCTCTTTTAAGAATAGATGAAAATGACCCTTGGGAGGACTTTTTCCTAAATAATCAGTTGCTTAAGTAGCGGAACCTAGAGGCTGACTGTAGGTTCCAATACTGTTAATGTATTGTTATAAGTATTAAGGTTTGTTACTGCACCTATGGGTATGGCCATTTTGTACACCCCATGTCCTGAGGCTAAATTAGTCATAAGAGGTTTGCCTAAAGGAACAATGACTTCACTTATTATGTCTTCATAGGACTTGCCGTAATTTGCATAGCAGCCTGCACATTCTCCCATTATAATTCCTGCACAATCTCTGAATTTACCTGCATGAATCAAATGAGAAATCATTCTGTAAACACGGCTTGCTGCTTCATGGGTTTCTTCAATAAATAAAATCCTGTCTCTAGTATCCACTTCAAATGGTGTTCCCAATGTATCAACAAAGGATGTCAAATTACCTCCGACAATAGTTCCGGTTACATTACCCTCAATTCTGCTTATCAGCGGCATTCCCGGCGGATTCTCCAAAGGTCTTGGTGCAGTAATGGTTGAAGTAGCGGTGAAAAACTGATTAAAGCTATAAGCAGGAGTTGATGGTCTGAAATTTAATAAAAGAAGGCTGTGAAAGGTTATTAAATCTGCAAATTGATAAAGTACATTCAATAAAATTGTTATATCACTGTATCCGGTAATAATTTTTGGATTGCTTCTTATTATATCATAATCAAGATAGGGGATAATATCTGCAACTCCTGTGCCGCCTCGTGTAGGTATAATAGCTCTGACTTCGGGTGCCTCAAACATATTCATTAAATCTCCAGCGCGCTCCATGGGTGATGCAGCAACAATACCGGCATTGGAATAAGCATGCTCGCCGACAACTACATTAAACCCCATAGACTCAAGAGTTTGTATTCCTAAATCAATTGTTCCGGCATCCGGGGGGCTGCCTAATGTTACTATTCCTACGGTGTCACCTGCTCGCAAAATAGGCGGTCTGATAGCCATTATATCCTCCTTCAAAATATATTTATTTTTAATTATTATATGAGAAAAAATTGCAATGGTTAATAATTAAGATAAGGAACCATCTTTTGGCTCTATATGTTTTCCAGTAAAAGGTAATTGTTAAATCTTTAATTTTTGTCGAATTAAGTCGATATATATCAATAGAAGTCGAAACAATCAAAACTATCAGTAAAAACAGGAGGACATATATGAGCATGTCAAAAATAACAAGTACCAAACAAAACAATAAGAAAAGTTTAGCAAGCGACGTATTAAAATTAAGTATTTTATCTTTAATAATCACTGTTCTTATTACATCCTTGTATATTACAATTAGCATGAATAATTTGGTTGTTACAATATCCGAGGACAAGGCAACAGCTTCCCAAAATATAGTTGAAATGAAAATTGATGAAATAAGAAGCGATTTAGAGAAACATGTTAGTATTTTAGCAACGGATATAGATTTTATCAGCGCTATTGGCGAAGAAGATAGCAGCAATAGTTATTATTATATTATGTTTGACTTTAAAAATGAAAACATGGGCAGTAACTTAACCATAACAAATACCGAAGGAGTAGTAATAGCAAGTACAGGTCATAATTCAGGTCAAACTGTTCTAAACAATTCACTTATTAAAGAAGCACTTGCAGGAAATGGAAGTTCAAACATAGAAAGAATTTTTCCGGAATACTTTTCATTAAATGAAGTAAAGCCTATTAATTTTAATGGCAATA
>JAAYPY010000023.1 GCA_012519555.1 Tissierellia bacterium | reverse complement strand
GTATATTCTTTCAGCCAGTTGGATGAATTAATTCTTGCCTATGCCACGACGGTGCATAAAAGCCAGGGAAGCGAGTTCCCTGTTATAATTATGCCCATGGTATGGGGTCCTCCCATGCTTCTTACGCGGAATTTATTCTATACTGCCATAACAAGAGCAAAACAATTAGTAGTTCTTGTAGGTCAAGAAAAATACATGGCAGAAATGATACAAAACAATAAAATTGATATGCGTTTCTCAGCACTTGATTACAGGCTGAAGACTGCAGTGGAAGGGATTATGAAATGAAAGGATATATTGAATCATTTTTAGAACTTTTATATCCTGAAAAAAACACTTGCTTCATATGTAGTATTTATGATGAATCTATTAATGATAGATATATTTGTTGTGATTGTGAAAAAAAACTTAAAAAAATTTTACCTCCCCTATGCACTAAATGTTCCAAACCCATTGATTATGCAGCATCTGATTGTCTTTGTCCGGACTGCAGTGTATATGAAAAAAGCTTTGAAACAGTTAAATCTCCCTTTTCATATGAAGGAATTATAAAAGATAGTATCTATAACTTTAAATATTACAATAAGCCCTATTTTTATAAATTTTTCGGTAATTTCCTTTTGAATTTCATGATTGAAATTAGTTACACCAACTTTGACTATATAACACCAGTACCCCTGCATAAATCAAAAATGCACTCACGGGGCTACAATCAGTCGGAATTGCTTGCCAAGTATTTAAGCGGTAAATTACTTATTCCCTATGCTGATGCCCTTAAAAGGACTAAAAAAACCACCAAGCAAAGCCAGCAAAGCAAGGATGAAAGGAGAAAAAATCTAAAAGGTGCATTTGCTATTAAATCTCCTCTTAAAAATGAAATAATAAAAAGCAGCAGTGTACTGTTGGTAGATGATGTTTACACAACAGGCTCCACTGCCGATGAATGCTCTAAAACCCTTCTTAGTTTCGGTGTATCAAAAGTCTATGTTCTTACCATAGCAAGATAACTCTGTTATTATCATATCCATTTTTACGTCGTGCTCCTCTGAAGGTATTTCTTCTAAGACTTGGAAGTCATGTGCAACAGCTATCTTTTTTGCTGATGGTTTTAACTTTCTTAATATCCTATCATAATAACCCTTTCCAAATCCTATTCTGTTTAAATTCTTATCAAAAACAATTCCGGGAACTATGACCAAATCAATTTCTTCGATGCTCACGGGTAAAATGTGTTTCGGCTCATAATAACCGAAGGAATTTTGCTTTAAGTCAGCTTCTCCGGTTATTTCAGAAGGAATCAAAACAGTGTTTATTGTATCCGTATAGGGTATGACAACACGCTTTTTTCCAGACAGCATATGCCTGATAAGATTTGATGTCACAACTTCATTATTAAAATCCATGTAAATGAAAATAACCTTGCTTTGTCTATAAGTTTCCAGCCTGATAACTTTTTTCATTATTACATTGCTGTTATTTTCCACTTCTTCCTTAAGCATATTATTTCTTATGCTAAGTATTTTTTTTCTCAATTCTTTTTTTCTTTCCATTCTTCACCTAAAAAAATACAGAAATTAAAAATCTATAGAGCATATTGATAACAGGACCTATTATTCTTCCTATTTTTCTGAATATTATCAAGAGCAGCAAGGCAAATCTTAAGTGCTCACGATATTTGAAATAAAAATTCCAAACCTTTGGTCCTCCTATACTGCCCAATATATGATGTCCGTCTAAGGGAGGTATGGGTAAGAGGTTAAATACCATAAGGACTAAATTAATATGTACGGTACTTCTTAAAACTTCAAATATTATTTGACTTAACACAGTAACAGGCAAAAACATATCCGCTAATTTCATAAATCCCGTAAACAAAAATGCAATTAAAAAATTAGATACAGGCCCTGCCAATGACACAATCGCATCATCTCGCACCGGGTCTTTGAAGTTTCTTGGATTTATCATAACAGGTTTAGCCCATCCAAAGCCGAACATCAGTAAACATAAAAAGCCAAGGGGGTCTAAATGTCTTATTGGATTTAAAGATAGCCGTCCTTGTAATCGTGCGGTATTATCACCTAATTTATCTGCTGCTAAGCCGTGTGAATATTCATGAACGGATATTCCAAGCAATATCCCGGGCAGAAATAACAATCTGCTTACTAAATAATCCATAAAACCTCCTTTTCAGTATACAAGCACTTAGTTCTTATCTTCATCTTTGTCCGATTTTTTGTATACTGTTGCTGTTTCAAGCCTTCTGCCCTTTATCTCCTCTACGATGATTTTAAGCCCAAATTCTTCTAATTCTAAAGTGCTTCCGTCTTCAGGAATTATTCCCAAGATACCGAAAACCAGTCCGCCAAATGTATCGAAATCTTCATCTGGTAAACTCACTTGTAATTCCTTAGACACATCGTCCAAATATGCAGAGCCTTTTATTTTCCAAGTGTTCTCATCTATTTTTTCAATTTCTGCTTCCTCCGGGCTTATGTAATCATCATCAATATCACCTACTATTTGCTCCAATAAATCATTCATGGTAATAATTCCGCTCATTCCCCCGTATTCATCAAAAACAACTGCAAAATGATTCCTGCTCTTTTTCATATTTTGAAAGAGTATATCTGTTCTCACTGTTTCAGGAACAAAATAGGCAGGCTTGACAATATTTTTCATAATATTTTCTCTGCTTTTATCTTCTATTCTAAAATAATCCTTTACATGCAAAACTCCCACAACATTATCTGCACTTCCATCACATACAGGATATTTTGAGTGTCTGCTTAGGGATATTTTTTCATCCCATTCATTTTCTGTTTCATCAAGCCACAGAATTACAGCTTCCGTTCTGTGGGTCATTACTTCTTCGGCTGTTTTATTGTCAAATTCAAAAACATTTTGAATCATTTCTTTTTCGTTTTCGTTTATTGAGCCCTTTTCACTTCCAACATCAACCATCATGCGGATATCTTCTTCTGTTACTTCATCATCAGCAGCATCTGGATCTATTCCTATCAGTCGTAAGATGCTGTTTGTTGACACTGTCAAAAGCCATACCAAGGGAGCAAAGAGCTTTGCTATAAAATATAAAAGTCCCGATAAGGACAAGGCTAATCTTTCTGCATTTTTCATTGCCACTCTCTTAGGAACAAGCTCACCCATTACAAGTGTCATATATGCTAACAATACTGTTATTAATATTACCGATATGGGATTAAGAACTGAATAGGGTATGCTCAAACCTAATCTTATTAATAAGTTGGTAAGCCTGCTTGCAAAGTTTTCTGCAGCAAAAGCACCTCCTAAAAGGGATGCTAAAGTTATAGCGATTTGAATTATGGAAAGAAATTGTGATGAATCTTCTGTAAGTTTTGTAAGCCTGATAGCACGCTTATCCCCCTCAAGGGTAAGTTTTGCTATCCTATTATCATTCATTGATATTACTGCAATCTCTGCTGATGCGAAAACAGCGTTAATAAATAATAATATAACTTGTAAAATCAACGGACCCCATAACGAGCCTTCTTCTAACAAAGTATAAAACCTCCTGAATCAAATAATTACATGAATAATAACATAGATATTTTAACCCGTCAATATTCATTTATTAATGCTGACTTTATTAAATATTATTATAGGTGCAACAAATAAATATTAATAATTAACTTTGTATGTAGAATAGTACCTTTTTTTGTCAATTATGGTTGCTATAATTCAATATATATTG
>JAAYPY010000139.1 GCA_012519555.1 Tissierellia bacterium | reverse complement strand
CGGTGGGGCATTTTTTAAAATTTCTTTTTCTCTAGCGTTGGTTTTGCAAGCTCTTTGACAAAGCTTTGGATTGTGCGTTGGCTTGTGGGGCTTTGGCAATGTGCTTGCAAAATGGCGTGGGTATCATTTTATACTATTCCTTCTATTTTCTTCTTTCGACTTTATTAACTCGAGTTTTTCTTTACCGTATTTCGTTTCATACCAAAGTCTAGTTTGGTCAAGCAGCCTTTCAATGGTTGTATTCAGGTGTTTCATTTCTTCTTCATTAGTACATAAGTATAGTCTGTTCTCCTCTTCATATTGTTTTGCTTTTTCATTCCAGCGTTTGTGATATTCAGCATCAGTCATAAGCCCAAGATGTTCAATTATAACATTTTCATACTCGGGTAGCATGAAGTCTGGTAAAGCATTCTGAATATTGTCGTCCGGTAATTCGTATTCATACAAAATACCCAGTCTATGAAATTCATTTGCAATTAGCATTTCGGATTTAGATCTGACTAATTCACCATTGTTGGTTTGAAAGACTCTGCCGTCTGAACGGTAGTCACCTTTGTCTTCAATGTTTACTTTTGGTGTGTTGATTTCAATCTCATACACACTTTCAGCCTCTTTTACCAGACTGCTGTCATGAGATAGCTTTAAGAAATTTGATTTCTCATAAGTTTTTGGACTTCCGAATAGCGTTCTGTTTTTACTATTTGAAATAACAAGATGATATTTTGCTCTTGTCATAGCAACATAGAAAATGCGTTTTTCTTCCTGAGTATATATTCTTTCCAGGTCTTGATTTGTTATACTTGCTCTCCAAGTTGCATGGCTTAACCCTTGAACAACTTTCCTCCATTCAATAAGGTGACTGTGGCCTTTTGGTTGTTCATGTGGAGAATTACCTTCCTCCATACCTACAACAATAACCGTTTCAAATTCTTCTCCTTTTTGGCTGTGAATAGTTGATAGGATAACCCTAATACCTCCGTTTGCAGAGGTATTGAAATGTTTCAAATTACTAATTGGTTCTTTTTCTAGTAAATCACATAAGTCTTCAAATTCAGTTTTTTCAATACCGGTTATTCCATCATCCGTTTGTATTGAAGCAATTTCTTTAAGGAGTGCACCCGCTGATAAGATATTATTCATTTGAATTTTCTGACCAAGCTTTCCTTCTACAGAATCGCCAAATTCTTGACCCGAATCTGCTCGGTGTAAAAGGTTCGCAGCTTGCTCAACGATTTTTCTGATTTTAGGGCTTGCTAATAAGCCTCTTGCTGTATCTCCTTCAATTTTGTAAGGAATGCCATTCTTTAATAACCCTCTTTCAATATTTGCTAACAAATGCCATTTGCGTGCTAAAATTCCAACCGTAGCCGGTTTAGGTGGATCTCCAGGGATTTCCAATGCAAGTGCTGTTTTCACAACAGCAGTAACCGTTTCGGCTTCCAGATTATCATTTTCATTATTCAGGAAATAAACACTCTGGTCTTCTGTTGATCTTTTGTGGTCATATTCAACTCTTAGACCTTGGAGTTCACCAGCACGTTCCAAAAATCCTTGTGACATTCTTACCAGCTTTGGAAAGCAACGATAATTTTTTGAAAGGTAATAACTGGCAGTGTTCGGGAAGTCAGCTTCAAAACGTCTTAGGTTATCTGGATCAGAGCCTTGCCAAGAGTAAATAGATTGATAGGAATCCCCTACAACAAATAAGTTAGCCTGTTGACCGAGCAATTGTAAAAGGGTTGCTTGTGCAGGTGATGTGTCCTGATACTCATCACAGAAAATCCATTTGAAGCGATTACTCCATCTCTGTGCTTGGTCTTTGTTTTCTCTAAGAATTCGGATTGCCTTTACAATAGCCTCTCCATAATCAATTACATTCTTCTCACGTAACATGGAAACATAAGCAAGATAAAATTTGGCAAACTTTGCCATTAAGGGATTCTCAATGTTTAGAACCTCTATTTTTCCCTCAAGTTCCTGTTCGTTTATGAGACCATTTTGAGCATAACCTAATAAGGTTAAGGCATCCTCATCATTCAATGTGTTTTTAGTTATACCTGAACTTTGCCTTGCTTTTTCAATTAGTTCAAGTTGTAAAGTGGGATTTTTTTCATCCAAGAAATTTGTTTCCTGGTCTTTCTCAGAATCATCCTGACGGATTATTCTCATAGCCAGCTTATGATAAGTCAAGATGTTTCTATGCATAGCATAAGCCTTATCACCGCCTAATTCACTTTCAATACGTTCATACATTACATTCATCGCCTTATTGGTGAATGTAAGTGCTAAAACCTCCTCAGGTTTCGCATTGTGATTATGAACTAACCTCACAAGCCTTTTAATAAGGACATGGGTTTTCCCTGACCCTGCGGCTGCCCTTACTAGAATTCTTTTTGAAGGACTATCTACAATTGCTCTTTGCTCTGGTGATAATTCATAGGAAGCATAAGTAAGACCGCCCCAGACGTATGATGATTCAATGCTTTCTCCGGCAAGAAACTTTCTCACTGATTCTACAACAATATCACCTGTGTCAATTACTGTTGTCGTTTCAGGTAAGCTATGTAATAATGATTTTCCATATCGTTTGGTATAAATCCGAGGGTCGGTAATAATTGTAGCTCCATAATCTTTCTCCGAACGAATAAGCCTTCCATACATTTGTCGTAAGTGTATAAAAGTGGCAGGAACAACATATTCTTCAAAGTAATCTCTGTCATGTCCACCTGCTTCATAGAATTTCTTTTTTGCGATTTGTACCGGGTGGTTGTGATATTCAAATGGCAGACGTGTTACAACCAAAGAGGAAAGTGCTGCACCTTGAATATCAACTCCTTCCCAAAATGAACGAACTCCAAGCAATACAATTTTCTCTCCTTTCCGAGGAGCATCCCTGAGTCTATCTACCAAAGCGGATCGATTTCCGTCTTTTTGAGAAATAACAGTAATGCCGGAATTGTTTAACCATGCTTGCAACCTTGGTTGTATTTCAGTCATGATTAAATTGGAAGTGAATAGAGCCAACATTCTTCCATCAGATACAATTGCTTGTTTGGCAATATGTTTAGCTTGTTCCTCAATGTAATAAGGGTCTATTTTTAATTTTGGGTCGGCCAATGGCATATCATGAGGGACAGCCAAAAGAGCTTGTTTCTTATAATCAAAGGGAGAGGGGAATATACCCG
>JAAYPY010000138.1 GCA_012519555.1 Tissierellia bacterium | reverse complement strand
CACCTATGTTATTGTAATGTATTTGCATTATTGCTGTATATAACAATAGAAAATTGCCACTCCCTGTAATGTATACCTAAAAAAATAATAAAAAAGGAGAGAGAAATGTTTGAGGAATTAAAACCGGGTGAGATTAATTTGGAAAAAGAAATATATACTATGGTAAGAAAATGGACATTCCCTATACAATTTAGAGAAGGATTGAAAAAATTGAAAATTAAATTATAAAAAAAAGACTCAAATATGAGTCTTTTTTATGTTAAGTTTATTTTTTATGCATTAGAACACAAAGGTATGATATAGTAAAATCAAGTAACGATAAAAATCCGGAGGAATTAAAGAGGAAAATCCGGTAATATAGAGGAATTAAAGGGAAAACCTATAATACGCATATATATTTGAAGATATTTCATGAAAACATAAGGAAAAACAATAAAGACATAAATAATGAGGGAAAATAGAGGAAATTTAATAAATATGAAGAAATATTGGAGGAAACAAAAAAAAGACCTTTTTAAAAAGGTCTTCTTATGCAGTTTTTTTTACTTTTCCTTCGTACTTCTCTTTGGTGGCCTTGCCTCCCCTTATATGTCTTTCGCTTAAATTTTTCTTAAGCACCTCTTGAACCATATCGAACAGGGTTTTGTTAATTTTAGGAAGCCTTTCAGCCATATCCTTATGAACGGTAGACTTACTTACCATAAAATTTTTGCCGCACTGTCTTATAGTGCTGTTATTAAAGATGATGTAATCCGCCTCTCTTAAGACTCTCATCTCAATCTCAAGAGCTTTAGTTCCATTTCTTCTCAAAATTTCCTCCTTAATAAAAGTATTTTTTAAAGATATTTTAAAACCAGCAGTACAGCCTTTTCACTCTATTAATCCTCCTCCTTCAATAATTCTTCCTCTTCAATTTCCTCTGCCTTTTCTCTTTCTGTTATTTCTTCCGGCTTCGGTTCAACTGACTTATAAGCAGACATAACCCATTCATACTTAACATTAAAGATTCTCTTCACTTTCCCGTCATTTACTCCTTATCAAAAAATTTTTATTCTCTTGTATCGATGATAATATCACCGAATATGAACAAACCTTTACCTATCTCAACATCAAAATCTTTGTCAAAAGTTTCAATGCTGCCGAGGAATTCGGCTTCAGTTTCCGGGATATCAATTACTTCCACCGGCATTATTCCTAAAAGACCGGCATCAACACCGTAGCATTTGCCCTTATTCGACTCATAGCAGCCATCTCCGTATGCCGTACCCCCGCAATAAATCGGCTGCCCCTTATATGATTGATTCTTGTTCTCGAAGTAATTGGTATCTTCCAGTAATTTAATCCAGTCGTTCTGGTCTTCCACTACATAGCACGGATCTCCTATGTAGTATTTCCCTGTCTTCATTCTCATAATTTTTCTCCTCACTTTCTCTCTAAAAAAATTCTTTCGACAAATGATGAACCTTTTCATTTAAAAGCTCGTATTTCTCCAGAACTTCAGCCACATTTCCCATTGGTTTCATCAAACCGTAATAGCTGCCGGTATTTTGAATTGTCTTGGCATACAGTTCAATAGTGTCGAGGTCGCTCCGTGACAGATTCTTAACTCCCTTTAAAGAGCTTAATCTGTACTCGTTTTTAAGCTTACACTTTTTAATGTCATTAAAAATATTGCTTTTCATAAAAATCCTCCTCTTATTTTTTGTGTGTTTCCACTCCTTAAGCTATTTTCTCTATAATACGGATATTCTGTATAAAATATTCCAAAATATTAAAAAAATAATTAACACCGCCATAATATTATTGTTAGTGACATTATTAAAAACCTCATAAAAAAAGGAGGATCTCTCCTCCCTTTTTCATGCAACAGGCTTCTGTTAGAATGGAGAACCCAATACGCATTTAGTCAATAAATTGGTTAACGTATACTGATTCTTTTTGGCAACAACCAAAAGCTCACTTCTTGCTCTTGTTATTCCTACGTACAAAAGCCTTCTCTCCTCTTCATTATCCTTAAATTTATCTATCATCAGGATTACGTTGGGATATTCAAGTCCTTTTGCGGAGTGAACCGTTATAAGGGTAATGGCATTTGTATCTTCCGCCGGCACATTGAAGGTATCCTTTACTTCATACATATCATATTTCTTGATATATATAAGAAGTTCCTCAAGCGTCTTTGCATTTAAGGCTGTCAGTTTATCGATAAAAGCTTTTGCGGCATAATCCGAATTTGCTGTATCTTCTATAACCTTAAAGAACATGGTTATCTTTTCAGCCTCATCATCTTTTGAAAGAATGGCATCTTTCAAATTTTCGCCCAAGGTCAATACTTTATACCTGTCAAAACAATTTATCCCTTTTGACTTTGCAAAGAAAGCCAAGTCCTTTACATCATCAGAATTTAAGAGATATCGGGCCAAGGCAAAAACACTTTTTACATAAGGATTATCTTTGATTATCTCGGGCACCTGCAATACTGCGTTATAGCCATTGTCAACAAGAATGCCCTGATACTTGACAAGCTCGTTTTTACTCCTTCCAAGCAAGGCTATATCTGACAGCGGAACGCCTTTACTTACCCATTCTTCCACTTGAGCTAAAACTATTTTTTCTGCT
>JAAYPY010000137.1 GCA_012519555.1 Tissierellia bacterium | reverse complement strand
TATCGGAACGAAAATTCTTGGTAAGGTCTATGTTTACGGTTCCTTGGAATCTGCTTCCGAAATTCATTAAGTTTTCGGGAGAAGTATTTCTGAAGCCGTAAATGCTCTGCATAGTATCTCCTACGACAACCAAGCTCTTTATGTTTTTATTAACCCTAATAAGCTCTTCAATTATATCCAGCTGATTTGGATTACTGTCTTGGAACTCATCAATTATGAAGTGTACATAAGGCAGGGTTTCGAAAATCTTGTAGGGTTTCAGCTCTGACAAAAGCCTCAACTGGTCCTCATAGTCGAGCTTATTTCTTTTCTTAAGCTCTGCGTTATATTCTTTATAAAAGTCCATAACGCTTCCATAGTGTTCCATCCATTTGCCGTCAAGTATTTCTTTGACATCATTGCCTTCTCCGGCACGCTCTGCCTTTAACTTATCAATAACCAGTGCCATTTCTATTACCGCACCCTTTGCATAAGGCAAATCCATGAAAGGATATTCGTAATTTACCGGGAAGCTGTTGTATTTTTCAAGAAGTGTAATAATGATATCCCTCTTTGTGAGGTCATCTATTATTTCCGGCGGGCCCGTAAAACCTATTTTGTCATAGTGGGCGTTTATGATTTTCTGCCCCCATGAATTGAAAGTCTCAATGTTTATTTTGCTTACATCAAGCCCCCATCCGTCAAAGAAGGCTTTTTCGAATTCCTTAATTTTGTTAAACATCTCTTCCTTTGCCTTGTTGGTAAAGGTAATCATTAATACCTTTTCAGGATCCTCATCCTCTTCCAATAGTGATAAGGTCCTAAGAGCAATAACAGATGTCTTCCCTGAACCTGCAACAGCATTCACACAATAGTAACCTTCCCTTGCAGTAATCAGCCTTTCCTGCTCTTTTGTTACCTTCACCTGCTTGACAGCCTTGTCTTCCTCTTCTCCGGGTTTTGGAAGTTCCCTTGGAACAAACTCGGTGTTGCACAGGTCCACATAGGTGCAGTTATTACAGGTGGTCCCTTCAGCCCTGTCGTTAATGTCGAATCTCACATGTTTTAGATCTTCAAGCATCTTAGCCGCTTCTTTACTGGAAAAGCGGTAACAAATTATGTTCTCTCCCCTTCTGGGTTCAAAATCAAGAGCAAAATATCCTGACTTTTCACTCTTCCCTTTTAAATAATAAAAGGCGGGGTATACCGGCTTGTCAAGCGTAAATGTATCCCCAAGAAGCTGAAGTAAAAACAGGTCTGCGTTTTCAGAGGGGTTTGTTTCAATCAACCTTCCTCCGTAGCTCATGGTAGGTTTGCCTCTGAAGTACCTTATCAGGTGGTAGCAGTCTCCACGGTCAATAAGGGCATCGGCTGTAACAGTGACTATTTTTCCTGTTGACGGTATTTTCACTTCACCGGTTATGTTTTTCTTCACAAACTTACTCCCTTGCTCAAAATATTCCCAGTTGAAATACCGAATTAAACATTCGATTATATTTTTTCTGTTGGCTTCAAACTCGAAGTCGTGAGAAAAGTATTCATCCTTAACCTTTGCAATGGCATTGTCAACTGCCCGGATTATATCATCAGAAGAAGCCCCTATGTCGAGATTTGAAATTGCGTCCTTTACGACAACGGATAATGCATAAAATTTGTTTTTCCCTCCCGAAAAATCTTCGTTCAGGGCAGCTTTTCTGCTGCATATCCTTGCGGTCTGTAAACTCATTAATAAATCCTCCTTGTATTTTAATGTTTTATAAAAAAACTCCTCTTTTTGTTTTCTCTATGATATGCAGCAGCCTCTTTTTTTATTCCAAAATCTGTAGAAAATTTATGTGGAATATAAATTTAATTACTTGCGTATTATATTATAGAAGAAAAAATATATTGAGGTGATCAAATGAAAACAATATTACTGGCAACCGGCGATA
>JAAYPY010000136.1 GCA_012519555.1 Tissierellia bacterium | reverse complement strand
TTATCTTCCTTATTATCATAAATCGTAAATTCTATCCAGTTGTTGTAGTCAACATAGAGAACATATTTCTTGCCCTCTTTCTTGCCTCTCTCTATTTCCTCATTAATATTGAGGCCCCGAGTAATGATGCTTTCAAGTTCTTCATCCGTTTTGATAAAGTAGCTCATTTCATCATAGAATCGCCCGTTGTTGCTTTTATCCTTGGAGTATACCAGCTCTTCCCCGGTTTCCACATCATAAAGAGTAGCAATAAGGTCTCCTATGACCTGAATGCAAACCGTGCAACCCTTATAGTCGATGGAACCTATAGTCCCTCCATACCAATAGCAGTGCTGCTTGTTTTCGTAAATATATTTGGGATCAAGATGCAGCTTTGCTCCCCTTACTTTTGCCTGATTTTCTAAATCTTCGATCGCCTCAATTATTTCCTCTCTGCTAAAATTCATAACTTCCTCCTCTTTTTTAATAAATAATTTCGTTAATTTCATCGGCGAAATAATGTTTTACAACCATTATTTCAACATTTTCTTCATCACCAAAACTTTTCTCCAAATTTTTAGCCGCATTTACGGCTTCCATTTCATTGTCTTTTACAATAATGTTGCTTATCTTGCCGTTTAAAGCAGCACAAGCAACACAGGTAAACTCCTTGCTTTTCTCCATGATTCCTCCTTTAAATAAATGTGTATATAACACTCCTTTTATTTTCTCTTATATTACGCATATATCATTTTAAATATTCCAAAAAACAAAAAAAACGCAATACTGAAATTGTTGCAATTACAGGTATTCTAACTTGGATTATAATACCAAGTATTTGTTCATTAGTTTTTTATTATAAGAAAATGAAAGGAATAAATATTTAATCTAATTACATAGAAAAGTGCTTATCTACTTGATAGGCACTTTTCTATATAACGTAAAACAACAATTTTATCTAACATAGCCAAATAATTTAAAACAGCACCTATTTTATTTAAAGCATAAAAGCAAAGAACGGATTAAACACAGGATACGGTAATAACTGCTACAACAAACTGCTACAACATCACCCGGCTTCACTCCCATGCCAACAAATGCCTTCGATACTTTATCAATTTCAGAAAATAATTCTTCATATGTCATTTTCCTGACGAAAAAATTAAGTGCATTGCTTTCAAAATTATCTTTATTATTATCATATAAATATTTATAAATACTTTTTTGAGGTAAAACCTCATTAGAAAGAAGCTCGTTTGAATAATACTTTAACCAAAGCTTATCTATTGACGGATAACCTTTTAACTCTTCTTGTATTGACATACTTTACTCTTCATACTTACACATTAACTCCTTTAGTGCCAATTCTTCTGTCATATTTTGTAAAACCTCTGATTTTTTTATAAATTTTAAAGCTCATAATTTATTCCATAAGGAATTTCTGTACTATTCAAATAAATATTGAGAATTTGGAATATTAATTTTACATTTTGCGTACTATTTAATATAAAAATATAGGAGCGTTATCAACGCACAAAGAAAATAGGAGGAATAAGATGCTAAATCACATTACAAAAGACAAAATCAAAAAGGAAGGGCTGCACACCATAAAAGCAATTGTGGGTATGAAAGATGCAGCACAGATAAGACTTGTCGCTGTAATAAGTAAATCAGCTTTAGCTGCTAAAAAGGCTGAAGGTGAATTCTATCTTGCAACCACCCTGTTCGATAAAACCGGTACAATATCTATGCCGTTATGGAACAGTGCGGAAGTACTGTCTGAGGAACTGACGGTGGGAACGGTAGTTTTTGTCACAGGAACAAAGGGATCATACAAAGATGTTCCCCAGATTTCCATGAAGACAATAGAGATTGTTGACGATATTGAAAGCACAGCCTTTATACCCAAGTACAAAACTGAAGTGCAGATTCTTGTAAAAAAATTGCTGGGGTATGCCTGCAAAATTAAAGAGGAAAAATACAAGAAAATGCTTGAGGCAATTTTGGGGATAAAAATAGCCAATGACAGCTATTACGAAGTTACGGACAAGGGAAAATGGGAAGCCTTTATTAACTGCCCGGCTGCTGTTTCTCATCACGGAAACAAGCTGCATGGACTCTTGATGCACACAGTCGGAGTTACACAGGCTATTGACTACATGGTGACCTCATATAAAACATTTGATGGGGTAAAAGTTGATCCGGAAGATGCCATAGATGCAGACTTATTGTATTTTATGGGTATTGTTCATGACTACTGCAAGACAAATGAGTATACCTATGATACGGCTATTTCAAGAAAGGAAAATATCCTTGTAAGCCATGAAGTATTCCTGATAGGCGAAATTACCCATCAAAACATTCTTCTCGGAAACCTCTTCACCAATGAAGAGCTATCCAAAATATTCCTTATTGAGATGCTTCATCACGGGGATTTCGGAAGATATAAATTGCCGGAAGATGAGAAAAATAATCAACCCCTTGAAGCACAGCTTTTACACCAAGCTGACATGATTGACAGCCAAATTGTCGGGAATATTGAAAAAATCAAAGTTCCCAAAGACAAATAGAAGGGGAATATGTACAAAAACAAAACATGCCAATGTATTAGGGGGGAATATTCCTATTCCTAACAAATAAAAATAAAGCAGCCCAAACGCTGCTTTATTTTTTATTTTGAAATATTTCTTTTGTTAATTTCTATTACCATTTCTTCAACCTTGTTATAATCCGGCTTTGATGGCAACGATGAATTTTCTGCTGCATACTGTAATCTTTTTTCAAGTACGTCAACCAAATCAAAGAATTCCTGTCTGAAGGAACCATCTTCTTTCTGGAACTTGCCATTTCTGATCTCCAACAAAAACTCTCTGTCATGGCTTCGGTAAGTATTAATTCCCTTGCCTTCCAGTATCTCCGAACCCATCAATAAAAGCCTTATCAAATGCATGGCATGTTTATTAAGATGCTTGTCGTCCTTCTTTTTGTTTCTGTTATTCAGCTTGCTGTAATCTTTAACAACATTGCTCATTTCCGAATAGATACCATGAAAGTCCCTGAGAGGATAATGAGTAAGGGTTATATCCATGAATATTTCTTCATCAAATTCCTCTTTGTCGCTTTTGTCAAGATATAACCTTATGCTTTCTCCGGTAAATTCAGTATATTTTTCTTGAAAATGATACATTTGATTTTTCAAGCTGTCCAGTATATGTTTTTCCTTTTCGGCTTGAGGATAATTATCCCTTGTAAGTGCATTTTCAAGTCTTCTTAACTGTGCGGTTGCATACCCGCCGAAACTGTGCATGGCTTTCTTTGATAAAAACAAACCCGCATTATCTCTTAAAAGCTTCCCTTCTTCTGTCAGTACAAATAAATGGTCTTCACTGGTTCCCAGTATTTCAATTACATTGGGATTGCAATTCAACAGCAGTTCAATCATTTTTCTGAAGGCATAAATTACGGTATCCGTTTCATGGTTTTCAAACTGCTCGAATTTTACCAAACCAATAATTTCCTTTTCCCGTTCCATAGCAATGCCTCTTATGTCCAAATCGCTTGTTTCAGTGTTTGTGCCGTAGGCATAAGAGCCGCCGGTGGTAAGAAAAATTATATTGCTTCCCAAATGCTCGTTTGTCCTTAAAAAGTCATATTCTTTACTTAACAACTTTTGTTTAATCTCCGTGATATTCATTGTATTAAGGGGGGGGGTAAAGCCTTAAAGGACTTACCCCCGTCCTCCTTTCCTGATTAATCCGCAGATTTCACTTCTTTGGTGGATCTTTAAGCATCAGCAGCCCGGTAATATTAATAATGTATTTATCTACATTATTAAGCACCTTTTCATAGCTGCCTTTCCCTTGGAACTCATCTATCACTGCCCTTTCTTCCTCCGACATATTCTCATGTTTGTTCTTTCCGTAGGAAGGAGGCAGCCATTTTTTCTTCATTGAGCCAAAGATGTTGAATTTCTCCAAGGTTTCGGAATCCTTGAATTCAACTCGGCAGTCACCATTTTATAGAACGTCAGATAGAAATATTTAAACTCTATGTTTTCTGTTTAAACGTTCTCTCGGCTTCCCCTAATATTTTCCTGACATCTGAGCCCCCGTTCAAATAACCGAATATCTTTTCTATGTCTCCTGACACCTGCCGCTATCTCTAAATTGTACCAGTCAATAAGTTTCTTGATAAAATAGTTCCCTGCCATCGGATAAAATTCAAAGTCCTTATTCTATTTATTTTCTATTTTCCCTCCTGTTTTTTTTAGTTTTTAAAAACAACTTCAATGGAACTCCAACTGAAGAAATATATTGGGTTTCCTTTGTATAATGCCTTGCGAAAAGAAACCGACCAGTCATTTTTAATATGGAGCCCCTTTTCATTCCCGACAGCATAACCCAACCCGGAACACAACATGTCAAATTGTTCTGTGTCAACCTTCCTCCTGAATGTCTCATAGCTTATATCTGTAAAATTATCCGTAATTGCAGCCAATTCTCTACTGTCGCCGGGATTTGTGCAGTTGTAGGCATATTGAAGCTTTCTCATCTGTCCTGTAGCTGAAATTCACAATCGTAAAACTCATCCACACAGACGGGCATCCATCCTATTTCGTACTTTCTCTCCTCGTTTGCGTCTTGAATGTACTCATCATAAGCATCAATCAATGCAATCAATTCATCTCTACTTAAATCGTCAGTTATACGTGCCATCAGCTACATCCCTCCTGTACTTTTTCTTTGCTTTGACTTCTTTTGAAAAACGGTCTGAAGTTAAATATCCAGCCCATCTGCTTGATAATTCCGTTTTTATAAGATTCATAATGGAACAATTCTTTAAACAGGCTGTAATCATTTAAACCTCTGTCATAGCCGGGTTTGGTTGTGTGGTTCCCTTTTTCATCCTTGTGTTTCCATCCGTCAAAACCGTCATCCGTATCATCGGATAATTTGCTTTTATTCACAAGTTTTTTAATAAGCCCAAAAGCCCTTAATCCCGTAGGATCCTCGCAGACAGTGCTCGAAAACTTGTAAACATAATCTTCATTTTTTTTATCCATATAACCCTCCTAATTAATGTGTTTTTTAACACTCCTTATTTTTTTTAAATAATACGCAAACTCAATTTTTTTTATTCCAAAAATGCTTTCAATTTTGGAATATTATTTTAAAAATGTTTGTATTATATATAAAAATTTGAGGAGTAATTTAAATTACAATAATTGTGGAGGAAAATTATGAAGAAATGCGTTAAGAATTGTGAGGTTAAAGTATTAAGGAGTAATGCGGGGTATTACATTGGAACTTTGGATGAGGACGGATTCCCGAACTGCAGATTGTCGGAGGAATATTTCAATACCCCTGAAGAAGCAAAAGCAGCATTGGATACCAAATCTTTCACAGAAAGAATTGCGTTAGAAAATGAGTTTTGCAGAGGAGAAAAAATTAGATGCCTGCTGTAAGCAGTACCGAAAGGAGAAATACAGGATGAAGTATCAGAGGTTGGCTGACAAAATGAAAGAGCTCGTCGATATAAGCCGAAAAGTTGAGGATGATACGGAATATATACAGGAACACTTATCACTTTGTACTGTATTTGAATGCAATACCTTGGAGCTTTACAAAACTATTCAGCAGTTCGCAAAAAAAACATAATTTTAAGGAGGAAATCCTTGAAGAGAAATCCTTGTTCTACCCCGGAATCAAGGGAGATTAAAGAAAGCATTTACGAGGAAAGCTCTTAGATGCTTTTTTATTTGGAATATTTATTTTTTTTATATGCGTATTATAAAGTATAGAGAATATCGGAGGATGAAAAAATGTTAAAAGAATTGAGACCGGTATTTAGAAAAATATATATAACCAGTTTAATAATTGCTCTCATTGGGATTATGGGAATATTTGACTTATATTTTACATTGCAGTGGATACCCGATAATCCTTACATGGAAGTAAACCCTTTTATGAGGAATTTATGGCTGTTAAATCCATCATTATTTATCGCATTTAAGTTATTTGTTACCGTTGCATTTTGTTTGTTGGCTTATAAATTTAAAGATAATAAATTGATGAAAAAATTAATATGGTTGCCGTTTTTCACCTATGTTATTGTAATGTATTTGCATTATTGCTGTATATAACAATAGAAAATTGCCACTCCCTGTAATGTATACCTAAAAAAATAATAAAAAAGGAGAGAGAAATGTTTGAGGAATTAAAACCGG
>JAAYPY010000022.1 GCA_012519555.1 Tissierellia bacterium | reverse complement strand
TCTGCAACTAATTTATGAATAACACCATGAGTACAACCAGGGCAATAATGAAAAGGTGTATCAGTTAAGCCCTTTGATTTTTCATATACAATTGTCATTATTTTGCACCTCCTGCTATTTTCTCAATATCCGACAAGATACTGCCAGGTGTTGGAACCATGCCGCCTTGAGTACCGTTAAAATACACAGGCAGTCTTCCGGCAATACCTATTTTTACGTCATCAACCATTTGACCTTGGCTCATCTCAACCGTGAGTATGCCCTTAGCCTTATCTCCAATTTCTTTGAATACATCATATGGATATGGCCACAAGCTTATGGGTCTGATCATGCCAACCTTTATACCTTTTGCTTGTGCTTGCTTTATCGCTGTTTTTACTATTCTTGATGTAGTACCATACGCAACACAAACAACCTCTGCGTCTTCTAAACCGAATGCTTCATAAACAACTTCATTTTCTTCCATTTGTTTATATTTTTCTTCCAAATGTTTATTGTGTACCTGAAGCTCTTCTGCCTGCAAATAAAGTGAGTTTACAACATTAGGTTTTCTTTTTCCGCCTGTTCCGGTTGTAGCCCAGTCTTTAGGAGGAAGTTCCATTGGCTTTGGCTCTTTAAATTCAACAGCTTCCATTATTTGACCAATCATTCCGTCTGCACATATAAGCACCGGATTTCTGTAATAATCCGCTTTGTCAAAAGCTAGCATTACATAGTCAACCAACTCCTGAATGCTTGCAGGTGCATAACATAATGTTCTATAGTCGCCGTTTCCGCCGCCTCTTGTAGATTGATAATAGTCTGCCTGTCCCGGCTGTATGCTTCCCAGTCCTGGGCCGCCTCTCATCATATTTACTATAACACATGGAATTTCAGCGCCTGCAATGTAAGTAATACCTTCTTGTTTCAGTGATATTCCGGGGCTTGATGACGCAGTCATAACTCTTGCTCCTGCTCCGCCTGCACCATAAACCATGTTTATTGCTGCAATTTCACTTTCTGCCTGCAGAAAAACTCCTCCGGCTTCCGGTAATGCTCTTGAAATATATTCAGGAATTTCACTTGATGGTGTTATGGGATAACCGAAGAAAAATTTACAGCCTGCTTTAATGGCAGCAGCTCCGACTGCTTCATTACCTTTCATTAATATCTTTGACATAATCTACCTCCATTATAATCTTTCTACTGTTATTACTGAATCAGGGCACATAATTGCACAATTGGCACAAGCAATACATTTTTCTTGGTCAATTACATGTGCCGGGCTATAACCCTTAATATTTATTTTTTCCTTATTTAATTCAATAATTTTTACCGGACAAACCGCAACGCAAAGTTCACAGCCCTTGCATGCATCGTCATTAAATGTAACCTTACCTTTCGCCATTATTAAACCTCCTTTAACTCATCCATTCTTCCCTCATATAAAGATTTATGGGGAATAATTTTTCTAGAATTTCTTGATTTTTTATTTTTTCAGCTGTCTCTTTTATTACAGCTTCATATCTTATGGGAATATCTGTTTCCCAGGATACCTTTTTAGTAAGCTCATGACCGAATTCTACATCTTCTACTGTGGTATCTTTAAGCATGTGCGTATTGTTGACTAATCCGGTGATTTTGAGCCTTGATGTAGCTTCAATCATTTTTAAATATTTCAAAACCCCTTCAACTGTGCTCGTTGAAGGCCTGTTTCCGTTAATTACATACAGCATATCATAATCAACTTTTTTAATTTGCTCTGAGTATCTTGATAGAACTCTTGCCCCTACCGGATCTCCTCCAACATCAAGTATTGATTTAACATTTTGATTTTCTATAACCCCCATCAGTTCAGCAGGCAGGGCAGGCAAGTCAACAGCTGTATTTTGTATGCTGGAATCGAATAATTTAATTCCTATTTCTTCAAAGAATTCTCTTTTTTCTCTTGAACGGAAATAAGGATTAACAATATCTAAATCAGCAATGCTGACATTTTCATAGATTTCCTTCATTTTTACGGCATAGTTTACTGCGAATTCAGTTTTTCCGCTGCCGTAGTGACCGATAACAATAACCAATCTTCTGTCATGCACTAAATATCCCTCCTTTAAGAATATTTATTTATGTCATTATTTATAGGTTTTAGCTTCCTCAACACCCTTTAAAACTCTCAATCCGCCTTGAGCTAAAGCCAATAGCTCGTCCTCTCCGGGAGAAACTATGACCTTTGCTATGAATTTTACTTTATCTTCAATCATCTTAACAAAATCCTTGTCGTAAGCAATTCCTCCTGTTATTAAAATAGCATCAACATCTCCGTTAAGGACTACAGCATATTCTCCGATTGCTTTTGCAACTTGATATGCCATTGCTGAATATATGAGTTTTGCTTTTTCATCTCCCGCTTTTGCCCTGTCACTGACTTCTTTGGCGCTGTTTGTTCCCAAATATGCACAAATTCCGCCTTTACCTGCTATTATTTTATTTATTTCAGCTTCAGTATATTTGCCGCTAAAACACATCTTAACTAATTGTGCTGCAGGCAGTGAGCCTGATCTTTCGGGAGAAAAGGGTCCTTCCCCGTTAAGTGCGTTGTTTACATCAATTACCTTTCCCTTTTTGTGTGCTCCAATGGATATTCCACCGCCTAAATGAACAACAACAAAGTTCACTTCTTCGTATCTTTTACCAAACTTCTCCTGAGCAGCCCTTCTTGCAACCGCCTTTTGATTAAGTGCATGCCATATGCAGATTCTTTCAAACTCAGGATGCCCGCTAATCCTTGCAACATCTTCCATTTCATCAACCACTACCGGGTCTACTATAAATGAAGGAATATTTACTTCATCCGCAATGGAACGTGCTAATAATGCTCCTAAATTGGAAGCGTGCTCTCCCTTAATATTGGTTTTTAAATCTTCAACTAACTTATCATTTACTGAATAAGTTCCGCCTTCAATTGGTTTTAGTAAACCTCCTCGTCCTACAACAGCATCTAATTCGTTTAATGATATGTTATTTTCATTTAATGAGGATATTATCATTTCTTTTCTGAATTGAAACTGGTCTACAACCTTTTTGAAAGATTGCAATTCTTCATTTGTATGTCTTATGGTTTTTTCAAAAATCATGCTTTCATCTGTATATACAGCTATTTTTGTTGATGTTGAACCTGGGTTTATAATTAATTGCTTCATCTTAGTCTCCTTTATGAACAAATTACTGCTAATAAAATTGAATATAGTTTAGCTTCATCTGAATCCGCTCTCGAAGTAAGAATGATAGGAGCCTTTGCCCCTAAAATAATTCCGGCATTTTTTGAATCTGCCAAGTATGTTAATGTTTTATACATTACATTTCCTGCTTCAATATTCGGCATCAATAAAACATCAGCATCCCCTGCAACCTCTCCCTTCACTCCCTTTATGGCGGCAGCTTCTTTTGAAATGGCGTTATCAAGGCCGAAGGGTCCTTCAATTATACAGCCTTTTATTTCGCCGGTCTTATACATATTAACAAGTGTCTCGGCATCAAGAGTAGCCTGCATTTTATCCGTTACTTTTTCCTTTGCGCATATTACTGCCACTTTTGGGTTTTCAATATTTAAGGAGCGACACAAGAGAAGGGTATTTTCAATTATTTGCTTTTTTTCAGATGCAGAAGGTGCAATATTCATTGCCGCATCAGTTAAAATGAAAAGCTTATGATACTTATCCGTTTCAAAAACTGCTGCATGACTTAGAATATTCCCTGTCCTAAGTCCGATTTCCTTATCCAAAACAGCCTTTAGTATAAGGGAAGTATCTAATAAACCTTTCATTACAATATCTGCTTCACCGCTGCTTACCATGGATACCGCTCTTCTTGCGGCTTCATTATTATCCTTTTCTTCAATAATTTGAATGTCGTTAAGGTCCAAGTTAATTTTTTGAGATAATTCTATTATTTTTTCTTTGTCACCAATCAAAATCGGAAGGCATATTTTTTCCTCTATAGCAGATTTTACAGCTTTTAACACATCGTCGTCCTGTGCAGCTGCGACTGCTATTTTTTTTGTCTTGGTGGTTTTTGCCAACTTCAATAAATTGTCGAATCTACTCATATTTTGTTATCACCTCAATATACTTATTGCAACAATTATGCCAAGATATTAAAAAAACAAATCGTTGAAACTTCAACGATTTGTATATACAAAATCTTCCAATAGCATATCTTGAAAATTCTTGCATGCAAAATTTTTCAAGGAAGTAAAATTCTTGCAACATTTTGCAAGGTCAGGAAATACCGTACTTCTCCATTTTATAATATAAGGACCTTAAAGATATTCCCAACTCCTTTGCGGTACGGGTTTTATTTTTATTAAATCTCAAATATACTTTATTGATATATTCAGATTCTGCTTTATTCAAAACATTATCCAAGCTATGGACCTCTTCATTAATTGTTACCACTTCTTCAGTATATTTCTTTTTATTCAAATGAGGCAAATGTATTGTATCAATAATCCTTTCGTTTATATTCATATATATAATAGCTCGGCCTATTATATTTTCCAATTCCCTTACATTACCCGGCCAATCATGGGACTTTAAAACCATCAATGCTTCATCTGATATATCAACAATATTCCTTCCGTATTCATCATTGAACTTTGCAATAAAGCTTTTGGTTAACAAAGGAATATCTTCCATCCTATCGCGCAGAGGAGGTATGTATATGGGAAGTATGCTCAATCTGTAAAATAAGTCTTCTCTGAATTTTCCATCACGAACAGCCTTAGACAAATCTGCATTTGTAGCAGCAATTACTCTCACATCTATGGGAATATTCTTATTGCTTCCAACCCGCATTATTTCTTTTTCCTGAAGAACCCTTAAAAGTTTTGCTTGTGTATTTAAACTTATTTCAGATATTTCATCAAGAAAGATGGTGCCCTTATTTGCTTCTTCAAAGAGTCCTTTCTTGCCTCCCTTCAATGCTCCGGTAAATGAGCCCTCGTCATATCCGAAGAGCTCGCTTTCCAGCAAGGAATCAGACAAGGCTGCACAATTTACCCTTACAAAGTTTTTGTGTGAGCGAGAGCTTTGGGCATGTATTGAATTAGCGAACAATTCCTTTCCCGTACCGCTTTCACCTCTTAAAAGAACTGTTGCAGGGACCTTTGCAGCTTTTTCTATAAGTTTTCTCACTTCATTTATGGCTTTTGAGCGTCCTATTATATCTTCCGGCTTATATTTATAAGTTAGCTGTCTTAATTTTTTTTCAGCTTCCTCTAATTTGTCCGTCAAGTCCTTTATTGTAGAAATATCATGTAGAACAGCAACGCTTCCCTTCATTTCACCATTGACAATTATGGGTGCAGCTTGAGCTACAACAGTTTTACCGCTGGGTCTTAATTTTAACTTAGTGTTTTCCACAGGTTTTTTGGTTGAAAGCACTTTCATATGCACGCTTTCTTCACCATCTTCAATGTCAAAAAGAGCATTTTTCCCTATTATATCATCATTTTCGATACCTGTTATCCTTGTATATGCAGGATTTACCAATATATGCTCGCCTTTTTCATCCACAACACTTATAGCATCCTGTGTGGCAAGAAAAACCGCTTCTAACAATCCTTGATAATCCATGCTGTTAAAATTAATTTTTACCATTTCTTATTCCTCTTTCTGAGGTCTTAAAGATCCTTCTACAATTTCCAAGGTTACGGTTTCTGTACTCAGTATGATTTCCTTGAAGGAAAATTCAGAAACACATTGTAAATTAACAGTATTTACACCTGTAACCGTATCAGATAAATCTGAAGTTAGAATTAAATCGCTTTTTTCCAATTCATTAACTAAGGTTGACGTTCCCCGCACGGTTACAGTAATTTCTTCATCCCTTTCTTCAAGAATTACATCACTGTTCTCTTTTTTGTTAATAAACTGAATATCATCATAGCTGAAGGTAAATTCTCTTTCTATGATTTTTTCCACTATGGCATTTACAACCGGTTTTGATGCCATGTCCAATAATATCAACCCTTCTGCATCCAATATGCTTCTGACTGATAGTATATTGTTGTATGCACCGGTAATATCAAGCTCTTCTAAATTTAGTACCTTTATTGTATCTAAAACATCCTGCTCTGCAGCTATCCTCACCCTTTCCGGTTTTACTGTCACATCAACCAATTCATATCCTTCTTCGGGAACTCCGACTACCGAAGGCTCAAGTGCAACATATTTAGTCGGGTATATTGGAACTGTAACTTTTACATTTCCTATTGGAGCAGATAAGAATATTTCAGTATCCGTATCATCATATATCCTTACAGGAACAGTTTTAATCACATCATCAACAGCTCCTTCTATATTTATTGTAGCCACTGCTTTATCTGCAGAATTTACAACACTTCTCGGCCCTGTTATCTTTACGGATGACGGGCTGAACATTGTTTGTGCCCTGTAATAGTTATTAGCATGCATTCCATCAAATTGAACTGTAACATCCATTACCTTAGATATTACTCCTTCTATGTTGCAGGCTATTTGCTGAGGGTATACACCTACTATATCGACACCGCTCGGTCCGACAACTTCTACTTTTGCATTTGTTACTCCTTCTTTAAAGCCTAGAACATCTATATATGCGGTAAAGTCTCTGCTGCTGATACTGTTTAATTGTTCTGTTAATCCGGTTGCCTTTACTGTCACTGTAATGTTTTCCTTGTCCGGATTCATCATTACTAAATTTGAATTTTCCAAGGCAGATAAATTTCTTATAGTTATAGATACATTTGGGTATGATTGTTCAAGAGTTTGATTAGTTACAAGCATTACAGTCATCCATAGTACAATGGCAACAATAAGACAGGTAATTTGAATTACTAATTTATCGTTTTTTATCTTCATTTCTGTTTCTCCATTTATCTATAATACTCATCTTTTCGTTTTCTATATAAATATCAGACAACAATGTTTGAAGTTCTTCATTTTGAATATTCCTGTAAAGCCTTCCTTCCACAGCATAAGAAATATATCCTGTTTCTTCCGACACTATCAAGGCTATTGAATCCGATCTTTCAGTCATCCCTATTGCAGCTCTATGCCTTGTCCCTATATCCTTGCTAAGCAGATTGTTTTCAGTAAGGGGTAAAAAACATCCTGCTGCCTTAATTGTATAATCCTTTATAATAACTGCTCCGTCATGAAGGGGAGTGTTTGGAATAAAAATATTTATTAGTAGTCCGCTGGAGATATTTGCATTAATTTTAGTTCCGCTTTCAATTATATCATTAAGCCCGATTTGCTTTTCAAATATAATTAAAGCTCCTATTTTTTGTCTTGAAAGAGAAGTTATTGCAGATATGATTTCTTTTATTATTTCTCTTGAAGTTTCATTTGTTTTTTCAACATTTGATAAGGTAAAGGAGGTTCTTCCCAAATATTCAAGAGCTTTTCTGATTTCAGGCTGGAAAACTATAACCAAGGCAATTAATCCAACCTGAAAGGTATTGCTTAAAATAAACTCCACCATGTATAAGTCAAATATACTGGATATAGGAATTAATGCAACTAAAAGCACAATACCCTTAACCAATTGTTTTGCTCTCATATCTCTAATCAAAATATATCCGTGATAAAGAACATAGTAAACAATGCCTATATCTACCAAGGTATTTAAACCCACATTAGAAATTATTAATCTGATACGATTCATAATATCATACATAAATATCCCCCATATCATTCACTGTTCATTTGCGCCATTGTATCAGCATAGGACCTGTTCATTCTTGCCTTTGAATCCTCATCTAATTCTGCACTTTCGATATAATCCATTATTGGATAAACAACATGCTCCGCAGCGCCGTTTTCTTTAAAGCCCTTATAAACCCATAAGGGTATGTAATTTATGTTTTTAATCGTTACTTCTTTTGTATCACCCTTTTTCTCTATTTCAATGTCTATGATAATTCCATCTTCGGTATACTTTGAAACATGCTCTGTAAGACCGTAAGGAACTAAGGTTTCAACCCTTTGATTTGATATAAAATTGCCCATTGAATATGCTATAAATTTAGTTTTACCTTCATATTCCAATGTTTGCGTTGGTTGAATAACATGAGGATGACTTCCCAATATTATATCTACGCCAGACCTGAAAAGCATATCAGCCAAAATTTCCTGTCTTTGTGCTTGAATTCTTGAATACTCATCTCCCCAATGTAAGACTGCAATTATCATATCAGCATTTTGTTCTTTTGCATAAGTTATATCTTCTTTCATTTTTGTCTCGTTAATAATATTAACCATTGTATCCAGCTCCTCAGTACTAAGGACTGACTCAAGACCATTTACCATTTCCGTATATGCTAGAAATGCAAGCTTTATACCCTTAACTTCTTTAATTAAAACCCTTGTTTCAGGTTTTTCTTTGAAGGTTCCGATGGGCTCCATTCCCCTAGCTTTGATTTGCTCAATTGTCCTGATAATACCGGCTTTTCTTGTATCAAGGCTATGATTGTTTGCGGTTGCTAATATGTCAAATCCTGCATTTTTTATAGCATCCAATGCTTCATCCGGAGCATTGAACAAGGGATAACCTTGATAGCTGTATACTTCATTTCCAGCAGTCGTTCCTTCAAAATTAGCAAGAGCTATATCTGCTTCCTGGATAATATCCTTTATTGCTTTAAAACTATTTTCAAAATTATATGTATTTGTTGTATAATCATATGCTCCCTCTAATTGTGAGGGATGAAACATTATATCTCCCGTAGCCCTAATTCTTATAGATACATCAGGTTCAGGCTGCTGCTCCTTAAGTTCATTTGTTGTTTCTTCTCCGACTTGTTCTGCCGGCTCTTCTATAGATGGCTTTTCTTTTTTCTCGTCCTTTCCAAAACCGTTTACAACAAAAGAAGCTGCTAATACTCCGATCAATAGTAAGAATGACCATGACATTAATTTAATTCTTTTTTTACGTCGTCTATATTTTCTGTTCATATACTACCTCTTTAAATAAATTACATTTTAATTCTATCTTACTATGAAAGATTTTGCAAGAAATTAAATATTAAAATTACATTAAGCAATCGAACCGGTCTTAGGGCAAAATGGGGTTAGGGCATCTTTATTAATGCTTTTGGTCCCTTTCCGATTAAATCATACCTCTTTTCTTTTTTTAGTGCTTTTAAAACTAGCTCATAATTTACCTTTTTTGAATATTGAAGCAAAGCCCTTTGCATTCTTCTCTCTTCTTTATCCTTTGGAACATACACTTCTTCATTAGTTAAAGGATTAAAGCCGGTATAATACATACATGTTGACAGTGTTCCCGGCGTTGGATAAAAGTCCTGAACCTGCTCTGGCATATGACCCATATCCCTTATATATTCGGCTAACTCTATGGCATCTTTCAAGCGAGAACCGGGATGGGATGATATAAAATAAGGTACTATATATTGCTCTTTTTTTATCTTTTTGTTTATATCATTAAATTTCTCCACAAACTTATTGTATGTTATTATTGAAGGTTTACCCATGAGTTTTAAAACTGATTCCGAAACATGCTCGGGAGCAGTTCTCAATTGTCCGCTGACATGGTATTTGCACAATTCTTCTATGAAGTCATCATTATCATCATATATGGCATAATCATATCTTATGCCTGAACGAATAAAAACTTTTTTAATACCTCCAATCTTTCTGATCTTTCTCAATAATTCTATATAATCACTATGATCTACCTGCAAATTTTTACACTTAGTCGGTGTTAAGCATTCTTTGTTAATGCAGGCTCCGTGCTTTTCCTGCTTTTTACAAGCTTTAATTCTAAAATTTGCGGTAGGTCCCCCCACATCATGTATATAACCCTTAAAGTCTTTGTTTGTCTTCATCTTCTCAACTTCATTTAATATTGACTCATGGCTTCTTTTTTGAATTATTCTTCCTTGATGGAAATTAAGAGAGCAAAAACTGCAGCCTCCAAAACACCCCCTGACACTGACAATACTGAATTTTACTTCATTAAGTGCAGGCACTCCCAAATCTTTATATATAGGATGGTAGTCCATCATATAATCCATGTCATAGATATCGTCTAATTCTTGCTCTGATAATGGATCCATTGGTGGATTTTGAACCACATATACTGTATCATACTGCTCCGCCAAGGTCCTTGCACTTTTGGAGTCGGTGTTTTCATATTGTATTTTAAAGCTTTCTGCATACTTTTTCTTTGAAGATACAACTTCCTTATAGGTAGGTAAAAAAATTGGGTCGTATGGACGCTCTTTGTCTTTAGTTTTATAGACGGTCCCCTTTATGAATGTTATTTCTTCAACAGGAATGCCGGATTCCAATGCTTCTGCAATTTCAATCAGAGGTTTTTCTCCCATGCCGTATACCAATATATCGGCACCTGAATCCAATAATACAGACCTTTTTACACTATCGTTCCAATAGTCATAATGGCTTAATCTTCTTAAACTTGCTTCAATACCGCCTATAATTATGGGAACATCCTTGTATGCTTCTCTTATGCGATTGGAATATACTGTAACGGCTCTGTCAGGCCTTAATCCTGCTTTGCCTCCCGGAGAATAAGCATCGGTATGTCTTTTTTTCTTAAATGTCGTATAATGATTAACCATTGAATCTATATTCCCTGAGTTAACAAGAAAGGCCAGGCGCGGTTTGCCTAAGATTTTGAAAGCAGACAGCTCCTTCCAATCAGGCTGAGATATTATTCCGACTTTGTAACCAAATCTCTCCAATACTCTTGACAAGACGGCTGCAGCAAATGAAGAATGGTCAACATAGGCATCTCCTGTAACAAAAACAAAATCGCATTCATACCATCCTCTTTTTTTCATATCTTCTTTATTAATAGGTAAAAAATCCATAGTTCCTCCAAGAAATCTAGTATTTTTATTATACCATTTAATATCTATGTAAAACAACAAAAAAGCAGAAGATTATTTATCCTCTGCTTTAGTTAACATAATTTATTTTATGTTGCCTACTGAATTATTACTTCTACTTCATCACCATTTTTAAGTCCTGCTGCATTTCCTTCTTCTATATCGACGTGCATGTCTAATGCATATTCATCATTTACTCTTACTAATACATTGTCAAAAGTAAGACCTCTTTGACCATTTACCTTTACCTGTACTATATCTTTGTCCTTAAGACCATATTTTTCTGCATCTGATGTATGCATATGTATATGTCTTGCTGCAGCAATAACACCTTTTTCAAGCTCCACTTCGCCTTTAGGTCCTACTAGTTTAAGTCCGGGTGTTCCTTCAATTTTTCCTGAGTCTCTTACGGGAACTTCTGCAATACCTAAAGTAAATCCATCAGATAATGATATTTCAACCTGAGTTTCTTTTCTTGCGGGTCCCAAAATTCTTACGCCTTTGATTGTTCTTTTAGGTCCTACCAAATCAACCTTTTCATCACAAGCAAATTGTCCCGGCTGGCTTAAATCCTTAATGGGTGTAAGCTCATGACCTTCTCCGAAAAGTATATCAATATGTTCCTTGCTCAAATGAACGTGTTTATTTGACAGTCCGACTGTAGCATTAAATTTCATAACATCCTCCGTAAATTAATCTATAGAAGAATTATAATATAAATTAGTTAAAAATACAACAAAAAAATTAATCGCCGGAGACATTAATCAATGTTCAGATCGAATCCTTGTCTTTTCATTATTTTCAACATGTCTGAGCGCTTAGGTATTAGATTCTTGAGTCTTGTAACAACCTGATTACTGAAGCTGTCCACTCTTTTGTTTGCGTCTCTTAAATCATAATAGGTCTGCATTTCAATGTCATATTCTTTGATTTCTTCAAGGTAATTATCAAATATCTTATAAGTATTTTCAAATAATCGAAGCTCCATGCTCATTCTTGGTTTAAGCTGGGGATTTTGATTGGGATATCCGATTCCAAGTCCTACAACGGGCATAGTCAGCTCAGGCAGCTCTAATATTTTAATTATTTTTTCTGCGTCATTTAAAATACTTCCCAAAAATACTACCCCTAAATCATATGCTTCAGCTGCATTAGTTATATTTTGGGCAGTTAAGCAAGCATCGGTAAAACCTTGGAAGAATCTGTCCATATCCCTGGCGCTTGGTTCATAGCCGCCCTTATCCTCTGCAATTTTGTAATTTCTGTATTGGTCGACAAGAAAAATTAACAATTCTGGTGCTCTTGCTACATATTCCTGTTTACATACAGCTGCAATTTCATTTCTTTTTTCGGGATCAGTCACTCGGATTATGGAACTTGCCTGCATTCCGTTTGATGTTGGAGTTCGTCTCGCAACTTCAATTAATTGAGCAAACACTTCTTGGGGTATTCTTTCATCCTTAAATTCACGAATTGTTCTGTGAGCTAACTGTCTTTGTATCATTAAATTATCCGTATTCATATATTATCTCCTTCATATATATTTATATATGATATACCCTAAAATCAAGTAAATAATCTTTTTTATATTTTTTTCCAACCACATAAAGTGTGAATAATCTTTATCTGTCTATATATTTGTCTGCTAAAAAATATATAATGTTAATAATTGTCAATACTATAAAGAAATATGAAATATATATGACTAATCTGTTTTCAGGCATCCAGACGGAAGACATATAAAAGAAGATTGAAGCTGCAACATATGAATATACCTTTCTAATACTCAGCATATTATCCTTGACATCCTTTTTTGTAACAGCCTTTTCTTCATTTAACATTTTATAAAAAAAGGGCTCTTCCGGCAGCATATTGTACTTGTCAGCTAAACTATACATACCCTCAATATCGATTATGGTTATTTCGAATTTATCTTTAAACTTGTCAATAAGATCAGCCGCATCTTCACTTAAACTGCATGTAGTAACCAAAAAACCTTTTCTAATATTACTGTTTCCCATAAAAGTTAACAGGCTTCTTATATCTAGTTTTTCAACTTCTGTTCCGTCATAAAGCTTAAATATCTTTATACAGGTTATGTATCCTTCCTTTTCTGCCAAATACAAGCTTCTGCCTTTTTTAATAATATTATTGTATCCCTCATTGCTGAAAAACAATTTAATAAGCAGTTCAAAATCACTTTGATTAATTTCTTCAATCTTAGATAAAAAATATCCCTTCTTGACCCTTTTTAGCAGCAGGTCCTTGCCTTTTTCGTTCTTTTTTTCTACATTAATTTTATTTACTAATGTAATAATGGCAAATACCAAGGATGCTGACAATAAAGACAAAATAATATCCAAATATTTAAAATATATTATTATAAAGACCACAAAACATATAAGTATCTTTAAAAGCATTAAGTCTATCCTATAGCTTAAATAATTCCTATTTACCAATGCTTCTTTTACAAAAGTTTTTCTTACTTTATTATCTTTAATCATAAAATCACCTCAATGAAATTATTTCCAAATTGAGGCATTATATACATATTAGGGGACATTCAAGTATAGGGACATTCCTTGTTTGGTGTGTCCCCATACCTTGTTTGGTGCGTCTCATACCTCAAAGACTGTTTACCGCTTCTTCAAGCTTATCTAAATGCTTTATAGGGAAATATGCCAACAGCTCTTTAAACTGTTCTACAGTCAATCCTTGTGTTGTAGAATATATTTTTATTTTTTCATCTAAACTTGCATTTATAAATTTTTCTTTAATTTCTTCAAACTTTTTATCCATAATACTCCCTTTCTTTAATTAATTTCTCTTGATTATTATTGCACATTTATCTAAATCTATGAAATTAAATTCCCAAAATTTAAATTGATTATTTTTAATACTTATAATAAAATCATTATAGCAAAATCTATTTATTTGCTAATATTAATCCGAAGGGAGTGTTGTCTTATGAGCTATATTTTTGGAAACTTATTTGCACCATCGGAGGTAAACCTCCGATAATTAATATTCAGGAGGATAGATTGAGTAAAACTGATATGAGAGACTATGGACTCAGTGACAGGTTTATTGCTGAGTCAAAAATGTATGATTTAAGTATCGGAAGAATTATTTCACAAGATAAAGGCTTATACAAACTAATAACTGAAAAGGGTGAATTTAAAGCACAAATTTCAGGAAAATTAAGATACAATTCGGTGAATATATCGGATTATCCTGCAGTTGGTGATTTTGTCATGTTGGATGAAAATGACGGCAATGCTGTAATTCATCATGTTTTAAGCCGTAAGAGCGCATTTATTAGAAGGGCTGCAGGTACTTCAAATAAGGACCAGGTTGTTGCTGCTAATGTAGATACGGTATTCATATGCATGTCCCTTAATAAGGACTTTAATTTAAGAAGATTGGAGCGTTATATATCCATCGGGTGGGACAGCGGAGCTCTTCCTGTTCTAATTCTCACAAAATCAGATCTTTGCAGCAACATTGACTCTATTTTAGATGAGCTGAGCGACATTTCTTTAGGACTTGATATATTGATTACATCAAGCATTGCCGACGATTACCAAGGTATAAAAAAATATATTAAACCCGCAAAGACAGTAGCTTTCATCGGCTCCTCCGGAGTCGGCAAAACCACCCTCATCAACAAGCTTATGGGTGAGGATATTTTTGAAACGAAAGAAATAAGAAAGGATGACAGAGGCAGACACACAACAAGCAAAAGAGAATTGATTCTTTTGCCGGAAGGGGGTATAGTAATCGATACTCCCGGCATGAGAGAGTTAGGAATTGAAAGTGCTGACTTTTCAAAGTCCTTTGCAGATATTGAGGAGCTGTCCAAATTGTGTAAATTCAGCGACTGCAGTCACACTAAGGAGCCGGGATGTGCAGTTAAAAAAGCAATAGAAACAGGCAGCTTATCCCAAGAAAGACTTGAAAGTTACTTTAAGCTTAAAAACGAAGCAAAATATGAAGGTTTAAATTTTAAGCAGATTGAAACGCAAAAAATCAAGAGAATGTTTAAAGATACCGGCGGCATGAAAAAAGCCCGAAAATACATTAAAGACAAAAACAAGTACAATTATTAAAAACCACGAATTCGTGGTTTTTTTATTCATTCATTAAGGTCGTATATTTTTTTACTGCTCTCAAAGAGCCTTTTAATATTCTATATATATTTTTTATTCCGTACTTTTTAATCATTTCCGTATTCTTATTGAAAAAAATATTCACATATAGATTTGTTTTTAATAATTCATAATAATAGTCCTTCAAACTTATTTTTGAAGGTTTTATCATCACCTGACCAAAGCTCCATCTTTCGTAATCCTCCCTGCCGTATAAAAGTCTGTCTTCAAAAACTTTAAACATAGGCAGATTAGGAAATGGAGTTAAGGGGCTTATGGTGGTAATTTGAGGTTTAAGTTTTTGTATATATTTTCTTAGAGAATCAAAGTCTTTTTTATCCCAGTCCGGATGAGCCATAAAGGATGCCCAGACATCAATCTTGTATTTTCTCAGTATTTCGGCAGCCTTTATATTATCGTCTGTCGATGAGCTTTTATGATACTTTGACAATTCATCATTGCTGAATGTTTCATATCCTACAAGCAGAGCTTTCAGCCCTATATCAGATAATAGCTTTAAATACTTTTCGTACAGTATTACCCCCTTTGTGGAGCCGTACATAATATAGTTCTTTTTTAAATTAAGTTCTCTGACAATATTAATAAAATTGATGAGTTTTTCTTCACTGCACAAAAAATCATTATCAATAAACATTATAGTGGGCTCTTTAATGTTTCTTAAATCATTTTTGGTTAAATCAATATCTATCAGTTTTTCTTTTGCACCTTCAATTCTCCACCGGAGACAAAAGTCGCATACCTTTTCGCATCCTGTGCCAAATTCCATTATTGCAGCAGGTTTGTAACCAAAATATGAGTATTCCTGTCGGTATTTTTCAGTAGACTTTCTATCAGGCAGCATATATTCATTTCTTCCTTTCTGCCCTGTAGATTTATAAGACCATGACCTTGACCTTATTCCGTCTTTTGGCGGTATAATATCTTCTTTATTAATTGAAGCGAAGAAACTATTTAAGTTGTCTTTTGTAGTATATTCAAAAATATAGTCCACATTATAGTCATAAAATCCTTCCGGGTTCAAATAGGCTTGAGTCCCTCCAACAGCCGTTATTATACATGAATTTATTTCCTTTGTTTCCTTACACAGCTCTAAAACCTTTACAACATCAATGCAGAGGGATGTTATCCCAACCATTTGGGGCCTAAATTCATTTATTTTTTCGCTTAAGCTTTCTGCTTCAATCATCATGTCAAAAATTTCAACTTCATGCTCTTCCTTTAAAGCGCCATAAATCATTTCCAAGCCCAAGGGCTCCGAAAACATAAAGTCGCTTAATGTTATTGCCTGTTTAATTCGAGGTGGTCTAACTAATAGTATTCTCATTTTTAGTCCTCACTTTTGCCCTTATATTCGAAGTGTCGGTGAAAAATAATAAAAATAACAAGCGAACTTTTGCAGGATACGACTATAATTCTTAGCGAATGGAGGCTAAAAATCCGTTAAGCAGCTTGCACTGTTTGAACGCAGTGAGTTTGCAAGCTGTAGGATTTTTAGTCGGAATGAGCTTTAGAATTATTCGTGTCCGAAACCTAGAGCGGTTATTTTTATTATTTTTCGCAAACTGTTAAATCCCCAAAAATAGGGTTAGGGCATCAAAATATATTCGGAGTAATTTTGTTTTTTATCTGGTATCTATAAAATAAATTTACAAGAGAATAAAATAAATATTTTCTCGGTTTTTTCAAAAATTCTTTTCTAAATATATTTCGTTTTAAAATTGATTTATAGGTAAACAGTGATTCATACAATTTCCAATAAGCAGATGTCAATTCATCGGGAGACATGTTCTTAGGCAGATGCACTGCCTCAGTCCCATCAAAGGAATAAATATCTTCATTGATAATCCTCCCTTCCTCTGTCATATCCTTAAAAAATTTAGTTCCTGGAATAGGAGTTAATATATAGAATCTTGGTACCGTGATTTTGTTATCTTCTATAAACTTTTTAGTTTCCCTTATGGATTGTAAAGTGTCACCCTCTCCTCCCACAACCATTTCCGTTGAAACATCTATACCGTGAGAGTGGATGTTTTGTATAAGTTCACCATACTCCGAAGGATTTGCCCAGGATTTATTCATGCCTTTCAAGCTTTCCTTTGAAATGCTTTCAAGACCAAAGCTTAAGGTGGTACAGCCGCTGTCTGATAATTTTTTCAAGAGCTCATTATCCTTGCCTATACGAATGTCACACTGACTCATCCATTTCATATTTAAATTTTTTATTTCAATCAAGAGATTGTCCAAATATTCTCTGTCTGAAAAAATATTGTCATCCAAGAGAAGAAACTTTTTAAATCCTAACTCTTTCACCTGATTAATATCTCTAACGACTTCTTTTAGAGGCTTTTTTATATAATGACCCTTATACATGCAGGCAACTGAGCAAAAACTGCATGTGTTGGGGCAGCCCCTTCCTGCCTGAACCGGTAGAAAATTCCCTATTTTTTTATTTATTATAAGGTCGAATCGAGGTATAGGAGTTGAAAAAAATCCGCTTTTCAAATTCTTTTCATATATTTTTTTAAGCCTTCCTTCTTGGTAATCCTTTAAAAGCTCATGCCATACCAATTCTGCATCCCCAACAACAAGACTGTCACAGTGCTTCAAAGCTTCCTCAGCCATAATGCTTGCCATGTATCCACCCAATATTACAGTCTTTCCCCTTTCACGGAAATTCCTTGCAATATCAATCGAGCGAATAACTCCATGTCCCATGGTGCTTATTCCTACTAATTCAGCATCCGTATCAAAAGGAATATCTTCGATTATTTCTAAAATAATTTCTGCTTCCCAGTCTTCAGGCATCATTGCTGCCAATAAAGGCATGGCAAGTCCAACAAAATACAATTTGTTTTTCTTTATGGGCTTATGGTTTTTGTCATAGGGGCTTGGTTGTATCAATAAAATTTTTTTCATCTATTACTCCTTACTATCTTTTGTAAATACTGAAAGCTAATCAGACTTGAGCCTGCAAGCATTTTTAAATTTGCTTTCAAGCCGTATTTCTTGATTAAATATATTAGATGCTTGGGTCTCATAACAACCTTATAATATGCTTTTAGAATTTCCGCATAGAATGCTCTGATACTCATATGTTCCGGTTTTAAAATAACATGTGCCATATCCCACACCTGAAATGTCTGTCTGTCCTCTAAGAGTAATCTTTTATAATCATCAAATATATCAGTTCCCGGAAGGGGCGTAAGGGGCTGGAGATTGACAAATTTTACATTCACTTTCTTAAGCCAGCTTACTAGCTGATTAAAGTCTTCTTTCTTAAAATTCAGCGGAATAATCAACGTTGCATATAACTCGATATCTAACTCCTGAAGTATTTGAATGCATTTTTCATTTATTTCCACCGTTGTTCCCTTCTTGTAATCCTCTAAATCCCCTGACCTGACGGATTCTATTCCAACGATTACAGCTTGCAAGCCGACGGTTTTTAACTCCTTAATAATATCTTTGTTCTGTGCTATAAAATCAGCTCTCCCGTAAACTAAAAATTTCTTATTTATCTTATTTGCCTTGAGTTCAGCAATGAAGTTTTTAAGCCTATTTCTGTCATACAAGAAGTCATCATCTACTATATAGACTTCCTCTTCTTCAATTGAGGCTAATTCTTTTATAATATCCTTTATTTCACGGGTATAATATCGTCCCCCAGTAATTTCTTTGCAAAAGCAAAAGGAGCAGTTATATGGACAGCCGAAGGATGTTTTTATCAAGGCACAAGGGTTGTGAAACATGTAATAATATTTCTTTCTATACTTCTTTACTGCTTTTCTGTCAGGGTACTTGTAGTCAAATGTACTTCTCTTATCTCCTGTATTTATTTCTTTATTAATTTCCTCTAAGCTTTTTTTATTGATTAAGCCTCTTAAGGTTAAATTGAAATTGTCAATTCCGTTTCTATTATAAATAAAATCTATATATTCTGAGCTAAAGTCCTCAGGGACAACCTCTGCATGAACTCCCCCTACCCCGGTCTTAACTGATGGAAGCATATTCTTTGCAGCTTCTGCCATTTTCTTTATTATCCCCACATGAGTAATATAACCTGTAAATACAATGAATTCAGGCTTCTTTTTAGTTACAATGTCTTCAAAACTGTCTTTTTCAAGTATCATATCTAGAATTTCTGCTTGAGTTTCACTTTTAATATCATCAGGAATATTAGATATCAAATATTCCAATTCCAAGGGCTCGCAAATCATTACATGCTGCAAGCCTATGGTATCTTTATGGGGTTTTGGCCTTACCAAAAGTATTTTCATGATTTCACCTTTTTTAATGTGTATACTGCGATTCGAGGCATAAAACATTTCTTCCTTATTATTTCTAAGTTCTCCACATCGAAAAATGGAGATATTAACAACCTGAATTCATAATCCGACGGATAGTTTGCCCTGCCAGTGGTAAGCTTCACAAAGCTTAAAATGAATTTGTCATATATGCTGTCCCCACTGGCAAAGGCCGCAAATATTCTTCCATCATACTTAAGCATTTTATACAAGTGTTTGAAAATTAGCTGCGGCTCTTTATAATAAGGTATGGAATGGGTGGAAATTATTATGTCATATTCCTCATCCAAGAAATTTAACTCTGATACATCCATTATCAAATGTTTGACTGAAGGATTCCTTTTCTTTGAAATTTGAATCATCTTTTCAGAGAAGTCAAGACCTGTAATCTTGATATTTTTAAATTCCTTTGTTAATTCCCCTATTAATTCTCCCGTACCGCAACCTAAATCTAATACTTTTAATTCATCTTTATTTTTGTAGTTTGAAAGGACTTTGATAATATAATGTCTTGTGGGCTTTAGAGAATATTTCTGTACCCACAGCTTGTCATATTTATCTGCCCAAAAATTCCATATATTAAACATATGCTCACCTGTCCATATCAAGTAGAAATTTCCTTATTCTTTTTGATCTTAAAAGTCTTATGTGAAGTCCGTAAAACAAAGCATAAAATATGAGCTTGGGCAGTTTGGGCTTTAATACCAGGTGCAAAAAATCATATCTTTCAGGTCTTTTATCAATTAAAAGCTCTTCCAGTTCTTCATACAGCTTTGTTTTCTTTATGGGAGTCATAATTGATATGGTGTAGACATCTATTTTGTTTGCTTTAATAAATTCTCTCAAAATATTAAAATCTTTAAGTCCATAGCCAGGCTTTACCATAAATAGAGCTGTCAGTTCAATATGATTTTCTTTCAACAAGGATATTGCCAAGGGATAGTCTGCTGCATCGGTTGTTTTATTGTAATCTTTCAGCTCCTGATTTATGGTTGCTTCAAAGCCTGTAATAACCTCCCGAATTCCTGCATTTCTAAGTTTCCTTAACAAGTCCTTTTCTCTGCATATGAAATCTGCTCTTAAATATCCTATAATATTTAAGTTGGACTTTCTTTTTTCTGCGATTTCTATAAATTTTAAAGCTTCATCCCTTGTAGAAAACAATACATCATCAACCACCCAATAATAGTCCGCATCTATAGTTTCCATTTCTTCAATCATTTTCTCATAATCCGCAGCTATGAAGCGCTTGTTGTTAAGAAGCTTGCAATAGCAAAATGAGCACCTATAGGGACAGCCCACAGAGGATTTTATAAGAGCTACATTTCTTTTATCAAGATACTTTAATTTTGATTTTACTGCATAAAAAAAGTCCCTGTCTGGTTTAATATTCTCATATTCATAAATGCTTTCTTTTTCTCCTAGATGCCATCCGTCTTTATTCCGTGAATCAACTCCATAGTTTAAAGGAATTTTATCATTATTGTTTATCTTTTCAATCAATATTTTAAATGTGTTTAAGCTGACTGAATGGAAAATATAATCTATTGTATTGACTCTGAAATATTCTGCATTTTCCTGTACATGAACTCCCCCTGCGATTATTTTCGCCTCGGGATATTTTTTCTTATAAGTTTCAGATCTTATTATTATTTCATTTTCTGCCGTATTATAACCTGTCAGCACTATTATATCCGGAGTAACATCTTTGGGAGGGTTAAAACCAAACATCCGGTCTACAATATAGCTATCAATATTCATATTATTCAAAACTGATTTCAAATAACATAATTCCAAGGGTTCGACCTTTACAGGGTCAATTATTGAAAATATGGTTTTAACTCTTACTTTTTCTAAAAATACTATCATATTCTCATTCCTTAAAAACACGATGAACTCTCTTGTAGGGTCTGTATGACATAAAGGGAAGCAATTTCTGACTTACGAAATTTATAAGAGAATTGCTGTGATGAACATAAAGGTACTTTTCTACTTCCCTGCATCCGATTTTTAATTTGCTTTCTTCCGCTGTCTGACCAAATTCAATAAAATTAACCTTCTTTACAATACCGACTTCAATAATCTTTATAAGCATATTGTAATATAAATCATATTTTTTAACATCAGCCTTGTTAAATCCTCCAAACAAAAAGCAAAGCCTGCCGTCAAATTCTTTTAACTGGATAAATCCAATAATGCTTTTTGTATCTTTATCAATAAACTCATAAATTTCTGCTTCATAGTTTTGAAAGAATTCAATTGACAGAGTTTCCAAGGGATTATCGGTTCTTTTCATTATGCTTAAATACAATTTGTAATGCTTTTCACTGAAATCATAGTTTTGAATTTTATTAATTATTAAATTATCTCTGTATTTCAGAGCTTTATTAACACGCCTCCTGTATGAACTCCTCAGTTTGTTTAAATAATCATCAAAGCTTTCAAAGCGGTTTTCAAACAAGAAAGTAGACAAGGTTCTGGCATTTTTAATAATTTCTTCATCGGCATTTAAAAGTATTTTTAATCCTTTTCTTTTCTTAATGGCTTCAATAGCCTTATTTATGTTTCCATAGCAGCCTCTTTGGGATAAGGATATAGGAAGTCCTATAATTTGGGCTTTCACAGTTAAGGGCAGTAAATTTCTAAAATTAAATAAATTCAATCTTATCTCATAGCTGATGATTAAATAGTCCTCTCCTATTTCATAATACTGCTTACATGGATTTATTTTTTCAAGCAATGACAAGAGTTTTATATAGTCCTCATTTAAGTCGATTGTTTTTATAACTTTAAGTTCATCTGCTTTATATATTATCATATAAGATCCTTAACATATGCTTTATAATGTTTAAATTCTTCATCTGCCCACTTCATGCCAAAACTTTTTGATTTTGTATTTTCTGATAGTATCCAGCTTGATTCCATAGTATCATACCTTCCCTTGGTGCATTTATAGCAATAATCAAACAGGGCAAGTATGGCACCCTTGTTTCTTTCACCTGGAATAACGCCCATTTCAACTATTTTAAATGTTTTTATTCTATGAGAAAGTAATTTGTTTTTCACAACCGTTTTAAAGCCGATGCTTTCGCCTTTTTTAATTAATTCGTTAAAATCAGGATACCATAGCATGAAACCTACCGGTATCCCTGATTTTTCCACAAAAATTAAATTTTCTTCCCTAATTAAATATTTTAAGTCCTTGAAGAGCTCATAATCTTCTTCTGTCTTCCTGGTATAATAAAATAAATGATTGCTGAATGCTTGATTGTTAATTTTTGTATATATTTCAATTTCCTTCTTAAAGTCCTTAAAATTTACTTCTCTTACGGTATATATATCTTTAAGCTTTTCTCTCACTTCCTTGCTTATCAGAGGAGGTGAGTTAACCATGTCTTTTCTGTAAGAGACCATATTTATTGTTTCAAAACCGCTTTTTTCAAAATAATCGTTATAAAATTCAGGATTGTAAGGTGCTCCGAAACTTTGTCTTTTATCGAAACCGCTAGCCAAAAAACCAAGGCCGTAATTAACATGTATGTTTAAGGAACCTGTTAATTTAGAAGCTTTCTTTTCCTTGGCCTTGTCAAGAGCTCTTTCTAAAATCAGGTTAAAGGCTTCCATGTTGAATTCCTCAGATTCAAAGAAGCATATTTGTAAATATTCCGGCATCCTTTGTGCGTGAGCAAGAAGAGAAATCATTATGATTTCATTATTGTCCGCTACCATAACAGGCTCTGTATCAACAGAGCCGCACAGCACCGTTCTTCCGTTCAAAATATTCTTCAGCATGCCCGACAAGGTATCTCTTTTCAAATCATTGTTTAAGTATTGCTTTTTATAGAATTCTAAAAAGTCTTTTCTTTTATCTTTGTTTGCTATGATTAATTCCATGATTGCTCCATAAATTTTTATAGTCCATTATAGCACAGCTTGATAACTATTACAAAAAAAAAGCGGCTGACTATCAACCGTCTGTCAAATATCTTTATAAATTGTATTTCACACTGACATCAACCGGAATTTTTACAGCTTTCGTAACCGGCTTCCAAATTACCTGAGCTAAATAAAAATCCACCATGCTGTGTATGACAGTTCCCAGGCCTACCAATACTAGTACGGAAACTACAAATCCCTTGGCATAATATGCGGTGCTCATGTTGTTTCCAAAATAAAAGGGCATTACTATTAACACTTCGCATATACCGTGGAGTAATGCTGTTGCCAAAGAAAATATCTGAGATGATTTAAAGGATTTTAATGCATCAGCATGTTTTTTCAAGTATATGGCCCCTGCTGCCGCAAAAATAATATGAGTTCCTGCTCGCAAAACTATTGCTGGAGGAAATCCTGCCAAAAAAAATCCTGCTGCTGTTCCTGCTGCAACAAATAAGGCAGTAGCAGGTGAAATAAACATTGCAATAAAAATTGCCACATGGCTGGCAAGAGTAAATGATGCCGGCTCCAAGGTTATTTTAAGCGGTGATATTATGGGTATTACTATTCCAATTGCACATAGAAGGGCAGATATTACCATTGAGTGATTATTATTTCTATTCATTTTTCTATCCTTTCCGACATTATGTTGTCTTGTCATGTGTCTTGACATATATGGACAAAATTATACTTTAATTTTTTCTTATTGTCAATAGGTAGGTTTTTAGGATTTTTGCTTTATTGCTGGTCTAAAATAATATTTTTTGATTTTAATACATTAATTATCCTATTTTTTGTTTCTGCATCCTTGCATTTAATCGTGTGAAGGTGAATACCGTCTGTAAGGCACAACAAAGGCTGAACTTTATTTTCTGCCGCCTTTTTCAAAAATAGCTCTACATCATATCTGGACCTGATTTGCAGCTCGCCTATAATTTCTCCGTATATGGGATGCTCTACGGTAACATCTTGTACTATACCTCCGTTATCAACAATTGCATAGAGTTCATCTCCCATAGTCTTTTCATCATGGCAGCATGCAACCGTAAATACATTTTGGCTGTCCACTTCTCTGTCTAATATATATCCCCTTGGTGTTGCTGAAACCTTTAGCCCTCCTGCACGCATGAGAGCAATATCTCCCACAATAACCTGACGGCTTACGGAAAATTCTTTAGCAAGATAAGAGGCAGTAACAGGCTCTGTATTACTGTTTAATATTTCTTCAATATGCTTTCTTCTTTCTTCTGAAGTCATGGTAATCCTCCTTCATACTAAGAAAAAACTGATGCCGGCAAATATTTTGCCGGCACCCTGTCAGTAAAATCGGAGTGAAAGGATTTGAACCTTCGGCCTCATGGTCCCGAACCATGCGCGATACCAAGCTTCGCTACACCCCGACAACATTAACATTATAAGCTCCAAGAAGGTTTTTGTCAATGAAATTTTTCCCTCTCTGCCTTCCACATTCAGGCTGATTTTATCCGATGTTAGTTTTTACATAATTTGAAACATATTTTAACTTATATCATATTATGATTATATGATGAATTTTCAGTTTTGTAGTATTATTAAGCCTTATGGAGGTTATTTATGTATAATGGGATTCCACCATATTTGGTAAAAAATAAAATCGTTAACTTTGGATGCAGAGAACTAAACACTATTGAATCGCAAGAAAACGGATATTTGAAACTCAATGTTTACCGCTATGTCCAAAGAACTCCTGTTGCTGATGCATTTGTAAGAGTGTCAAAATTAGTTATAGGAGGCTTTTACAGAGAATCCGGTTCCGGTTATTTTTTAACAACTGCTATATCAGATGAAAATGGTTCAGTTCCTATCTTTGAGTTGCCTGTGCTAACGAATGAAAACGAAATATATAATGTCTCTGTTCAAGCTCAGGGATTTTGCCCGGCTTATATACTAAATGTTCCTGTTTATCCGAATATAACAACCACTTATAATGTGTATTTACGCGATGTAGATATTAGCGGTGAGCCGAATTTCTATTTTATATTACAACCGCAAATACCCGGTCATTAAACAAGACTCGGTATCCTCTAAGTCCTGCCTCACCTTCTGCTAAGTCCCGCAAAAAGTTTTGTAATTGCAAAATGACGGAGGCGGAAGCTTGGCATATTCTTTTTGGTCAGCTGTATGAGCGAAGGGCTTAGATAAAACACCGATTAAATTGTCCATAACACTATAATCCCCTTTTTCATCAGCTGCACTTAAAGCTTCCTCTACCCTGTGATTGCGAGGTATGACCGCAGGATTTGAATTTTTCATTAATTCAAATGATTCCTCTTTTGTTTGTGTTTGTCTTTGAAGACGAGCCTTCCATTTCTTGTGCCATTCTTTAAATTCTTTTGTCTCATTCGTGAGTGTTTCTCCGAAAGTTAATTTAATAAAAGTATTTGTATAATCCTCATTATTCTTAAGCATAATATTTAAAAGCAGCTCAATTAAGCTTTCATCGTTTTCTTCCTCATTGAATATTCCTAATTTTGAACGCATACCGGATATCCAATTTTTATGATATAAATTATTAAATTCAATTACCGAATCTTGGGCAAGTTTAATTGCCTTATCACTATTTTCGTGAATAAGCGGCAAGAGGGTTTCTGCAAATCTAAATAGATTCCAAACAGCTATTTGCGGCTGATTTTTATAAGCATAACGTCCATAAGTGTCAATTGAGCTATAAACTGTATCAGGATTATAAGCATCCATGAAAGCACAGGGACCATAGTCAATTGTTTCTCCGCTTATGGCCATGTTGTCCGTGTTCATCACACCGTGGATAAACCCGATAAGCTGCCATTTTGCAATTAATGAAGCCTGTCTTTTAACAACTTCCTTCAAAAAACTAAGATATGGAGAATCTTCCCTTGCTAGATCCCTGAAATGTCTGTCAATGGTATAATCCGCTAATTGTCTTACATTTTCTTGGGTTCCGAAATTAGCGGCGTATTCAAATGTGCCAACCCGAATATGACTGCTTGCTACGCGGGTTAAAACTGCTCCTTTAAGGAGTTTTTCTCTTATTACAGGCTCCCCGCTTGTTACCACAGCTAAGCTTCTGCTTGTAGGGATGTTCAAATTATGCATTGCTTCACTTACAATATATTCTCGAAGCATGGGACTTAGTGCTGCCCTGCCGTCTCCTCCCCGTGAATAAGGAGTTCTGCCCGAGCCTTTTAATTGAATATCGTAATTGCCTTTCGGTGTAACTTGCTCTCCTAAAAGTATTGCCCTGCCATCGCCAAGCATTGTAAAATAACCGAATTGATGACCGGCGTAAGCTAATGCTATGGGTATTGAGCCTTTCGGCAGGGAATTTCCGGATAAATAGGATACTCCTTCCTTGCTTTTTAGCTCACCTATATCCAAACCTAAATATTCGGCTAAATTATTATTTAAAACCACTAATTCCGGTGAGCTGACTTTACTTAAATTTATTTTGGAATAAAAAAATTCAGGTAACTCAGCATAGCTGTTTACTAGATTCCAGCTTGTTTTTGTTTTTAAATTTGTCATATTATCTCCAATGTTTTTTCTTTTTATCTATTATTTACATGAAGATATATGTTTAATCTTGATTTTTATTTGTAAATTTACAAAATATAGGTTATTTTAATTATGCAGTAAAAGCTGCATAAAGAGACTGCTGAAAAATTACTTTCCAATCTCTTTTTCGCGGGCGTAATAAAAAAGATATTGCTGAGCTAAACCTGAAAATTTCCCGAATTTTTCTTCGGCAAATTTTTTTATATCTTCATCCTTTGTATCTTTGCTCAAATACAGTGTCTGCATAACTCTTCGTATCCAAACATCAACAGGAAAAGTGGCAAAATGTCTCATGGAAAACAATAAAATACAGTTTGCCACCTTGTCCCCAATTCCGCTATAGGTTTTCAGATAAGCTAATCCTTCATCATAGGTCATGTTTCTAATATTGTAAATTACTTCTTTTTCACTTAAAAATCTTCTTGCTGCTTCCTTTATCCTTGGAGATCTGAATCCTGCCTTACACTCAAGAATCTTTTCAACAGGTGCAGCCGATAATCTTTCTGCTGTAGGGAAACTGTAATAATCCTTCCCTCTAAAATTACATATAAACTCACCAAAGCAAGCGGATAGATTTTCAATTACTCTTTTAATCATTGGGATTCTGTTGTTTGCTGAAATCATAAATGAAATCATGGTTTCCCATTCATCTTGGTTTAAAATTCTTATGCCGCTGCCGAATTTAGTGGCTTCTTGCATAATTTCATCAGTATTCAAGATGTTTTTAACAACTCCGTAATCAGTATCCAAATCAAAATAATTTTTTATGATTTCAAAGTCATCTATATTTCTAAATTCAACAGTAGTGCCTTCCTGTAACACATTAATAACTTTGTTTTTAACAACTCCCGTATAGGAGCCGTCATCTTCTCTATTCCATCTAAAGCATTGGCCACATTCAAAAATATGTTTTACATCGAAATCCTTTACATCATGTATAGTTATTTTATTGTTATTTTGAATAATATTCATTCTTTAAATCTCCTTGTCCAGCTTTAATTTCTTTAAAGAATCTGCCAAAGCTGTATTAATGTTTATTTCTGATTTTTTATTTAGTTTTGCCAAATACTTGGCTGCTTCTCTGTTTGAAATCGATGCTTTTTCATTTTCTTTTCTTTTGTTGAATGCTGACAGCTTTTCTCTGTAACCGCATTTGCATACAAATATTTTGCCCTCCCCTTCTCCCTTAAGCTCTAACTTTTTATGGCAGTTTGGGCATCTTGCATTGGTAATTTGAGAAATACCTCTTTTGTAACCGCATTCTCTGTTTTTACATATGAGCATGGTTCCCTTTTTACCTTTTACCTCTAAAAGGTATTCTTGACAATTGGGGCATTTTTCCCTTGTTTCATTGTCATGAAGAAATTTTTTGTCGCTGTTTTTGATTTCTTTTATGATTAATCTCGTATAATTAATCATATCATCTATAAATTTATTTTTTTCTAAATTACCTTTGGATATATCATTAAGCTTTTGCTCCCATTTAGCAGTCAAAACAGGAGATTTCAAGTCTGTGGGAGCCAGCTCCAAAAGCTGTCTTCCCTTGGATGTGGTGTAAATGTATTTATCTTTCTTTTCAATTACATAGCTGTTAAATAGTTTATCAATTATATCTGCTCTGGTTGCAACAGTTCCAAGACCACCTGTTTCTCCGATTGTCTTTTTTAGCTCCTTGTCTTCATTTTTCATATATTTAACGGGGTTTTCCATGGCAGATAACAAAGTTGCTTCCGTAAACCTTGCCGGCGATTTTGTTTCTCCCCTGATTTTCTTTACTGTTCTTACATTTAAACTGCCTTTTTTCAATTTATTTAATTCTTCTTTGGAATGCTCAACTAATATTTCTTCATCCTCATAGCTTCCGTACACTTCCTTCCAACCCGCTTTAAGTGTAATCCTGCCCGAGGAGGTAAAGTCTTCATTATTTATTTTGGCTGCAAGAGTTATTTTTTCATATTCAAAGGGCTCGGATAAGACTGCAAAAAATCTTTTTACAACCAAGTCGAATATTTTTCTTTCTCTGTCTGAAAGCTCAGTTAAAATTATCCTTTGTTCAGTGGGTATAATAGCATGATGGTCCGAAACCTTTAAGTTATTGACAAAGTTCTTATTAGGCTTAATAGGATTTGAGCTTATTTTATACCCTATTTTTGAATATGGTCCAACACTGACTGCCCTTACTCTGTCTTTTAATGTTTCAACTATATCTTCAGTTAAATATCTGGAATCTGTTCTTGGATATGTGAGAACCTTATGGCGCTCATATAGAGCCTGCATTATGGATAGGGTTTCCTTTGCGGAAAAGCCGTAAATATTATTTGCATCTCTTTGCAGCTCGGTTAAATCATACAAGAGAGGCGCATATTTAAGTGCCTTCTTTCTTGATATATTTACAATTTCTAATTTTTTCCCCTTAATGCTTTCAATAATATAGTCACATTTAACCTCGTCAAATATTCTATTATCATTTTTATCATGCCATATGAATTTAAAGTTTTCGGCTGTTACCTCAACACCGTAATAGTATACAGGTTTAAAATCCCTTATTTCATCTTCCAAAGCTTTTATCATAGCAAGAGTCGGAGTCTGCACTCTCCCGCATGATAATTGAGCCTTGTATTTTGTTGTCAAAGCTCTTGTTGCATTTATTCCGACAATCCAATCGGCTTCAGCCCGTGCCAAAGCAGAGGCATAAAGAGCTTCATACAGACGTCCGTCTTTAAGATTGTTAAAACCGTCTTTTATCGCTTTGTCCGTAACAGATGAAATCCATAGTCTTTTAAGAGGCTTTTTAACGCCTGCCTTTTCGATAATCCACCTTGCAACCAATTCCCCTTCTCTTCCGGCATCAGTTGCAATTACAATTTCTTTTACATCATTTCGAAGCATCAGTTCTTTTACCAGACTGAACTGCTTTCTTGTTTGTTTGATTACCTCTGTTTTCATTGATTTTGGGATTATGGGCAAGTCCTCCAATTCCCAGCGCGCATATTTTGAATTGTAGCTTTCAGGGTCTGCTAAGGTTACCAAGTGACCCAAAGCCCATGTAACAATATGTTTTTTCCCTTCTACAAAACCGCTTCCGGATTTATTGCAATTTAATACTCTTCCCAAGTCCTTCCCCACAGAAGGTTTTTCTGCCAAAATAAGTCTCATATTCTTTCCTTTAATCTTTATGATTTTTCTTTTTATTGTATCATAATTTGTCAAATTATTAAATTGTTTTAATATGTAAAAAGAAACCTTTACGGTTTCTTGAAATTTCCATATATTATTATTCCATTTCCTCATCGTCCTTTTTTCTGTTGTTTTCTGTCTTTATATGTTCTAACTTGGTAACAGATACTTCATAGGCCGTCTTTGTTTCATAAGATTCATTTTCGGTTTTCTTTTGATATTTCCTGCTTTGTATTCTTCCCCAAACTTTTATATGGTCTCCAACCTCTAATTTTTCACAGTACCTTGCATTCCTCCCCCATGCAATGCAAGGTATGTAATCGGACTTATTATAAGAACGGTTGACTGCTAACAGCATATCAGTTATTTCTCTGCCAAATGGAGTAGTTCTGAATTTAGTTTCTTTGCAAAGGTATCCGTTTAAAAAAACTTCGTTTGGATGTCTTTTCATTTCTTCAAGCTCAGTTTCATCAGGAACATATATGTCTCTTACAAATACTCTTAGCAAAAGCTTATTGCTAGTATCCTCATATCTGTTATAAGATCTGAACTGTCCTTCAACTACTATGTAATTTCCAATGTCCATATTTATATCATTAATTAACCTTTCGGATATTATAACAGGCAATATATCCTTGGTGTCACTTAATCTTGGTACTTCTATAAAAAATTCGTAAAATTTCTCTCCAAAAACTTCATGACTGAATTCCAAATTGTTGAAAATTATCCCGACTATTTTTATATAATTGGACTGCATCTGTTTATCATTCATATAATTTTTTCCCCCTATAATTTGTCTTATATATTTTATTAATATTCAAAGCAATAAAATATATGCTTTCAAAAGCTAAAAGTTGTCTATATTTTTGGGTTTATGAAAGCAAACATATTGTATTTCAAAATTAAATACTATATAATGAATCTGCTATCAGTTACCAAACGGAAAGGAAAGGACGGTAAGTTATGAAATTAGGTATAGTGGGACTTCCAAATGTAGGCAAAAGCACCTTGTTTAATGCAATTACATCGGCCGGTGCCGATTCCGCCAATTATCCCTTTTGTACCATAGAGCCTAATATAGGCATGGTGGAGGTTCCGGATAAAAGACTGGATTTTTTAACAAAAATGAGTGGTTCCGCCAAAACGGTTCCTGCAGTTATAGAATTTTTTGATATTGCCGGCTTGGTTAAAGGTGCCAGCAAAGGAGAAGGACTTGGAAATAAGTTTCTTTCACATATAAGAGAAGTGGAAGCTGTTGTTCATGTGGTGAGATGTTTTGATGATGAAAATGTAATCCATGTGGAGACAAGTGTAGACCCTGAAAGAGATATAGAAATAATAGAATTAGAGCTGATATTAGCAGACTTGGAAGTAATGTCAAAACGGCTTGATAAACTGACTAAAATGGTCAAGAATGATAAGACATTGCAAGCAGAGTTTGAATTGGTAAAAAAAATAGTTGAAGGATTGGAAAACGAAAAATTAGCTCGTTACTTAACCTATACGGACGATGAGCTGAAGCTTTTAAAAACATTTAATTTAATAACATCAAAACCTGTTTTGTATGTTGCAAATGTTGATGAAAATTACCTCTCTAACCCCTCAGCCAATAAATATGTGGATATTGTAAAAGAACATGCTTTGAAGGATAATTCGGAGGTAATTGTTATCTGCGGAAAAATCGAAGAGGAAATATCCCTTTTGGAAGATGATGAAAAGATTGAATTCTTGAAGGAAATGGGACTTGCAGAATCTGGGCTTGACCAGCTTATCAGAATAAGCTACCGCCTTTTGGGTCTTATAAGCTTTTTTACAACAGGTCCTATAGAATCAAAAGCCTGGACAATAGTAAAAGGTACAAAAGCCCCACAAGCAGCAGGTAAAATACACACAGATATCGAAAGAGGTTTCATACGTGCAGAAGTGACAAAGTACGATGATGTTGTAAACTATGGTTCGATGCAGGCTGCCAAAGAAAAAGGATTGATGCGCCTTGAAGGCAAAGATTATATAATGGAAGATGGAGATATAGTATTATTTAGATTCAATGTATAACAAGCTTGTGCGTTCGAGTTAGAGATCTTTTGCTTACGCTTAATATGACATCAAAACCTGCCAAGAGTTAGTTAACAGTTCACCCTTAGGCAGGTTTTTATGTATCTAATTATTTATTATGAATGTTTTTTAACATTTTAAAAAAGTTTCTATCTCTTCTTGCCATGGCTTCTTCGCCCTTACCTTCCGAGTAGTCGTACCATCCTTTGCCTGTTTTAACACCTAAGTGATTATTATCCATCTTTTCTTGCTGAAGTTTTGTAGGATGTTTAACGTCACTTAACTCACTAAAGAGATATGATGAAATATAATAGAATGTATCCAATCCTCCCAAATCAGATGTTTCAAAAGGTCCAAGTACAGGATATCTAAATCCCGGACCAAATTTCATAGCTCTATCCACATCTTCAACTGTAGCAATACCCTCTTCAACAATTTTTAAAGCTTCTCTATATACGGCAAACTGAATTCTGTTACCGATAAATCCATTTGCATCTTTTAATACTACAACAGCTTCTTTGCCGATTTTATCAACCAATTCATTTAAAACCTGAACAGTTTCATCAGATGTTTCATCATTTTTAATAAGCTCAATTAAGGGAATAATGTGAGGAGGATTCCACCAGTGCATTCCAATAAATCGTTTTTTATTTTTCAACTTTGAACATATTCCGTTAATGCTTAATCCTGAAGTATTGGTTGCAAATATGCAGTTTTTTGGAGCAATTCCTTCAACTTCTTTCCAAAATTCTTGTTTAATATCCATTTTCTCAATAATAGCTTCAACGATTAAATCTGCATCGGCAAAAACCTTGTTGTCGGTAGAGTAAGTAATTAGTTTAAATGATTCATCTGCTTCATCCTGTGTTAATAATCCCTCTTTAATTAACGTTTTCTGATTTAATTGAATTATTCTTTTTGTATTTTCTAAAAACTTTTCAGCTATATCAGTTACAACTACCTGATAACCCTTTTGAGCAAATATTTGAGTAATACCTGAGCCCATGGTGCCGCCGCCGGCAACTCCGATTTTTTTAATATCTTGTAATTTCATTTTTCCTCCTTTTGATACACAGCACCTTCTTAAATTTCAATAAAGATGTAGCAACTGCCACATCTTTATTATATTTCTTTAAGGTATTTTAGTAAATACCTATACTGCCTAATATAATAGCCGGTATTGATGCTACAATAGGAAGTACTAGTGAAGTCATCATAACATCAATGTAAGAATCCTTATGTGTCAATCCCGTTACTGCCAATAAGGTTAAAACAGCTCCGTTATGAGGAAGGGTGTCAAGTCCTCCAGATGCAAGAGAAGCAATTCTGTGGAATGCCTCGGGGCTGATTCCTGTTTCCAGAGCTATCTGCAAATATTTTTCGCCTAATGCTTCCAAAGCTATACTCATACCTCCTGAAGCAGAACCTGTAGCTCCTGCCAGTAAGTTAACTGCTATTGCTTCTGATATAAGAGGAGTTCCCGGTACATTTAACAAGACGTCTGTCAATGTTGCAAAGCCGGGTACTGTTTTAACAACCGTACCAAAACCAACTGCTGCCGATGTATTTAAAATAGCAGTCATTGAGCCTGTAGCACCGTTACTGATTGATTTGGTAAATCCTTGAAATTTATTGAAGCTTATAATCATCGAAAGAACAATACCGCTTATCAAAGCAACAATAATATCAAGTTTAAAAATATTCATTGTTACTACAACAGTTATTAAAGGTAAAAATGATATGAATGGATTTGGCAGGGCGCTGTAGTCTATCTCAATACCTTCTCTATTCTTAGGCTCAGTAAATACATCGCCTGCTTGTGTAAATTTTCTTTCTCTATACTGCAGCCATAATACTCCTAATACAAACATAAGAACAGCTGCAACTATTCCCATTACAGGGGCAGCAGTAGGGGTAGTCCCGTAATAATTTGTAGGGATAATATTTTGGATTTGAGGAGTTCCGGGAATAGCAGTCATTGTAAATGTAAATGAACCAAGTGCTATTGCACCGGGAAGCAATTTTCTTGTAATATTTGCTTCTCTAAATAATTCAAGACCTAACGGATACATAACAAATACAACAACAAACAAGCTTATTCCGCCGTATGTTAATACTCCGCATCCAACAACAACGCCTATAATAGCTCTTTTGGGACCTAATTTCTGTGTAAGCCAGCGAGCGATAGATTTTGCAGCACCTGTATAATCCATTAAGTTTCCGAATATTGCACCTAACATAAATACCGGGAACCAAGATTTTACATAACCTGCAAGACCTGTCATATAAGTTTCCTTATACATTTCAACAGGATTAAGTCCTCCTGTTAAACCGACAACCAACGCACATACAGGTGCAACCCAAAGAATAGAATATCCCCTGTATGCTAAAAACATTAATAGAACTAAGCCTAAAATAATTCCATACATATGCATACCTCCATTATATTTTTTTATAAGGTGCAGCTTTCTGCACCTTAGTGAAGCATTAAGATGCGGTCCAGCCGCAATCAATTGTAAGCATTGAGCCCGTAATATAATCTCCCGTATCAGAACATAAGAATTTAGCAACTTCTCCGATGTCTTTTGGGTCCAATAATTTCTTAATAAATGCTTTTGTAAGCATAATGTCTGATACAACTTTATCTTCAGGTATGCCGTGAGTTTTAGCCTGGTCAGCTATCTGTTTGTCAACTAAAGGAGTTCTGACGTATGACGGGCAAATCATATTGCATGTAATTCCATATTTCCCGCCTTCTACGGCTGATGTCCTTGTTAACCCCCCAAGACCGTGTTTTGCAGAAATATAAGCAACCTTATACTCCGAAGCAATAAGTCCGTGGATGGAGCCCATGTTAATTATTCTTCCCCAGCCTTTTTCCTTCATATAAGGCCAAACGTATTTTGTCAGTAAGAAGGGTGCAGTCAGCATTAAATCAATCATGAATTGCCATTTTTCTTCAGGAAAATCTTCAATCGGGCTCACTGTTTGAATTCCTGCAACATTTGCCAATACATCCACCGTGGAGAAATTTGATACGGTAAAATCAACCAAAGCTTTACAATTTTCCTTTTTGCTTAAATCAGCTTTTAAATAAACTCCACCTATTCTTTTTGCTTCTTCTTGTAATTTAACTTCATTAATGTCTGCCATTACAACTTTTGCTCCATCCTTTGCAAAAGTTTCAGCTATTGCTAGACCAATACCGCTTGCTGCTCCGGTTACAATACATACTTTGTCTTTTAGCATTATAAACCTCCATTTATAAAATTTAATTCTGTTTTTCCATTACTACTAAATTTTCAGATATTATTAAAGCAGCACCTGTAGCATTCTGTACATCTTCAACAGAATACTTGGGATTAATTTCTGTCAGAACAAGACCTTTATTTGTTACTTCCATTACTCCCATTTCAGTAACTATTAAGTCAACTGCATTTACAGCTGTCAAAGGTAGTTTGCATTCCTTTAAAATTTTATGCTTACCTTTTGCCGTATGGCTCATAGCAACGATTACCTTTTTTGCTCCTGTTACAAGATCCATTGCTCCTCCCATTCCGGGGACCATTTTTCCGGGCACCATCCAGTTTGCAAGGTTGCCTTTTTCGTCAACTTCCAAGGCGCCTAAGACTGTTGCATCCACATGTCCTCCTCTTATGATTAAAAAAGATTCTGCACTATCGAAGAATGCACCTCCCGGATTAATTGTTACATGAATTCCCCCTGCATTTACTAAATATGGATCTTCTTTACCCGGTTCTGCAGCTGGTCCCATTCCTAAGAACCCATTTTCTGACTGCAATGTTATTTCAACGCCTTCAGGTATGTAGTTAGATACTAATGTAGGTAAACCTATTCCTAAATTAACAACATCACCGTCTTTTAATTCTTTAGCGACTCTTTTAGCAATGTAATTTTTATCATCCATTATTCACTGCCTCCTACTATATAATCTACAAATATTCCGGGAGTCATGACATCATCCGGATCTATTTCTCCGACTTCAACAATTTTATCTGCTTCGACAATTACTGTATCCGCCGCTGCAGCCATTAGTGGATTGAAGTTTCTTGTTGCCTTTGAATATCTTACATTACCTTTTTTATCAACTACAGCACCCACTATAAGAGCAATATCAGCTTTCAAAGGTTTTTCCAAAAGATATTCTTTTTCATCTACTTCTATGATAGTTTTACCCTCAGCTACTATAGTACCTAATCCTGTTGGTGTTAGAATTCCACCAAGCCCTGCTCCTGCTGCCCTGATTCTTTCAGCCAATGTACCCTGCGGCACTAATTCCACCTCAATTTCACCGGAATTCATTTGGTTTCCTGTTTCCTTATTTGTACCTATGTGAGAAGCTATTAACTTTTTTACCCGTTTATTAACAATAAGCTTTCCGATTCCTATTTCGGGGAAAGCAGTATCGTTTGCAATTAAAGTAATATCCTTTACACCCTTTTCAATAATGGTATCAATTATCTTAAACGGGTTTTTGCATCCTAAAAATCCGCCGACCATAATAATCATGCCATCATGAATCATATCAACAGCTTCATTCAAAGAAATAACTTTATTCATTCAGTCCTCCTTTATCTTTTAACAATTATTGATGTACCTTGCCCTCCGCCAATACATAGTGTTGCTAAGCCCGTATGGGCATCTCTTTTAATCATCTCATGGATTAATGTAACAAGAATTCTTGTACCTGAACATCCAATGGGATGACCTAATGCAATAGCTCCGCCATTAACATTGGTTTTTTCAGGGTCTAATCCTAAATCTCTTGCTACTGCTATCGATTGAGCTGCAAAAGCTTCATTAGCTTCAACCAGGTCTATATCTTCTATGGACATATTGGCTTTAGCTAATGCCTTCTTTGAAGCAGGAACAGGTCCATATCCCATGATTTTCGGGTCAACACCGGCAGAGGCAAAGCTTACAATAGTTACCAAAGGTTTTATTCCAAGCTCATCCGCTTTTTCCTTTGACATAACCATTACAGCGGCCGCTCCGTCATTTATACCGGATGAAGAACCGGCAGTTACAGTTCCATCCTTTTTAAATGCAGGTTTCAACTTTGCCAAATTTCCTATGTTAGTACCAAACTTAGGGTATTCATCCGTATCTATTACTATCGGTTCACCTTTTCTTTGGGGTACTTCCACGGGGATAATCTCATCTTTAAATCTTCCGCTTTTAATTGCAGCTTCTGCCTTGTTTTGACTTTTTACCGCAAATTCATCTTGTTCCTGTCTGGTAATTTTCCACTGCTCTGCAATGTTTTCTGCTGTAATACCCATATGATAATTATTGAAAACGTCAGTTAATCCATCTGCTACCATGGTATCGACAATTACACCGTTGCCCATCCTTAACCCCCATCTTGCATTTGGAACAATATATGGCGCCAAACTCATATTTTCTGCACCACCTGCAAGAATAATATCAGCTTCATTGCACATGATTGCTTGAGCAGCAAGCTGTACAGCCTTTAATCCCGAACCGCAAACTTTATTGATTGTCATAGAAGGAACTTCAATAGGAACACCTATGGCAATAGAAACCTGTCTTGCTAAGTTTTGCCCTATACCGGTTTGAAGAATATTTCCGAAAATAACTTCTTCAACCATTTCCGGTTTAACATTTGCTCTGTCAAGTGCTCCTTTTGCAGCAAAAGCACCAAGCTTAACAGCAGTTACATCCTTAAGACTTCCTCCAAAGCTGCCTATTGGTGTTCTTACAGCACTTACAATTACGACTTCTCTCATCATTAACCTCCTTAAGTAAAATTGAATAATTATTAAGATTATTCAATATAGTTTGAAGCAATTATTATGCCAATTCTTTCTCTATTTTCGCACTTTTTATACGTTGATATTTAAATGATTCCTTGGATATTTTTTCAAGTAATATTAAAAACAGTCTAATAAAAAAAGAGAGTGTAGATAATTATATACACTCCTTTTTATGAAAAATAATACTTATAAATTTCTTGTTGCTATTGGGATAAAAAATTGCATGTAGATAATCGTATATAGTTTTTTGTAATGTAGAGGTTTGTCTACAGTTAGATAGTCTTTACATCAATACCATAGCTGCTCAATTTTTTATATAGTGCTGTTCGATGAATGCCTAATAGATTTGCCGCTTTTGTCCTGTTTCCATTGCAATATTTCAGTGCTTCCATAACTGCACTCACTTCTACTTCAGCTAATTTATATCTTAACGTATGCTTATTCGTCTTTATTACATCATTAGTGAGCTTATTACTGATAAAATCAGGCAAATGCTGAATATCTATGTAGTTTCCGATTGATACATTTGAAGCTCTCTCAAGAATATTTCGAAG